>NZ_JBTLMO010000094.1:0-17827 GCF_054462255.1 Streptomyces sp. SD15 | reverse complement strand
GCTCAGCCTGAGATCCTGCACGACTATCGGCTTGACACCGGTGTTGTGCACGACGAGCGGAAGCCGCAGGCGAACCATGGAGCCGTGGACAATCGCTGCAAAGGAATGAGGCTCCCACGACTCCAGGCGTCCTTGTCTGGCGTTGAGCCACCAGAATGAGGCGACGGTGAAGACCAATGCACTGACCGAAACAATGCTGGCAGCAGAAAGCGACGAGATCGCGTTCTGCTCAGCAGCGGCCATTAGCGGAAGCACAAATTCAGTGTGCCAGCCTCAGGCTGGGCCCGCTAACAGGACCGAGAGCCCGCGACTTACCGAGTACAGCTTCCGGGTTCGCATCGCGACCGCCGGCGCCGGGGACGCGTCTGCCTGCTCGGCGACGCGGCCCATCTGCCTGGTCACGCGCGGTGACGACAGGGCTGGGCCATGAGCCGATGGGCATCGGCCGTCAGCCCGCCGTCGGTTCCGTCAGCGGCAGCGTGTGCTGGGTGCGGACCACCTTGGTACGGAGGTAGTGGACGTTGTGGGCCGTGGTGAAGACGCCGTGGGAACGTGCTGGGTCACCGTAAGGCCCAGGGTGCGCAGCTGGGCCGCCTTGTCCGGGTTGTTGGACAGCAGGTCCAGCTCAGAGATGCCGAGAGCGGCGAGCATCTGCGCGGCGGCGGTGTAGTCGCGGGCGTCCTCGGGGAGGCCGAGGGCCGCGTCGGCCTCGTAGGTGTCGAGGCCCTGGTCCTGGAGGGCGTAGGCGTCGAGCTTGTTGTAGAGGCCGATACCGCGGCCCTCCTGGCGGAGGGCCGATCGGTTCGTGCCGGCAGGTTCGGCCGACTGCTGCTGGGGTGGTCGGGAAACCCGGAGGTGACAGGACCCTCGCAGCTCTGCATGGGTTGCGAAGGGCTGCCACCTTGATCGGCCCCGGCCGAACGGCGGACATCCAGCCACGCCGGGGACTCAACGACGCTAGGGCCTGTCCGGCGGATCAGGTCGCAGGGAAGCAGCGGCGCCTGATAGTCGCCGGTGAGCGGGGCCTGGTGCGTGCGGCTGCAAGGCGGAGGAGGGCGTCGACGCGATGGGGGTCCCCCCTGTTCGAGCGAAGCCGAGAACTTGGGGGAGTCGGCAACCGACGACAACGCCGGAGGGGGTACCTCCCTGCTCGAGCGAAGCCGAGAGCTTGGGGGCGGGCGTGCCACGCCCCGCGTCTGCGGCATGATCCGCCGGACAGGCCCTAGGACCAGCCCCGCAGAGCGGCATCCACGACGGCGTCCACGGTGTCACGCCCCAGGCGGTTTCCGGCGAGAAAGCGCTCGAAGAACAGGGGCCCCGCGGTAGCCATGGCAAAGGTCTCGGGGGTGACGTCGGACCTGAGCTGGCCGCGCTCCACGGCCGCGGTAACAGCGGGGCGCAGGGCATCGGCGATCTGGTTCAGCAGCGACTCCCGGAGGCGGCGCATGCCTTCGTCATGCCGTGAGCCCCCGAGAATCGCGGCAAGGACGGCACCGGCCTGTTCGTCGTCCCACCGCTCGGCAAGCACGCCCAGACGGTCAACGAGCTCCGCTCGCGGATCGGTGCCCGAAGCGGCCCGAAGCTCCTCGGGCACCGGAGGCAGAGGCGGCATGCCGGCTTCCAGCGCGGTCAGGCGGAGGTCGAGAAGGTTGGGCCAGTGCCGATAGACGGTGGCTCTGCCAACGCGGGCACGGGCGGCAACCGCTTGATGTGTCACGGCCTCCAGCCCGCTCTCCGTGAGCAATGCGGTGGCCGCCGAGACCATGGCGTCACGGCTGCGCGCCAGGCGCGGATCGATTCTGTCTTCCACCTTCGCCTCTCATTTCCCTTCTGTGAGACAACGCGGCTTACGGCTTACTGTGGGACATTTTGTCTCAGAGACGGCTGATGGAAACCCCAAGAGAATCTGCACGACTCTCCCGGGGCTGCCCCGTCAAAGGTACCCGGATACTTCCCTCTTTGATTCCTCGTGCACGGCAGCTGTTGCAGCAGGTGACTGCAGCACGGCCTGCGCCCCTCTCAGACAGACCCGTTCATTGGTCACATGTGAACGACAGGTGCGGCGCTCTCGTCCTGCTGGGGCACACCACGGCGGTAGATCAGGGCGGTCACGCCCAGGCCGATGACGAAGATGGCCGCCGACCACCAGTAGGCGGTGGAGTAGCCCTCGAGGCCGGCCTGGGCCAGGACGCCGGGGTCCTTGGGGTTGCGGTCTGACAAGTGGTCGGTGACGGCTTCGGAGGCCATCGTGCTGAGCAGGGCGACGCCGATGGACCCGCCGACCTGCTGGACGGTGTTGACGGCGGCGGACGCGGCTCCGGCGTCGGCCGCGGCCACGCCGGAGGTGGCCAGGCTCATCGCGGGCGCGATGACCGCGCCCAGCCCGATGCCGACGAGCACCAGCTGCGGCAGTACCTGCGTCACGTATCCGCTGTTCAGGTCCAGCGCGGTCATCCAGACCAGGCCGGCGGCCGCAATGGCCATGCCCACCGGTACCACCGGCTTGGGGCCTATGCGCGGCACCAGGACGTTGGCGGCCACGGCGGAGGCGGACGCCGATGCCACGATCATGGGCAGGAAGGCGAAGCCGGTCTTCAGGGCGCTGAAACCGAGGCTCTGCTGCAGGTAGTAGGTCAGGAACAGGAACACGCCGAACATGCCCGCGCCGCTGACGAAGAGGGCGACGAAGGAGGCGCCGCGGTTACGGTCCAGCAGGATCCGCAGGGGCAGCAGTGGATATGCCGCCTTGCTCTGCCACCAGACGAAGAGGCCCACCAGTACGGCACCGGCCGCGAGCATGCCCCAGGTCGCCACCGAACCCCAGCCGTGCGTCTCGGCGTTCGAGAAACCGTAGACCAGGCAGAACAGACCGGCGGAGACCAGCAGGGTGCCGGGGACGTCGAGCTTCGAGGACGTGTCTCGCGGGGTGCGGTGCAGCAGGGCTGCGCCACCGACGAACGCCACCACCGCGAAGACCACGTTGACGTACATGGTCCAGCGCCAGTCCAGGTACTCGGTCAGCACCCCGCCGAGGATCAGGCCGATGGCTCCACCCGCACCGGCGACCGAGCCTGCGACGGTGAAGGCCTTCGCCCGCTCGCGCGGATCGGTGAAGGTGGTCATCAGGAGCGACAGCGCGGACGGAGCCAGCAGGGCGGCGAACAGGCCCTGGATCCCGCGCGCGGTGACGAGCATGCCGAAACTGTTCGCCGCGCCTCCCAGTATGGAAGCGGCCGCGAAGCCGGTCAGACCCACCAGGAAGGTCACCTTCCGCCCGACAAGGTCTGCGACCCGGCCGCCGAGCAGTAGCAGGCTGCCGAAGGCCAGCGCGTAGGCGGTGACCACCCACTGCCGGTCGGCGTCCGAGAAGCCCAGGTCGTGCTGGGCGGACGGCAGAGCGATGTTCACGATGGTGCCGTCGAGGACGCCCATCAGTTGGGCGAGTGAAATGACCACCAGAATCCACCAGCGGCGCTGGTGTGACGGGTCGGCAGGCCCATTCTCCGGTGTGGTCTCAGTGCCGCGAGCGGCGGCGACGGTGTTCTGTGGCATGGGGGCAGTCCTCCAGGCGACGGACGCAGGTATGACGGAAAGAGACAGGGACAAAAACGGGCGGAGAGATCAGGTACGGCTGTGGGACGGCGTGGCCGCCTCGGTGAAGAGGATCGCGACGCCCTTGTGGAGGCCGAAGCGGGCCACCGCGCCCAGGTTCTTGTGCCGGTACTCCTTCGGCGGACGGCCGCGCGGAACCGCGATCACGTGGTCGGCGAACACTGGGGTCGCGTACGGCGTGCTGCGCGTCGGGAGGGCATCACGCGCCCTCTTCGGCGGCCAGGTCGGGAACCTGGCGTTGTCGCCCGCGACCCACACGTGGTCGAGGCCCCTGACCTGGAGGGTGCAGGGCGTCGACGTGGCCACGCGGGCCGAGCGGCAGGCCGAAGTGGGCCAAGGCGGGGTTGGAGCGGACGCCGGCTGTCCAGCCGACTCCGACGAGCAGACCCGAGCCCCCGCCCAGGGGGGCCTTCCGGCCGGACGAAGTCGGCGCGGACGTTTCATACGCTGTACGGTATCACCCATTCCGTACGCTGTATGGAATGTCGACAGGCGCAGGCGGGAGGGTCGTTGAGCCCCTCCTGCCTGCCGCCCGGGCGCGGTCAGGAGTCGCTGATCCCCAGATCAACGGTCACCTGCCTACCGCCAGCGGGTATCGCGGCGACGTGCACGGTCTGAGCCCACCCGTGCCGACGGCCCATGTCTCACCGGTTGTCGCGGCCTCGGTCGTCGTTGGACCGCTTCGAGTCGTGGTCGCACGTGGCATCAACGGGGAGTCCCGACGGCCGCACGGCCGTCGGTCCGCCGCGAGCCACGTCTTGGCTGCTCGGCGGGCCGGCGCACCCGGGCCGCGGCCAGATCTGGTGAGCCGCACCTCGGCGCCGCGAACCTCTGCGTTCGACATTTCCGGACATTCTCTGATATCAATGTACTTCCATACGACGTATGGAACGCAGCGGAGAGCCACCGGATCGGCGGCCTCCGTTTCGATTGATGGCCGCCGGCTGTGCCCTCACGAGGGGTGAACCAGCCGATGCGGCTTCGACATGGACGGGGCGCACCGCATCACCTGCGTAAGCAATCGCTGGGATTGCGGATGACGCCAACACGAAGGGGATAAACATGAGGAAGCTCACGAGGCGCATTTCTCTCGCTGCCGCCTCCGCCGCGGTCGCGGGTGGAGCCATTCTCGGCGCCGGGGGCACTGCCTCGGCCGCGGTTCCTGAGTCTGCGCACGTGCAGCGCCTGGCCGTCAGCGTCAAGGCCGACGACTACCGGGGGGACCGCGGTGTCGCCTACCGGCACACATCCAAGGAGGACGACCGCCGGGACGGATACCGCGACCGACAGCACAGCGACCGCTACACCGACTCGGTCCGGTACGACCGCCGGGGTCACTTCTACTACTACTGGGATGACGAGGACCGTAGCTGGAAGCACAGCAGCAGCTACCGCTACGACTGGGACCGGTACGACCGCGACTCGAAGCGGTACGACCGCGACTGGGACCGGCATGACCGCGACTCGAAGTGGTGCGACCACGACTCGAAGCGGTATGACCGCGACTCGAAGTGGTGCGACCACGACCGAGGCCGCGACCACCGGTGAGACATGCGCCGTCGGCACGGGTGGGCTCAGACCGTGCACGTCGCCGTGATACCCGCTGGCGGTAGCCAGGCGGCCGCTGATCTGGGGATCAGCGAGTCCTGACCGCGCCCGGGTGGCAGGCAGGAGGGGCTCAACGGCACCCTCCTGCCTGCACTCGTCTTGACCTCTGCGACTTTGCCGGTGCCGTTCGACGCCGGGCCCTGCAGTCTCTCCACCGCCTCGTCGCGTACTGACCCCCGGCATCACCCTGAGCCACGGCTTGTTGCGGCCTCCCCACGCCGACGGGATCGAGGCGCTCTCCATGCGTAAACTCGCGATCGACACCCCCTGGCAGGACGGTGTGCGTCAACTGGCGCCAGATTTCCGTGCCTTGGCGCACCGCCCTCCCCGAACTCGAGCGACGAGATCGACACGATGAACGGCTGCTGCGCAGCGAGAGCCGCGCACCTTTGGACAACTCCGAGCTGCACCACGTCACCGAGCTGATCGGCACGACCGTCTCCGGGACGTTCCTCTACGTCATCGCCCTCATCAACCGTCTGCTGGACGCGTGATGAAGTCGATCACCAGGCCCTGGCAGATGTATCAGCTCGGCCTGCCCTGGTACGCCATCCTCTGCCTGCCGGTCCTTTTCGCGGCCGGCATGAGCCTGCTGGACACCATCGACGGTTCTTTCATGAACTTCGCCTACGGCTGGGCCTGTTCGCCGACAAGGCCGGCCTGCACGGCGCGTTCTGGGGCTGGATCAGCGGCCTGGACCTGATCACCATCGGCTTCGTCACCGTCGGCCTGTTCTTCGCCACCTGGGCTGCTGCCCTGGCCGTGTGGAAGCTCGGCCGTGTCGAGGAGAAGTGGACCGCCGGGCTGCGGCTCGCCGAGCAACAGGCCGACTGACAGCGGGCGATGCGTGAGCTCGGCAGGACGGCGCACTTATCGTCACGGTGCCGGTCGGCGCCCTGGTCTCGTTCTCGTGCCCTGACACCTCTGCAGAAAATCCATCACAGCCACCTCGGTAAAAATGGGCGCCGGTACTCAGAAGAGCACCGGCGCCCACGGCATGGCGCCTCTCACCTACCAGACGGCGGCAGTGCCTCAGGCATAGGCGACGGCGTCCTCGGCGGGCACGCGGGGCAGCCGCGGGAACCACGGGTCGGCGCCGGGGTGACCGATGTTGACCACCAGATGCGAACGCCAGCTGGTACCGGCGAAGAACTCCTCGTCCACGCCGGCCCGGTCGAAGCCCGCCATGGGACCGGCCGCCAGCCCCGCCGCGCGCACCGCGAGCAGGAAGACCCCGGTCTGCAGTGCCGAGTTGTAGGCCGCGAGGCTCTCGCGCTTCTCCGTCTGGTCGGCGAACGCCGCTCGCAGCATCTCGCCGCGAGCCGGGAAGACGGTCGGCATCTGCTCGTGGAAGTCGACGTCGTACGCCAGGACCGCCACGGCCGGCGCACTGAGCGTCTTGGCCCTGTTGCCCTCGTCGAGATGCCGGACGAGACGCTCCTTGCCCTCGGGGGTGCGCACGAAGAGCACGCGCAGGGGCTGGCCGTTGGCGGCGCTCGGCGACCAGCGGGCGAGTTCCCAGATCAAGGCGAGTTCGTCGTCGGCGACGGCCACCTCGGCGAAGGTGTTCGCGGTGCGGGCCTCGGTGAACAGCACCTTTCGTCCGGCGTCGTCGAGGACATCGAGGGCCTGCGGTTCGCGGTCGGTCATGCTCATGGTTTCTCTCTTACTTCGGTTGTGCGGATGGTGTGGTGCCGGGGCGGGTTGACCGCCCCGGCACCACGCGGTGGGGACGGGCTTTGCGGAGCCGGGCGGGGCACAAGGACCCGGTGCTGTCACGGGGGCCTGTGTCCCCTGGCCGACGTCATGTGTTGTGTGCTGACCGCTTGTTCCGCTCCGCGCCCAGGCGGGCGAAGTAGGCGATCAGGTCGGGGTTGTCGACCGCCGAGGGGTTGAGGACCTGCTCGGCGGGAGCACCCTGGAGCAGGCGCTTGACGGGGACCTCGAGCTTCTTGCCGGTCTTCGTGTGCGGGAGGGCCGGTACGGCGATGATCTCGTCGGGGACGTGGCGGGGTGAGGCGCCGGCGCGGATCGCGTCGCGGATCCGGTCGCGCAGGGCGTCGTCCAGGCCGACCCCGTCGGCGAGGACCACGAAGAGCGGCATCCAGTAGCCGCCGTCGGGTTCCTCCGCGCCGATGACGAGGGCCTCGGTGATCTCGGGGAGGTGTTCGACGACGTCGTGGATGTCGGCACTGCCCAGGCGTACGCCGTTGCGGTTGAGGGTGGCGTCGGAGCGGCCGTGGACGATCACCGAGCCGTGCGAGGTGAGGGTGATCCAGTCGCCGTGCCGCCATATACCGGGGTAGGCGCCGAAGTAGGCGTCGCGGTAGCGGCTGCCGTCGGGGTCGTTCCAGAAGTACAGCGGCATGGACGGCATGGGCCGGGTGACGACCAGTTCGCCGACCTGATCGAGGACAGGGGTGCCCGTCGCGTCGTAGGCGGCCAGCGCCACGCCCAGGCCGGGGGCGGACAGCTCCCCCGCCCAGACGGGGGTCGTGGAGGCGCTGCCGGCGAAGCCGGAGACGATGTCCGTGCCGCCGCTGGTGGAGGCCAGCTGGACGCCGGCGCCCACGTGGTCGCGGACCCAGGGGTAGGCGGAGGCGGGCAGAGCGGAGCCGGTGCAGCCGACGACGCGGACGGCCGACAGGTCGTGCACGGAGGGTTCGATGCCCAGCTTGGCCATGGCCAGCAGGTACTGAGGACTGGTGCCGAAGACGGTGACCTTGTGACGGGCCGCCAGCTCCCACAGGACGTCCGGGCGCGCCTGCGGTGCCGGGCTGCCGTCGTAGGTGCAGGTGGTGGCACCGGTCAGCAGGGTGGAGGCGACCAGGTTCCACATCATCCAGTGGGTGGTGGTGTACCACAGAAGGCGGTCCCCGGTGCCCAGATCGGTGTGCAGGCCGAGCATCTTGAGGTGTTCGAGCAGGACCCCGCCGTGCCCGTGGACGATGCCCTTGGGCAAGCCGGTGGTGCCGGAGGAGAAGACGACCCACAGAGGGTGGTCGAACGGCACCGGGGCGATGGTGAGGTACTCGGAGCGGGTGGCCGTGTCCTCCCAGGGAACCGTCAGCCCCGAGCCCCGGCCCTCGGGCCAGGCAAGGCCCACGTGGTCCACGAGCACCGTGGCCTTCAGCGTCGGCAGGGCGGCGGCGAGTTCGAGCGAGGCGGTCCGGCGGTCGTGTGTGGTGCCGTTGAAGAGGTAGCCGTCCGCGGTGATGAGCACCGTGGGTTCGAGCTGGGCGAAGCGGTCGGCGGCGGCCTTGGGCGCGTAGTCCTGGCCGCACACCGACCACACCGCGCCCAGGCTGGCGGTGGCGAGGAAGGCGATGATGGCGTGGGGGGTGTTGGGCAGGTAGCCCACCACCCGGTCGCCCTGTCCGACGCCCAGGTCGCGCAGGCTGGCGGCGACGGAGGCGACCCGGGCGCGCAGCTCCCGGCCCGTGATCTCATAGCCGGCTCCGGTCTCGTCCAGGGCGGTGATCGCGGGAGCGTCCGGCTGCAGGTTGCGCAGCGCGTGATGGACGTAGTTGAGGGTGGCGCCGGGGAACCAGCGGGCGCCGGGCATGGTCTCCTCGGCCAGCACCCGCTCGTACTCCGTCGTCGCGTCGATGGCGAAGTACTCCCACACCGCCTCCCAGAACCCTTCCAGGTCGGTGACGGACCAGCGGTGCAGGGCCTGGTAGTCGGTGGGGTCGGGAACGCCGTCGGCGCTCTTGTGCCGGGCGGCCCATTCGGCGAAGTCCGCCATGCGGCTGCGGGCGGCCACGTGCGGGTCGGGAGTGAAGAAGGGTTCCGGGTACGGCGTGGGGTGCGGGGTGGTCATGGTGTGGTGTTCCTCGTCAGGGGGCGGGCCGGGCGTCGGCGGTACGGCGGGCCGTGTGCAGCAGGGGGGCCCAGGCGGCGGTGTCCGTGAAGTCGCCGGTGCCGGCCGGGACGATGTCCATCACGACGCGGTCGGGGCGCAGCAGGACGGCGTCGGCACGGCCGCGTGCCAGCCAGCCGGCCACGGTGTCGTCGTCGCCCAGGTCGTCGACGTGGATCGTCTGGGCGCCCAGTGCCGTGGCCACGGCCGTCATCTGCGCCGTGGGCGGCACGGCGGTCAGGACGGCGAAGGAGTCCCCGAGGACGTCATCGAGGCGCACTCGCCTGCCGTCATGCCGTACCCAGGGCTGCGGGCAGAAGGTGCCGGCCAGTACACGTCCGGTCAGCCTGGGGCGGCGCCGTACGAGTGGACCGGCGCTCAGGGCGGGGCTGAGGTCACGGCTCACCGCCGCGGTCACGCCGGGGATGCGACAGACCGCGCCCACCACGGCCCGGCGGAACGCCGCACCGCGGTCCTGCCCGCCGGTCATGGCCCAGCCGACGGCGACCGCCACGCGGATCACATGGCGGACGTGCGGCCTGCGCTCGCGTTCGTAGGTATCCAGCAGGTCCTCGTGTGCGCGCTGTTGGAGGACGCGGGCGAGTTTCCAGGTGAGGTTGTGGGCGTCGCGCAGGCCGGAGCACAGACCCTGCCCGACGAAGGGCGGGGTGAGGTGGGCGGCGTCGCCCAGCAGGAAGACGCGCCCCCTGCGCCACCGGTCGGCGAGACGGGCCTGGAAGGTGTACTGGGCCTGCCGGATCACCTCGAAGTCGTCGCCCTGCGAGGCCGGCAGGTCCACCCAGGGGGCGACCAGCTCGCGCAGGCGCTCCCATCCGTCCGGGCCGTCCAGGTTCTGGTCGTCGGCCAGCCGGAACTCCCAGCGGTAGCGGTCCTCGCTGATGCGCATGAAGGTGGCCGGCCGGGTGGGGCAGCAGATCTGCTCGGCGCCTTCCCAGGTACGCACCGGGCGGGTGGTGCGCACGTCGATGACCCGCCAGCTCTCCTGGAAGTGCAGGTCCTCCCAGTCGGTGCCGATGGCGTCACGAGTGAGGCTGCCCGCGCCGTCGCAGCCGAGGACGGCATCGGCCCACAGGTGCTCCTCCTCGTCGCTGCCGTTGCGCCGGAAGGTGACCCGGACGGGACCCGTCGGGTCGTTCGGTCCGTCGGTGTCCCGTGCGACGGACTGTGCGAGGGACTGGGTGACGGACACGACCTCCACCCCGCTCCACAGCTCGCACTCCGGGTGGCGCGCCAAGGCGTCACGCAGCAGGCGTTCCAGCTCGGGCTGGTTGAACATGCTCAGCTGCGGGAAGCCGTGGAGTCCGTCCATGGACCGCGGGAATTCGGTGATCACGCGGCGCCGGGCGTCCAGCAGCCGCAGCCCGGGCGCCGGGCGGGCGAGGGCGGCGAATTCCTCGTGGACCCCGAGGCTCTGCAGGATCCGGCGGATCTCGTCGTCCACGACGACGGCGCGCGGCAGGGGGTAGATGTCCCCGTGGCGTTCGAGGATCAAGCTGCGCACGCCGTGCTGGGCGAGCAGGAGGGCGGCCGTGACCCCGACGGGTCCCCCGCCGATGATCACCACCGGCCTGCGGGACGAGGCCTTCATGGTGCGTCCGTAACGGGGGTGCGCTGCTCGCCGAGGTTGATCTGCCCGTCCGGGGTGGCGATCGTGGCGGTGATGAGGTCACCGTTGCGCAGGTAGCGGGGGTTCTTGGCCTGGCCCTTGAAGAACGCCTTCCACTTCAGTGCAGGCGGCAGCAGCGCCCCGATCTTCTCGGCCGGCTTGGGCGGGGCCTTCAGGGCCGTGCCGCCGGGAGTGCCGGTCAGCAGCAGGTCGCCCGGGTCGAGGGTCTGGAAGCGGGCGAGCAGGGTGAGCGCCTGTGCGGGCCGTACGATCATGTCGGCCAGCGTGCGGTCCTGGCGCGACACGCCGTTGACCGACAGCTGCAACCGCAGGTTCAGCAGATGGGCGAAGTCCTCGGGCTCCAGCAGGGCCAGGTACGGCCCCGTCGGCGTGAAGGTCGGATAGGACTTGCTCTCGTAGAACTGGGTCTTGGTCAGCTGGACGTCGCGGGCGCTGACGTCGTTGGTCAAGACAAGGCCGGCTACGTAGCGCGGCAGGTCCTGCTCCTCGACGACGGTGCCCACGGGCAGGGTCGCGCCCATGACGAGGCCGAGTTCCACCTCGTAGTCGAGGAACTTCACGTGCGCGGGGCGGACGATCTTCTCGTGCGGTCCGCTGACCGAGCCGGACGCTTTGCGGAAGAAGGTGGGCGGAATGTCGCCGGTGAAGCCCGAATCCTTGGCGTGGCTGCGGTAGTTGACCATCTGGGCGACCACCCGGCAGGGGGTGGTGACCGGAGGCAGCGCCACCAGGTCGGCGACGGGCGTGCCGCTCTCGGCGGAGGCGGCGGCCTCGCGGACCGCGTCCCGGTCGGCGAGCAGCTCGGCGGTGGTGACCGCCTTGGTCCCGACACGGACGGCGCGCTCGTCCCGGACGACCCACCAGCCGTCGGTGGTGCGCAGAACGTTGGTGCTCATGAGCTCATCGCTTTCATCAGGCCCAGCAGGCGTGCGGGGTCGAGTTCGTTGTCGCCACGCAGGGCCGTCATGACCTCGCGCAACTTGGCGGGGGACGGGCTGGTGCCCAGGAAGTCGCGGGTGACCGGCGGGCCCCACTGGGACAGGCCGCTCGCCGACATCGGCGCCCAGCCCGGCTCCAGGTCGCAGGAGAAGAGGTCGCCGTCGGCGAAGTGCTCCAGCATGAAGTGGTCGGGGTCGCGCCAGTAGTCGAACAGCTGGCTGCCCTGGATGTGCCGGCCGATGCCCCAGCTGCGCTGGTAACCGCGCTCGGCCAGGT
This sequence comes from Streptomyces sp. SD15, assembly GCF_054462255.1. Lineage (NCBI taxonomy): Bacteria > Bacillati > Actinomycetota > Actinomycetes > Kitasatosporales > Streptomycetaceae > Streptomyces > Streptomyces sp. SD15. The sequence goes on along the minus strand of NZ_JBTLMO010000094.1, from coordinate 5,882 downwards.
ACTCCCCGCCGGCGCCGATCGCGTCGAGGTCGGTGACCTGGTAGGCGGAGTGGACGTAGCCGCTGCCGGGCCCCAGGTGCAGGGCCAGCGTGTGGTGATCGACGGCCACGCTCCCTTGGTCGCACCGGACGAACGCCATCGTCGGCCCGCGCCCGCGCTGCCCGTCCAGGAACAGGAAGTCGGACACGATCATCCCGAGGGTGTCCAGGTACCAGTCCAGGGTGCGGGCGAACATCCGTGTCTCCAGCACCACATGGCCCAGCCGCTGGATACGGGACGGCTCACGGGGCGGACGCTGGGTGGCGTTCGTACGACGGTGATCGGTACCGAAGTTGAGGATCAGCGGCTGCTGCTCGGGCAGCTCGGGCAGCTGCTCGGCGCAGTGCACGACCCGGACCGGCAGGCCCGAGGGATCGAGCAGGGCGACCGACTGCCCACCGCCCGGTACGCCGATGTCCTGGACGGTACTGCCGGTGGCGCGGGCCAGCCGGTCCAGGTCGGCCCGCTCGGCCGCGCGGAACGCCGGTCCGACGAAGCGCGACACACGCCCACGCCGGATCACCATGCAGGGCGAGCCGGCGAAGGTGCCGCGCAGCCACAGCTCGCTCTCGGTGCGGGCGGCGATCGCGAAGCCGAAGTCACGGGCGAAGACCTCGGCCCGGTCCAGGTCAGGCTTCTCGAACTCCAGCCAGGCCAGGTCGGCCACCTTGATCACGGGATTCCGGGACCGTCCCGGATGCTCACCGCGCAAGGCGCCCTGCTCACTGTGGAGGTCTTGGTGGGGCGTCTGGGGGGCGGCCCTGTTAACGGAGGTGTGGGACATGGTGTCCTCCAAGCAACACTGCTGTAATGAGGAAATCATCAACTTTGCCGTTACCCATCGTCAATAGGGTGGACCCAAATAATTGATGATCTCATCAGTAATGGCAGACTGATCGTGATGGTTGTTACACTCGCCGTATGCCGACGTCAGCCCCGCCCAAGAACCGCTTCGAACGGCGCCGCGCCGAGACCCGTCAGGCGCTCGTCCGCGCGGCCCGGCAGATCCTCGCGGAGACCGGGGACACCAGCGCCAGCATCCAGGCCATCGCCGAGCGCGCGGACGTCGGTTTCGGCTCCTTCTACAACCACTTCGAGTCCAAGACGGAGCTGTTCGACGCCGCGGTGACAGACGCCCTGGAGGAATTCGGGCAGGTCATAGACGAGTGCGTACAAGGAATCGACGACCCGGCCGAGCTTGTCGCGGCGGGCTTCCGGCTCACCGCCCGGATGGCCGACTCCCACCCTGAGCTCATGCGGATCCTGCGGGACCGCGGTCTGGCCCAGATCCACACCGACCGGGGCCTCGCCCCTCGAGCCCTGCGCGACCTGGAGATCGGCATCGCCTCGGGCCGCTTCACCTGCACCAACCCGACCACCGCCCTGTCCGCCCTCGGCGGGACCCTGCTGTCCCTCGTGGCACTGCGGCTGGCCCGCCCCGACCTCGACGGCGACGAGGCCGCCTCGGACCTGGCCGAGATGGTCCTGCGCATGCTCGGCGTCCCGCCGGACGACGCCCACCAGGTGCCCCGGCGGCCGCTGCCCGACCTCAGTTGATCCGGAGCACCGGCTGCGCCAAGCCCCGTGGGAACCGGAAAGTCGTGGGCGCCACCCCGTTCGCCGGTGGCCGCGCGGACCCCTCGTCCTCGACCACGACCAGCCCGTGAGACCGGGCTCCTCCCGGACACCGCGCAGCCGGCTGAGGCTTCGCGGGCCACCAGGGGACGGCGTAACGTCATCAGCGTGGACCTCACCGCGGACAGTCTTCTGTCCCGTGCCGCGCATGAACTCAGTCCGCGAGCGGACGAGCTGATCCACGACGTAGAGCAATGCCTGCGGCGCGAGGTCCCCGAGCTGTGGGACGAACCGGACATCGCGCAGATGACGGCGGAGAACATCGCCGAGCACGTCCGCGCCATACTTTTCGGCATCGAGCACGGCATCGGGCCAAGGCGGATCGACCCGCCGGCCGCCGACGCAGAGCGCGCGCGTCGGCTGGCTCAGCGCGGGAAGCCGGTCACAGCGATGCTGCGCGCCTTCCCGCTCTCGCAGGGCCGTATCCTCGACCGGCTGCTCGAAGAGCTGCCCCGGCTCACCAGCGATGCAGAGCTGATCAACGCGGCGACACGCAAGCTGATCGCACTGATGACCGAGTACGTGGACCGCACATCGGAGACGGGCGTCCTGGCCTTCCAGGAGGAGCGGGATCGCCGGGTGCAGTGGCGGCTGTCGGTGGTGAACGAGGCGAGCGTACGCGTCGGAACGACCCTGGACATCGCCCGCACCGCCCAGGAGTTGGCGGACCTGGCCACCGAGCACTTCGCCGACGCCGTCACCGTCGACCTCCTCGACACACCTTCCGGAGACGAGCCTCCTGCGAAGGGCGCACTCGTGGTCCGCAGAGTCGCCCAGCGGGGGATGGACGGTTCCCCCGAGACGACCTCCCTGGAAGCGATCTACGGGGAATCGCCGGTTCCGCCGCAGCAGCTCCACAGGTATCCGGACGGATCACCACCGGCTCGCGCCCTGGTCACCGGCCGGCCCTCACAGCACCACCTCGGCCCGTCCGCATCCATGCTGCTGGTACCGCTGTGCGCCCGTGGCACCACGCTGGGTGTCGCTCAGTTCTTCCGTCACCACAAGCCCGACGCGTACGGGGACGAGGATCTGCTCCTCGCCCAGGAGGTCGCGGCCAGGGCGGCGGTCGCCATCGACAACGCTCGCCGATACACGCACGCCCGCGCCACCGCCCTCACCCTCCAGCGCAGTCTGCTCCCGCGCAGTACACCCGCGCTGTCCGCCGTGGAGGTCGCCTGCCGCTACCTGCCTGCTGCCGCCCAGCTCGGCGTGGGCGGCGACTGGTACGACGTCATCCCGCTGTCCGGTGCCCGGGTCGCACTCGTGGTGGGCGACGTGGTCGGCCACGGCATCCACGCCGCCGCCACCATGGGTCGGCTGCGGACCGCCGTGCGCACCCTCGCCGACATCGACCTGCCGCCCGACGAACTCCTCACCCACCTGGACGACGTCGTCATCCGCCTGGCCGCCGAAGTCTCTTCCGAGGTCTCTGCCCGAACGGACACCGAACCCGCGGGGGACATCGGGGCCACCTGCCTGTACGCCGTGTACGATCCCGTCGCCCGCTGCTGCACCCTCGCCCGCGCGGGCCACGTGCTGCCCGCCGTGATGACCCGGGACGGAACCGCCGAGATCCTCGAGCTGCCCGCCGGCCCGCCACTCGGCCTGGGCGGCCTGCCGTTCGAGGCGGCGGAGATCGACCTGCCCGAGGGCAGCCTCATCGCCCTCTACACCGACGGCCTGATCGAGGCCCTCGACCACGACATCGAGGCGGGCCTCACCCGACTGTGCCACGCCCTCGCGCAGTCCTCCGCCTCCCTGGAGGCGACCTGCGACACCGTCCTCGAAGCGCTGCTGCCGGCAGACCGACCGGACGACGACGTGGCACTCCTCCTGGCCCGCACCCACGCTCTCGGGGACGGTCAGGTCGCCACTTGGGACGTGGATGCCGACCCGGCCGAGGTCGCCCGGGCCAGAGCGAACGTCTCCGAGCAGCTGACCACCTGGGGACTGGAGGAACTCGACTTCACCGCCGAACTGGTCGTCAGCGAACTGGTCACCAACGCCATCCGCTACGGCCGGCCTCCCATCCAGCTGCGTCTCATCCACGATCGCACCCTCATGTGCGAGGTCGCGGATGCCGGCAGCACGACTCCGCACCTGCGCCGGGCCCGTGTCTTCGACGAGGGCGGGCGAGGTCTGTTCCTTGTCGCCCAACTCGCCGAGCACTGGGGAACGCGCCATGCCCGACGTGGCAAGACGGTCTGGGCGGAGTGCGCCCTGGGCGCGCCAAAGCTCTTCTCGGACGCGGCAGCGCTGGACTTGGAGGGTATTCCTGGGGTCGTATGAGCACCATCTCGCCCGGCCCGCCGAGACGATCGCGAGGTTCCTCGGGGGGCCTCGGGGGCTTCGACCGGCTGACGATGCAGCACCTGTCGGCGTACACCTGAACGCGGCTCTGGCAAGATTTTCGTAGCCGGAGATCATCTCGGTGTGGCGGTGGGCCGACCCGCGTAGCGGCGGCGTAGGCCGGCCATCAGGATGACCCGGTGGCGGAGGAGCGGGACGCCGGCGCGTCCTGTGGCCGCAGGCGGGCGGACTGTACGCCGCTTGGGAGGAGCCGGTTCTGGCACCCAGGTACGAGTCGCCGGCAGCGGTTCCACAGTCCGCAGCGGAAGGAGTCACCTGACTCTCCACTTCGGCGTGGCGCTCACCGGGAGACCTCGCGTTCCGTTCCTCCCGCGGCGGCCAGTACATCGGTGCGTCCCACGCAGAGGTATCACCCGGCTCGCCCTGCCCGACTTCACCTGCCCCGGAGGTCGGTATGCGCCAGACCCGGATACCGGGAAGCCGAGGGCGCCGGTGCTCCCTCAAGCACCGGCGCCCACTCACCCCTGCCCGAGGTGGTCTTGGTCGTCCTTCTGCAGAGTTGTCAGGGGACGAGGATGAGGCGGATCGGGTCGCCGATCTTGTTCTCCAGCCGGTTGACCGCGTCGGCGGCGTCGGCGAGCGGGATGTGGTCGGTGATGGAGGGGGCCAGGTCGAGGCGGCCGTTGGAGGCCAGCTGGACCAGCTCGGTGACGCCCTCGGGGGTGGCGCCGTAGTGGCCGCGCACCTGCTTCATCATGTAGTTGAAGGTCAGGCCTTCGGTGATGGTGAGCGGCCTGGGCGTGATGCCGACCAGGATGAGGACTCCGCCCAGGCCGAGGGTGGCGGCGGCCTGCTCGCGGACGGCGGGCACGCCGGCGCAGTCGAAGGCGAAGTCCAGGCCCTGCCCGGCGGTGGCCGCGCGGATCTGGTCGGCGAAGTCGGGGGCGGCCGGGTCCAGGGCCAGGTCCGCGCCGAATTCCAGGGCGCGCTCGCGGGCGCTGGGCAGCGGGTCGATGGCGATGATCGGTGCGGCGCCGACCAGGCGGGCGACGCGGACGTTGTGCGCGCCGACACCGCCCACGCCCCAGACGCCGACGGACTGGGCGGGGCGCACCCCGGCGGTGGCGACGACGGCGGCGTAGGGGGTGGAGACCGCGTCGGGGATGATCGCGGCCTGGTCGAAGGGGAGGCTGTCGGGGATGGGGATGAGGGTTGCCTCGGGGGTGACCATGTACTGGGCCCAGCCGCCGTCGTAGTCGATGCCGGCGGTGCGCATCTGGCTGCAGGGGCGGCTGCGCACGCAGCCGGCGCACTGGCCGCAGGTCTTGCCGGCCTCCAGGGTGACGCGGGTGCCGACGGTCAGGCCGCGCTTGAGGTCGGGGCCGAGGGTGTGGATGACACCGGAGACCTCGTGGCCGACGGTGACCGTGTCGGAGTCCAGGAAGAGCGGGGGGAGCGAGCCGTCGAGCAGGTGGACGTCTGACAGGCAGACGCCCGCGGCCTTGACCTCGACAAGTACCTCGCCCGGGCCGGGCACGGGGACGGGGACCTCCTCCACGGAGAACTTCTTGCTGTCCACGTGGAAGCGTCCGGCGAGCATGGTGTCCATGGTGCTCTGCTTTCTGTGAGCGGCACTCCCGGCGGTTCAGGCCGATGGGTGCCGTGTGGTGCCTTGTGGGGGAGTGGTGGCCGGGGGGGTGCGGGGTGTCAGGACCGCCGCACCCTCCCGGCGTCTGAGGGTCAGGAGAAGACGTCCTGCTGGTAGCGCTCGTCCGCTTCCAGCTGGGCGAGCCACTGCTGGGCGGTCTCGTCGTCGGCGCCGGTGTGCTTGCGGTAGATGGCGGCGAGGGCCTCGCGTACGGCGGGTGCCATGCGGCGGCCGTCGCCGCAGACGT
>NZ_JBTLMO010000093.1:0-18273 GCF_054462255.1 Streptomyces sp. SD15 | reverse complement strand
CCGCATGGCTGCATACCTACAATCACCACCGCGGACACACCGCGCTCGCAGGCAAACCACCCGCCAGCCGCGTCCCCAACCTCACAGGGCAATACAGCTAGGGTTCTGCGTATCCATCGGGAAGCCTCTCGTTCTTCCTCGGTGGTCAGGCCCTCGCATTGGGATGGCAGTCCCGGCGGGGGCCGTCGCATGTCTGCGGTTGTGTCGCGCTGAGCGTAGGGCAGGCAACCGGTCCCGGATCCAGCCGAGTTGGCGATGTTCACTCGCGGGAGTGAGTTTGCGCGGCGGGCGGGAGGGGTGGGGCTTGGTGGGGTTCCTTTCTCTCCCGTGTTTCTTGGGGAAGAGCGCCGGTCGCACCGGAGCACACGCCGCCGGGCTTCGGGTGTGCTTACCGTGATTCGTGACTCGGCCGATGCGTACGGTTACTGTCCGGAGTTCGTCCGGTCGTGTCGGGGCTGTCGGCAGGGGCCGTACGGGTAGGGGCCGTTGCGGCGCAGCGGTACGACGGAGGGGCGCGGGATGCAGCACGTGGACGGTGACGCGGGTCGGCTCAAGGGCGAGGCGGACGAACCGGGTTGGGAGGTGGACCCGGACGACGACTGGGGTGTGGCGGTCGTCGCGACCGTGGGGCGGCAGTTGAAGCTGCGGCGGGAGGCGAAGGGGATGCGGGCCGCCGAGTTCGGGGCGGCGGTCGGGTACGGGGAGGACATGGTCTACAAGATCGAGGGGGGTAAGCGGATCCCCCAGCCCGAGTATCTGGAGCGGGCGGACGAGGTGTTGGGGGCGGGTGGGTTGCTCTCGGCGATGAAGGAGGACGTGGCGCGGGTCCGGTATCCGAAGAAGGTTCGGGAGATCGCGAAGCTGGAGGCGCAGGCGGTCGAGATCGGGGTCTACGTCGGGCTCAGTCTCCATGGCTTGTTGCAGACGCCAGAACATGCGCGGGGCTTGTTCGAGGTGTGGCAACCGTCGTACTCGGAAGAGGGCGTGGAGCGTCGAGTAGCGGCCCGTATGGCCCGGCAGTCGATCTTCGAACGCGAACCTGCGCCTGCACTCAGCTTCGTCCAGGAAGAGGCGACGCTCCGACGCCGAGTCGGAGGCACAATGGTGAGGCGACAGCAGCTCGAACGCTTGCTGGAGGTGGGGCAGTTGCGCAATGTCACGCTTCAGGTGATGCCGACGAACTCCGGAGCCCATCCCGGGCTGAGCGGCAAGATCGAGGTGCTGAAGTTTGCGGACGGCACGGCGTTGGGACGTTCCGACGGCGCGTTCAACGGCCGCCCGACTTCCGATCCGAAGCAGCTGAGGGTCCTTGAACTGCGGTATGGCGCCATCCGGGCTCAGGCTCTCTCGCCCGGGGAGTCATTGGCCTTCATCGAGCAACTGCTGGGAGAAACATGATCCGCAAGGCCTCTGCCGGGGACACCTCTGAGCTGGCGTGGTTCAAGAGCAGCTACAGCGACGGCCCTGATGGCGACTCCTGCGTCGAGATCGCCACCGCACCCGCCACGGTCCACGTCCGCGACTCCAAGAACCTCGGCGGCCCCCGGCTCACGCTCACGCCAAACGCGTGGGCGGTCTTCGTGCCGTACGCGTCCAAGGGCTGACGCGTCTTTCGCCTCCTCCTGGCGCATCAACTGCTCTCTGTCCCACGGGTATTCGATGTGCATACCATGTGGGGAGGCGGTGGCGCGGCCCGGCTGCGCGGAAGGGGGAACCGTGCAGGGCGAGGTCGTCGTGGCTCTCATCTCCACCCTGGGCACCGTCCTGGCCGGCGTGTTGGTGGCGATGTTGTCGCCTGGCCGAGCCGGCAACGACTGCAGCCGGCATCTGATGAGCATGAGTGTCTACTGCGGCCGTATCAGAGGAACGGCTGCAGCCGCGCTGAAGGACTGCGCACAGGCCGTCGATCACATGCAGGGCGGAGCCAGCTACCACGGGCGGACCGCCGACCAGAGGGACGGTCTCTTCGTGGAGGCGCAGTTCGGCGAGGAACTGGGTGATGAGCTTCGCCCTGACCTCCACTGGTTCAACAAGAAAATCAGCCAGTTCCTGCGCGAACTCCGACGCGCCGGCGAGAAGATCGATGGCATGGCTCGGTCGGCATCGGGTGACGGCGAGACCCGTACGCGCGAGCTGGCCGATGTGCGGACGTCCCTGAGGGTGGCTGAGGGATACCTGAACGAGGCCGATGCGGAGTTCGCGCTACTCCGGGGGAACTACCTCGAAAAGCAGGCGTCCGGTCTGTCAGGTCGAGCTCAGCGAAGGCTTCACAAACGCGCAAAGAAACGGTACGACGTCAATGCGCGAAGCGGTGAACGCGCCGTGACCGGGCATCTTCATGAGGTGGCCGCCGGGCCTCCGAGGTCGGACGACGGCGTGAGGCGTGCAGGGCAGGCCCCCGTCCAGGGCGATGGTGCGAGGGCTGCAGGGCAGACCGGGGCAGAGCCGCCGCCCTGCGGCTACTGCGTCTGGCGCTGCCCCCATGCGCCCGCCGGGACCGGTGTCCTCGGCGGCTGACGGCCGACCCTGGGCCCGTCGCGCTCTCCCGTGTTTGACCTGCGTCACTCTCGGGGTATTGTCTCCGGCTCGATTGGCGTCCGCCGTGCCCTCTGTGGCAGACTAGCGGGGTTGCTCGGTCGAGTGCCGATGCTGCGCGCCTCCCGCCGGGAGGACCGGAAGCGAGTCCCACAGTACTCGTCGCCTCAACTGTCGTAAGGCAGCGCTGGGGCGGACGTACGGGAATCTTTCGGGAAGTGTCAGCGGGGTGCAGACCAGGCACCCGGTGGGTGTTTTGCCCCCGGTCCTGCGGTTGCTTTCGGGTAGAGCCGTGTCCCTGGCAGGGAAATCCGTTTGCGGATACCCCTGCGGCAGGAGCGCGACACACCCGACCGCGTGGGTCGGAGACCAGGACGCGAACCCCCGGGTTCCAGAGCGTTTCACTAGACAAAGGACTACTGAGTAGCCATGGCGGGACAGAAGATCCGCATCCGGCTCAAGGCCTACGACCACGAGGTCATCGACTCTTCGGCGAAGAAGATCGTCGAGACGGTGACCCGCACTGGTGCGTCGGTCGCAGGCCCGGTGCCGCTGCCCACTGAGAAGAACGTGTACTGCGTCATCAAGTCGCCGCACAAGTACAAGGACTCGCGCGAGCACTTCGAGATGCGCACGCACAAGCGCCTGATCGACATTCTCGACCCGACGCCCAAGACCGTTGACTCTCTGATGCGACTCGACCTCCCGGCCGGTGTCGACATCGAGATCAAGCTCTAGGGATCGGTGATCTGAGAATGGCTAAGCAGATCAAGGGCATCCTGGGCGAGAAGCTCGGCATGACGCAGGTGTGGGACGAGAACAACCGTGTTGTTCCGGTCACCGTCGTCAAGGCTGGGCCCAACGTCGTCACCCAGGTGCGTACGAACGACACCGACGGCTACGAGTCGGTCCAGATCGCCTTCGGCGAGATCGACCCGCGCAAGGTGAACAAGCCCCTCAAGGGCCACTTCGCCAAGGCCGACGTCACCCCCCGTCGTCACCTCGTCGAGATCCGTACCGCTGACGCCAGCGAGTACACCCTCGGCCAGGAGATCACCGCCGAGACCTTCGAGGCCGGCGTCAAGGTGGACGTGACCGGCAAGAGCAAGGGCAAGGGCTTCGCCGGTGTCATGAAGCGTCACAACTTCAAGGGCCTCGGCGCCGGACACGGCACCCAGCGCAAGCACCGCTCTCCCGGCTCCATCGGTGGCTGCGCCACCCCGGGCCGTGTGTTCAAGGGCCTCCGCATGGCGGGCCGCATGGGCAACGAGCGCGTCACCACCCAGAACCTGACCGTTCACGCCGTTGACGCGGAGAAGGGCCTGCTCCTTATCAAGGGTGCGGTTCCTGGTCCGAACGGCGGCCTCGTCCTGGTCCGCACCGCGGCCAAGGGGGCCTGAGGAACATGACCACCATTGACATTCAGTCGCCCTCCGGCGACACCGCCGGGACTGTCGAGCTCCCGGCCGAGATCTTCGACGTAGAGAAGATCAGCATCCCGCTGCTCCACCAGGTCGTCGTCGCACAGCTGGCCGCTGCCCGTCAGGGCACGCACAAGGTCAAGCGTCGTGGCGAGGTCCGCGGTGGCGGCAAGAAGCCCTACCGCCAGAAGGGCACCGGCCGCGCCCGTCAGGGTTCGACCCGTGCGCCGCAGTTCGCCGGCGGTGGCGTCGTCCACGGCCCCACGCCGCGTGACTACTCGCAGCGGACCCCGAAGAAGATGAAGGCCGCGGCCCTGCGCCACGCCCTCACCGACCGGGCCCGCAACGCTCGCATCCACGTCATCACCGGCGTGATCGAGGGCGAGACCCCCTCCACCAAGGCCGCGAAGAGCTTCCTCGGCAAGGTCAGCGAGCGCAAGAACGTGCTCCTGGTCATCGAGCGCTCCGACGAGGCCGCGCTGCTCTCCGCGCGCAACCTGCCCCAGGTCCACATCCTGGAGCCGGGCCAGCTGAACACGTACGACGTTCTCGTCTCGGACGACGTGGTCTTCACCCAGGCCGCTTTCGAGTCCTTCGTGTCTGGCCCCCAGGCCGCTGACACCGAAGGGAGCGAAGCCTGATGGCTACGCGTCACCCGAGCATTGCCTCGAAGGCCGCCAAGGCCAAGAAGGTCGCGCGCGTCGCCAAGGCGAAGCGCCACGAGACCGAGGGCAAGAACACCGTCGAGACGCCGCTGAGCAAGAGCTTCACGGACCACCGTGACGTCCTTCTCAAGCCGGTCGTCTCCGAGAAGAGCTACGCGTTGCTCGACGAGGGCAAGTACACCTTCGTCGTCGCGCCGGGCGCCAACAAGACCCAGATCAAGCAGGCCGTCCAGGCGGTCTTCTCGGTCAAGGTCACCGGGGTCAACACGATCAACCGCCAGGGCAAGCGCAAGCGGACCAAGAGCGGCTTCGGTAAGCGTGCGGACACCAAGCGCGCCATCGTGACCCTCGCTGAGGGCGACCGTATCGACATCTTCGGCCAGGCCTCCTAACGGAGCGCCCTGGTCCGAATATCGGACGAGGACTGAGAAATGGGAATCCGCAAGTACAAGCCGACGACGCCGGGCCGCCGTGGCTCCTCCGTCGCCGACTTCGTCGAGGTCACGCGGTCCACGCCGGAGAAGTCGCTGGTCCGCCCGCTGCACAGCAAGGGCGGCCGTAACAACGCCGGTCGTGTGACCGTTCGCCACCAGGGTGGCGGACACAAGCGCGCCTTCCGAGTGATCGACTTCCGTCGTCACGACAAGGACGGCGTGCCGGCGAAGGTCGCGCACATCGAGTACGACCCCAACCGCACCGCGCGCATCGCGCTGCTGCACTACGCCGACGGCGAGAAGCGCTACATCCTCGCCCCGCGCAACCTGTCGCAGGGCGACCGCGTCGAGAACGGTCCCGGGGCCGACATCAAGCCGGGCAACAACCTGGCCCTCCGCAACATCCCGGTCGGTACCACGATCCACGCGATCGAGCTCCGTCCCGGTGGCGGTGCCAAGTTCGCCCGCTCCGCCGGTACCTCCGTGCAGCTGCTCGCGAAGGAGGGCCAGATGGCCCACCTCCGCATGCCCTCCGGTGAGATCCGCCTGGTCGACGTGCGCTGCCGCGCCACCGTCGGCGAGGTCGGCAACGCCGAGCAGAGCAACATCAACTGGGGTAAGGCCGGCCGCAAGCGCTGGCTCGGCGTTCGCCCGACCGTCCGCGGTGTGGCGATGAACCCGGTTGACCACCCGCACGGTGGTGGTGAGGGCAAGACCTCCGGTGGTCGCCACCCGGTCTCGCCGTGGGGTCAGAAGGAGGGTCGTACTCGTTCGCCGAAGAAGGCTTCGAACAAGTACATCGTCCGCCGCCGCAAGACGAACAAGAAGCGCTAGGAGCGGGTTTAGATGCCGCGCAGTCTCAAGAAGGGGCCCTTCGTCGACGACCACCTCATCAAGAAGGTGGACGCCCAGAACGAAGCCGGTTCCAAGAACGTCATCAAGACCTGGTCCCGTCGCTCGATGATCATCCCGGCCATGCTCGGCCACACGATCGCGGTGCACAACGGCAAGACCCACATTCCGGTGTTCGTCACCGAGTCGATGGTCGGCCACAAGCTCGGCGAGTTCTCGCCGACGCGCACCTTCCGGGGTCACGTCAAGGACGACCGGAAGTCGAAGCGCCGCTAACGCGGGGTGGAATCGACCATGACAGACACTGGAAGGACAACCATGGAAGCCAGGGCCCAGGCGCGGTACATCCGCGTTACGCCCATGAAGGCCCGCCGCGTGGTGGACCTTATCCGTGGCATGGATGCCACGGAGGCTCAGGCGGTCCTGCGTTTCGCCCCGCAGGCCGCGAGCGTGCCGGTTGGCAAGGTGCTTGACAGCGCCATCGCCAACGCCGCGCACAACTACGACCACACCGACGCCGGCAGCCTTGTCATCTCCGAGGCGTACGTCGACGAGGGTCCGACCCTGAAGCGGTTCCGTCCGCGCGCCCAGGGCCGTGCCTACCGGATCCGCAAGCGGACCAGCCACATCACCGTGGTCGTCAGCAGCAAGGAAGGAACCCGGTAATGGGCCAGAAGGTTAACCCGCATGGGTTCCGGCTCGGCATCACCACGGACTTCAAGTCCCGTTGGTACGCCGACAAGCTGTACAAGGACTACGTCAAGGAAGACGTCGCCATCCGTCGGATGATGACGTCCGGCATGGAGCGCGCCGGCATCTCGAAGGTTGAGATCGAGCGCACCCGTGACCGTGTGCGTGTGGACATCCACACCGCGCGTCCCGGCATCGTCATCGGCCGCCGTGGCGCCGAGGCCGACCGCATCCGCGGCGACCTCGAGAAGCTCACGGGCAAGCAGGTCCAGCTGAACATCCTCGAGGTCAAGAACCCCGAGACCGACGCTCAGCTGGTTGCTCAGGCCGTTGCTGAGCAGCTGTCCTCCCGCGTCTCCTTCCGCCGCGCCATGCGTAAGAGCATGCAGTCGGCGATGAAGGCGGGCGCCAAGGGCATCAAGATCCAGTGTGGTGGCCGTCTCGGCGGCGCCGAGATGTCCCGCTCGGAGTTCTACCGCGAGGGCCGTGTGCCCCTGCACACGCTCCGCGCGAACGTCGACTACGGCTTCTTCGAGGCCAAGACGACCTTCGGCCGTATCGGTGTGAAGGTCTGGATCTACAAGGGCGACGTCAAGAACATCGCCGAGGTCCGCGCCGAGAACGCCGCTGCCCGTGCGGGTAACCGCCCGGCTCGCGGCGGCGCCGGCGGCGGCGACCGCCCGGCCCGTGGTGGTGGCCGTGGTGGCGAGCGTGGCGGCCGCGGCCGCAAGCCGCAGCAGCAGTCCGCGCCGGCTGCCGAGGCCCCCAAGGCCGACGCTCCCGCCGCCGCTGCCGCTCCGGCTGAGAGCACCGGAACGGAGGCCTGACCGAAATGCTGATCCCCCGTAGGGTCAAGCACCGCAAGCAGCACCACCCGAAGCGCCGTGGTCAGGCCAAGGGCGGTACGCAGGTTTCGTTCGGCGAGTACGGCATTCAGGCCCTCACGCCGGCGTACGTGACGAACCGCCAGATCGAGGCGGCTCGTATCGCGATGACCCGCCACATCAAGCGTGGCGGCAAGGTCTGGATCAACATCTACCCGGACCGCCCGCTGACCAAGAAGCCTGCCGAGACCCGCATGGGTTCCGGTAAGGGTTCCCCCGAGTGGTGGGTCGCGAACGTGCACCCGGGCCGGGTCATGTTCGAGCTGTCCTACCCCAACGAGAAGATCGCCCGTGAGGCCCTCACTCGCGCAGCCCACAAGCTGCCGATGAAGTGCCGGATCGTCAAGCGCGAGGCAGGTGAAGCGTGATGTCGGCCGGTACCAAGGCGTCCGAGCTGCGCGAACTGGGTGACGAGGAGCTTCTCAACAAGCTCCGCGAAGCCAAGGAAGAGCTGTTCAACCTCCGCTTCCAGGCGGCGACCGGTCAGCTCGAGAACCACGGTCGGCTGAAGGCCGTCCGTAAGGACATCGCGCGGATCTACACCCTGATGCGTGAGCGCGAGCTGGGCATCGAGACGGTGGAGAGCGCCTGATGAGTGAGAACAACGTGACCGAGACCGCTGCTGAAGCCCGTGGTTTCCGCAAGACCCGCGAGGGTCTGGTCGTCAGCGACAAGATGGACAAGACCGTCGTCGTCGCTGTCGAGGACCGCGTCAAGCACGCGCTGTACGGCAAGGTCATCCGCCGTACGAGCAAGCTCAAGGCCCACGACGAGCAGAACGCCGCCGGCGTCGGCGACCGTGTCCTCCTGATGGAGACCCGGCCGCTGTCCTCGACGAAGCGCTGGCGCATCGTCGAGATCCTCGAGAAGGCCAAGTAATTACCTGAGGCCCTGGAAAAAAAATTCCAGGGGCCCCTCAGGTTGGTTCCGCCAGGCTCGGGGCGGGGTCGCTGTAAACAAGTGACCCCGCCCCGGGAACCGGCAGACAAATCAGGAGATAGACGTGATCCAGCAGGAGTCGCGACTGCGCGTCGCCGACAACACTGGTGCGAAGGAAATCCTTTGCATCCGTGTGCTCGGTGGCTCCGGTCGCCGCTACGCGGGTATCGGTGACGTCATCGTCGCCACCGTCAAGGACGCGATCCCCGGCGGCAATGTGAAGAAGGGTGACGTCGTCAAGGCGGTCATCGTTCGCACCGTCAAGGAGCGCCGCCGTCCGGACGGCTCGTACATCCGCTTCGACGAGAACGCCGCCGTCATTCTGAAGAACGACGGCGACCCTCGCGGCACCCGTATCTTCGGCCCCGTCGGCCGTGAGCTGCGCGAGAAGAAGTTCATGAAGATCATCTCGCTCGCGCCGGAGGTGCTGTAAGCATGAAGATCAAGAAGGGTGACACGGTTCAGGTCATCACCGGCAAGGACAAGGGCAAGCAGGGCAAGGTCATTGCCGCTTACCCGCGCGACGAGCGCGTCCTGGTCGAGGGTGTCAACCGGGTCAAGAAGCACACCAAGGCCGGCCCGACCGCCAGCGGTTCGCAGGCCGGCGGCATCGTCACGACCGAGGCCCCGATTCACGTGAGCAACGTTCAGCTCGTCGTGGAGAAGGACGGCAACAAGGTCGTCACGCGTGTCGGTTACCGCTTCGACGACGAGGGCAACAAGGTTCGCGTTGCCAAGCGGACGGGTGAGGACATCTGATGGCTACCACCACCACTCCGCGTCTCAAGACGAAGTACCGCGAGGAGATCGCGGGCAAGCTGCTTGAAGAGTTCTCGTACGAGAACGTCATGCAGGTTCCCGGCCTCGTCAAGATCGTGGTCAACATGGGTGTCGGCGACGCCGCGCGTGACTCGAAGCTCATGGACGGTGCCGTCCGTGACCTGACCACGATCACCGGTCAGAAGCCGGCCGTCACCAAGGCCCGCAAGTCCATCGCGCAGTTCAAGCTGCGTGAGGGTCAGCCGATCGGTGCCCACGTCACGCTCCGTGGCGACCGCATGTGGGAGTTCCTGGACCGCACCCTGTCGCTCGCGCTGCCGCGCATCCGCGACTTCCGTGGTCTGTCCCCCAAGCAGTTCGACGGCCGTGGCAACTACACCTTCGGTCTCACGGAGCAGGTCATGTTCCACGAGATCGACCAGGACAAGATCGACCGTACCCGGGGCATGGACATCACCGTGGTCACCACGGCGACCAACGACGCTGAGGGCCGTGCCCTTCTCCGTCACCTCGGCTTCCCGTTCAAGGAGGCGTAAGCGAGATGGCGAAGAAGTCTCTGATTGCCAAGGCTGCTCGCAAGCCCAAGTTCGGTGTGCGCGCGTACACCCGCTGCCAGCGCTGCGGCCGTCCGCACTCCGTCTACCGCAAGTTCGGCCTGTGCCGCGTGTGCCTTCGTGAGATGGCTCACCGTGGCGAGCTGCCGGGCGTGACCAAGAGCTCCTGGTAATCCCCTAGTTGGGATCAACCAGGACTCTCGGTAAGTAAAGGGTCTGGCAGAGGCCCTCTCCTCCATGGCTTAGGCTAGGAGGGTTGGGCGTCTGCCGCCCTGACCGACTTACTACGCCGTAGGTCCCCGCACCGCACCCGTCCCGCCACTGAGTGGGGAGAGGGATGGCGCATACAGGAAACCCCGGCGAGAGAGGCCGAAGGCCAATTCATGACCATGACTGATCCGATCGCAGACATGCTTACGCGTCTGCGTAACGCGAACTCGGCGTACCACGACACCGTGGGAATGCCGCACAGCAAGATCAAGTCGCACATCGCGGAGATCCTCCAGCAGGAGGGCTTCATCACGGGCTGGAAGGTCGAGGAAGCCGAGGTCGGCAAGAACCTCGTCCTCGAGCTGAAGTTCGGCCCGAACCGTGAGCGCTCCATCGCGGGCATCAAGCGGATCTCCAAGCCCGGTCTCCGGGTTTACGCGAAGTCCACCAACCTGCCGAAGGTGCTCGGCGGCCTCGGCGTGGCGATCATCTCCACGTCCCACGGGCTCCTCACCGACAAGCAGGCCGGCAAGAAGGGCGTAGGCGGAGAAGTCCTCGCCTACGTCTGGTAGCGGAAGGGAACGGAGGAAACAGCTATGTCGCGTATTGGCAAGCTCCCCATCACGGTTCCCGCCGGCGTGGACGTCACCATCGACGGCCGTACGGTCCAGGTGAAGGGCCCCAAGGGCACCCTCTCCCACACCGTCGTGGCACCGATCGAGATCGCTAAGGGTGAGGACGGCGTTCTGAACGTCACCCGCCCGAACGACGAGCGTCAGAACAAGGCCCTGCACGGCCTGTCCCGCACGCTGGTGGCGAACATGATCACCGGCGTGACCCAGGGTTACGTGAAGAAGCTCGAGATCAGCGGTGTCGGTTACCGCGTGACGGCCAAGGGCTCGAACCTCGAGTTCGCGCTCGGCTACAGCCACCCGATCACCGTCGAGGCGCCCGAGGGCATCACCTTCAAGGTGGAGGCTCCGACCCGTTTCTCGGTCGAGGGCATCGACAAGCAGAAGGTCGGCGAGGTTGCGGCCAACATCCGCAAGCTGCGCAAGCCCGACCCGTACAAGGCCAAGGGCGTCAAGTACGAAGGCGAAGTCATCCGCCGCAAGGTCGGAAAGGCGGGTAAGTAAGCCATGGCATACGGTGTCAAGATTGCTAAGGGCGACGCTTACAAGCGTGCTGCCATCAAGCGTCGTCACATCCGGATCCGTAAGCACATCTCGGGTACGGCCGAGCGTCCGCGCCTGGTCGTGACGCGCTCCAACCGCCACATCGTGGCCCAGGTCATCGACGACGTTAAGGGTCACACCCTCGCGTCGGCGTCGACCCTGGACACCACGATCCGCGGTGCCGAGGCCGACAAGTCCGCGCAGGCCAAGCAGGTCGGCGCCCTGGTCGCCGAGCGTGCCAAGGCTGCCGGTGTCGAGGCTGTCGTATTCGACCGTGGTGGCAACCAGTACGCCGGGCGCATCGCCGCCCTGGCGGACGCCGCCCGCGAAGCCGGACTCAAGTTCTGAGTCGCCCGTCGCGCTAGCGACTTGATTGTCGCTGCGTAGCTAGCGGAAAAAGAGAGAGGTAATCCAATGGCTGGACCCCAGCGCCGCGGAAGCGGTGCCGGTGGCGGCGAGCGGCGGGACCGGAAGGGCCGTGACGGCGGCGCAGCTGCTGCCGAGAAGACCGCGTACGTTGAGCGCGTTGTCGCGATCAACCGCGTCGCCAAGGTTGTGAAGGGTGGTCGTCGCTTCAGCTTCACCGCGCTGGTCGTGGTGGGCGATGGTGACGGCACCGTGGGTGTCGGTTACGGCAAGGCCAAGGAGGTGCCGGCCGCCATCGCCAAGGGTGTTGAGGAGGCCAAGAAGCACTTCTTCAAGGTTCCCCGTATCCAGGGCACCATCCCTCACCCCATCCAGGGTGAGAAGGCGGCGGGCGTCGTTCTGCTCAAGCCGGCGTCCCCCGGTACCGGCGTTATCGCCGGTGGCCCGGTGCGTGCCGTGCTCGAGTGCGCCGGCGTTCACGACATCCTGTCGAAGTCCCTGGGCTCCGACAACGCGATCAACATCGTGCACGCGACCGTGGCGGCCCTCAAGGGTCTGCAGCGTCCCGAGGAGATCGCGGCTCGCCGTGGTCTGCCCCTCGAGGACGTCGCCCCTGCCGCTCTGCTGCGTGCGCGTGCGGGAGCGGGTGCGTAATCATGGCTCAGCTCAAGATCACGCAGACGAAGTCGTACATCGGTAGCAAGCAGAACCACCGCGACACCCTGCGTTCGCTTGGCCTCAAGCGGGTCAACGACGTGGTCGTCAAGGAGGACCGCCCCGAGTTCCGCGGAATGGTGCACACCGTCCGCCACCTCGTGACGGTTGAGGAGGTCGACTGATCATGGCGGAAAACAACCCGCTCAAGATCCACAACCTCCGTCCCGCCCCGGGCGCCAAGACCGCCAAGACCCGTGTGGGTCGTGGTGAGGCGTCGAAGGGTAAGACGGCCGGTCGTGGTACCAAGGGCACGAAGGCCCGTTACCAGGTTCCGGAGCGCTTCGAGGGTGGCCAGATGCCCCTCCACATGCGTCTCCCGAAGCTGAAGGGCTTCAAGAACCCGTTCAAGACCGAGTTCCAGGTCGTGAACCTCGACAAGCTGGGCGCGCTGTACCCGGAGGGTGGCGAGGTCACCGTCGAGGGTCTCGTCGCCAAGGGTGCCGTTCGCAAGAACAGCCTCGTCAAGGTCCTCGGCCAGGGCGAGATCTCCGTGGCGCTGCAGGTGACGGTCGACGCCGTCTCCGGCTCCGCCAAGGAGAAGATCACCGCCGCCGGCGGTACCGTCACCGAGCTCGTCTGAATTCCTCAGGCGTCTCGCTGACTTGAACGATCCCGACCGGGGATGCCCTTGAAAAGGGGCATCCCCGGTCGGTCGTTTCGGGAACTTCCTTCGCCCGTCCTGGGGTTTTCTCAGCGGGGCGGATCGTGCTCTCGCAGGGGATGGACCAGGACCGACGCCGACGTAAGGTGACGGTAGACTCGATCGGTCGTTCCCCGGCAGGTGCCTGTCCCCGGTAGGGTATGGCAGGTTGCGTGTCACGGGCGATGTGCCCCGCGCGCAGGCCCTACACCCACTCGTCACCGATACTCGACACCGTCGCCTACCGCGCAGTAACGCGGGGGTCGCAGGAGGCACCGTGCTCACCGCGTTCGCCCGGGCGTTCAAGACGCCCGACCTGCGCAAGAAGCTGCTGTTCACGCTCGGCATCATCGTGGTCTACCGGGTCGGTACGCATGTCCCGATCCCGGGCGTCGACTACAAGAGCGTTCAGATCTGCGTGGACCAAGCGTCCGGCAACCAGGGCCTGTTCGGTCTGGTCAATATGTTCAGTGGTGGCGCGCTGCTCCAGATCACCATCTTCGCGCTCGGCATCATGCCGTACATCACGGCGAGCATCATTCTGCAGCTGCTGACCGTGGTGATCCCGCGCCTCGAGGCCCTCAAGAAGGAGGGCCAGGCGGGCACCGCGAAGATCACGCAGTACACGCGTTATCTGACGGTCGCTCTGGCCATTCTGCAGGGCACCGGCCTGGTCGCCACCGCCCGCAGCGGCGCGCTCTTCAGCACCTGCACGGTCGGTGGACAGATCATCCCCGACCAGTCGATCTTCACGACCGTCACCATGGTCATCGCGATGACCGCCGGTACGGCCGTCGTCATGTGGCTCGGTGAGCTCATCACCGACCGCGGCATCGGCAACGGCATGTCGATCCTGATGTTCATCTCGATCGCCGCGACCTTCCCGTCCGCACTGTGGGCCATCAAGACCCAGGGCACGCTGGCCGACGGCTGGATCGAGTTCGCCACCGTCATCTTCATCGGCCTGGTCATGGTCGGCCTGGTGGTCTTCGTCGAGCAGGCCCAGCGGCGCATCCCGGTCCAGTACGCGAAGCGCATGATCGGCCGCCGGTCCTACGGCGGTACGTCGACGTACATCCCGCTGAAGGTCAACCAGGCGGGCATCATCCCTGTGATCTTTGCCTCGTCGCTGCTCTACATCCCGGCGCTGGTCGCTCAGTTCTCCGGCGGCACCTCGGGCTGGAAGACCTGGATCGAGCAGAACCTCACCAAGGGCGACCACCCGATTTACATCAGCACGTACTTTGTCCTGATTGTTTTCTTCGCGTTCTTCTATGTGGCGATCTCCTTCAACCCCGAAGAAGTAGCCGACAACATGAAGAAGTATGGTGGCTTCATCCCGGGCATCCGGGCTGGCCGACCGACCGCTGAGTACCTCAGCTACGTACTCAACCGGATCACCTGGCCGGGGTCGCTGTATCTGGGTCTGATCGCTCTCGTACCGACGATGGCGTTGGTTGGCTTCGGGGCAAGCCAGAACTTCCCGTTCGGTGGTACCAGCATCCTGATCATCGTGGGTGTGGGTCTCGAGACGGTGAAGCAGATCGAGAGCCAGCTTCAGCAGCGCAATTACGAAGGGTTCCTCCGCTGATGCGAATCGTCCTCGTCGGGCCGCCCGGTGCCGGGAAGGGAACGCAGGCCGCGTTTCTCGCCAATAACCTGGGGATCCCGCACATCTCCACGGGCGACCTCTTCCGCGCCAACATCAGTAAGGGCACGGAGCTCGGCAAGCAGGCCAAGGCGTACATGGACGCCGGCAACCTGGTACCGGACGAGGTCACCATCGGGATGGCCAAGGACCGCATGGAGCAGCCCGACGCCGCGAACGGGTTCCTGCTCGACGGCTTCCCTCGTAACGTCTCGCAGGCCGAGGCGCTCGACGAGATGCTGAAGACCGAGGGCATGAAGCTGGACGCGGTGCTGGACCTGGAGGTCCCCGAGGCCGAGGTGGTCAAGCGCATCGCGGGCCGCCGCATCTGCCGCAACGACTCGGCGCACGTCTTCCACGTCACGTACAAGCAGCCGAAGCAGGAAGGCGTCTGCGACGTCTGCGGCGGCGAGCTGTACCAGCGGGACGACGACTCCGAGGAGACCGTCCGCAAGCGCCTCGAGGTCTACCACACGCAGACCGAGCCGATCATCGACTACTACAAGGCCCAGGGCCTGGTCGTCACGATCTCGGCGCTCGGCAAGGTGGAAGAGGTCACGGGGCGCGCCATGGAGGCGCTCAACAGCAAGGCCGACGACAAGTAGTCGTCACGCTGCTTCGGCCGCGGTGCCCTCGACGGGCGCCGCGGCCGTAGTGTTGTCTAGGTGGACGCGGTGCGTGAGCAGGCGCCGCGTACGCATGTAAACGGTTGACGGAGAAGACGGAGAGCGCAGGCCGCCATGGTGCAGATCAAGACCCCCGAGCAGATCGCCAAGATGCGTGAGGCGGGCCTGGTCGTCGCCGCCATCCACGCGGCCACTCGTGAGGTGGCCGTGCCCGGCGCCACCACGAGGGATCTCGACGAGGTCGCCCGCAAGGTGCTCGCGGAGCACGGCGCGAAGTCGAACTTCCTGGGGTACGGCGGTTTCCCCGCGACCATCTGCACCTCGGCCAACGAGGTCGTCGTCCATGGCATCCCGGACGACAAGACCGTCTTGAAGGACGGCGACATCATCTCCATCGACGCCGGCGCGATCATCGACGGCTGGCACGGCGACGCCGCGTACACCGCGTTCGTGGGCTCCGGCCATGCTCCGGAGCTGATCGAGCTCTCCCGGGTGACCGAGGAGTCGATGTGGGCGGGCATCGCCGCGATGAAGCAGGGCAACCGGCTCGTCGACGTCTCCCGCGCGATCGAGACGTACATCCGCCGCCAGCCGAAGCCCGGCGGCGGCAAGTACGGGATCATCCAGGACTACGGCGGCCACGGCATCGGCACCGAGATGCACATGGACCCGCACCTGCTGAACTACGTCGAGCGCAAGCGCGGCAAGGGCCCCAAGCTGGTCCCCGGCTTCTGCCTGGCCATCGAGCCGATGGTGTCGCTCGGCACCCCGAAGACCGAGGTCCTCGAGGACGACTGGACCGTCATCACCACGGACGGCACATGGTCGTCCCACTGGGAGCACTCGGTGGCGCTGACGGAGGAGGGCCCGCTGGTCCTCACCGCGCCTGACGGGGGCAAGGCGAAGCTGGCGGAGTACGGCGTCACGGTGGCGCCGGACCCGCTCGCCTGACCACGCACGGCCTGCGCGGCCGCGCCCGGTGTGTGAGGCGCTTCAGGTCGCCGCGCCGCGCCGCCTCGCACGCTCGCAGGCCCCCGCGATCACGGCCCCGTCCCCCTACGCGGGCGCGGGCCGGGTGCGCGCACAGCTCGTACCGCCCACTCTGGCTTAATGATCTCCGTAGCCGGGCATTCTTCCTCGATTCGTCTTTCCGGGTGCGCTGACGTAGACTGACTCGTCGGCTCTCGTGCACCCGCATGTCTGCATGCGCTCGTACGGAGTCGATCAAGGTAGTCGATTCGAAGGGCAAAGCGTGGCCAAGAAGCAAGGTGCCATCGAGATCGAGGGCACTGTCGTCGAGTCTCTGCCGAACGCCATGTTCAAGGTCGAGCTCCAGAACGGCCACCAGGTCCTGGCACACATCAGCGGCAAGATGCGTATGCACTACATCCGCATCCTCCCTGACGACCGGGTCGTGGTGGAGCTGTCTCCGTACGACCTGACGCGTGGCCGGATCGTCTACCGGTACAAGTAGATCTTGCCTTTGCTCCGTGTTCCCGGTTCCGGGGCGCGGAGGGTGGCACTGACCCGGAGAACCTCACCAATGAAGGTCAAGCCGAGCGTCAAGAAGATCTGCGACAAGTGCAGGGTGATCCGCCGTCACGGTCGGGTCATGGTCATCTGCGAAAACCCGCGCCACAAGCAGCGCCAGGGCTGACGCACGACCGAACCTCTGCATCCGCAGAACTTCGCGCGACGCAAGCAGTACATGTTCATACGCAGAGCCCAGGTCGTCCTTGAGAAGACCTGACACCCCCGGTCGGAGGCTGGGGACCCGGTTCGTACCTGGTACGGCGGCTGGGAACCGGTTCTGTGGAAGACCTCCGAACGACAACTGGAGCCATTGAATGGCACGCGTTTCCGGTGTTGACATCCCGCGCGAAAAGCGTGTGGAGGTCGCCCTGACCTACGTGTTCGGCATCGGCCGGACCCTTTCCCAGCAGACGCTGGCCGAGACCGGCGTGAACCCGAACACGCGCGTTCGTGACCTCTCCGAGGAGGAGCTGGTCAAGATCCGCGAGTACGTGGACGCCAACATCAAGACCGAGGGTGACCTCCGTCGCGAGATTCAGGCCGACATCCGCCGCAAGGTCGAGATCGGCTGCTACCAGGGTCTGCGCCACCGTCGTGGCCTGCCCGTCCACGGTCAGCGCACCAGCACGAACGCTCGTACCCGCAAGGGCCCGCGTCGCGCGATCGCCGGTAAGAAGAAGCCGGGCAAGAAGTAGTCCTCAGCGGACGCTTGACCAAGCGGTCTTCGCTGTAGGACCGACCACCTCCCGTAGGAGTAATAGATGCCCCCCAAGGGTCGTCAGGGCGCTGCCAAGAAGGTGCGCCGCAAGGAAAAGAAGAACGTCGCTCACGGGCACGCTCACATCAAGAGCACGTTCAACAACACCATCGTCTCGATCACGGACCCCTCGGGCAACGTGATCTCCTGGGCCTCCGCCGGCCACGTCGGCTTCAAGGGCTCGCGCAAGTCCACCCCCTTCGCCGCGCAGATGGCCGCCGAGTCGGCCGCCCGCCGCGCGCAGGAGCACGGCATGCGCAAGGTCGACGTCTTCGTCAAGGGCCCGGGTTCGGGTCGCGAGACGGCCATCCGTTCGCTGCAGGCGACCGGTCTTGAGGTCGGCTCCATCCAGGACGTGACGCCGACGCCGCACAACGGCTGCCGTCCGCCGAAGCGTCGCCGCGTCTAATTCGGCTTGGCGGCGCTCTCCGCGCGAGCGGAGCTGACCCGCGCCGCCGCGTCTGACGCACGTTTGTCTTAGGTTTCGGGCGGTATGGCTCCTCGGAGGCGTGCCGCCCGTACCCTTGCAGCAGTAACAACATCGGGCTACCACCCGGTGAGCAGGGCATCAAATAGTGGGTGCCCCTGACTGAAGGATCGCAACATGCTGATTGCTCAGCGTCCCTCGTTGACCGAAGAGGTCGTCGACGAGTTCCGCTCCCGGTTCGTGATCGAGCCGCTGGAGCCGGGCTTCGGATACACCCTCGGTAACTCCCTGCGTCGTACGCTCCTCTCCTCGATCCCCGGTGCGGCGGTCACGTCCATCCGCATCGACGGCGTTCTGCACGAGTTCACCACCGTGCCGGGCGTCAAGGAGGACGTCACCGACCTGATCCTCAACATCAAG
>NZ_JBTLMO010000092.1:0-19529 GCF_054462255.1 Streptomyces sp. SD15 | reverse complement strand
AACGAGATCAGCCTCGCAAGGAAAGTGTGATGAACATGACGATCGCCGTAATGGGGGGAACCGGACGCGTCGGCTCGTAGTCGTCGCTGGAATCGAGAACGGCGATGAGACACACGCCGCTCAGGGCTGTCTGCCCCGCCGTGGTCTCGGTCGCCGCAGTCGCAGCCCCGACCACCCCTCCCCCCACCTACCTGAAGGCAACGGTTCGATGAGCAGCACCGGCAATGTAATACTCAGTAATCAACTGAACACGCGAGAGACGTCCGAGTCGGCAGTCGCGATGTTCGACGAGCACGGGACGGTGGTCGCATGGACGCAGGCCGCCGAGCGGCTCGTCGGGTATTCCGCCGGGGACGTGGTGGGCCGCTCTGCCGCACTAGTCCTGCCATTTTCCGAGGAAGCGCCGACGATAGCGGCGTTCGTCGAGCAGTGCCGTGCCCGAAATGGCTGGTCGAGGACGACGGCGGTGCGCCACCGAGACGGCCGCATGCTCAACATCAACCTGCGGATCTCGATGCTGTGGGGGCGGGACGGAACAGTCCGCTGGCTCATCTCCGTGACCGGCAACGGCACGCTCTCCCGACAGGCAATGAACGGATCGGTGCGGGAGTCGCTCCTTACCCGCGCACCGATCGGCATCGTCGTTCGTGACCCGCAGCTGCGCTGCACCTGGGTGAACGACACGATGGAGCGCCACGACGGCATTTCCCTTGACCGACGGCTCGGACGGCGATTCACCGATGTGCTGCCCGGTGTCAAGGCCGAAGCACTCGAGGCAGTGATGCGGCAGGTACTCCACAGCGGCACCACCAAGGTCCACCAGTACCGAATGTGGCCCTCAACGAGTCCGCGCCAGAAGCACACAATGGCGGCTTCGTTCTTCTGCCTTCAGGACGCCGACGGCCAAGCGCTGGGGGTGTGCACCATCAACGTCGATGTCACCGAGAGCCGGCACGCGCGCGAGCGCCTCGCCATCCTCAGTGAGGCCAGTACGCGCCTTGGCAGGACCCAGGACGTGATGCAGACCGGCCAGGAACTGGCCGACCTTGCCGTGCCCCTGCTCGCCGACTTCGCCGTCGTCGACCTGGAGCAGTCGGTCTCGTTCGGCGAGGGGCCCCCGGTCCGCACCGGCCCGATGGACGGGCGCCTCCCCGTGCTCCGACGTGCCGGTCTGGCCTCGATCCACCAAGGGGTCCCGGAATCCCCTTGGGTGCGCGGTGACCGGGTCCCCATGACGCCCGCCTCACCCTTGACCGATGTCGTGCGCACCGGGAGGTCCCACCTGGAGCCGATGCTGGACACCGCTCCGGGCACGTGGATCGATGAGGACCCGGCGCGGGCGCAGAAGATCCATCAGCACGGCATGCACTCCGTGATGGTCGTACCCATCCGTGCGCGGCGCGCCCTGCTGGGCGTGGCGTTGTTCATCCGCACCGAGGACGCGGTGCCGTTCCAGGAACTCGATCTGCTCCTCGCCGAAGAACTCGTCAGTCTCGCCGCACTGTCGTTGAACAACGCTCGCGAACACACCACGTGCCTCGCGCTCCAACGCAACCTGCTCCCCCGCCGTTTGAGGGGCGGCGTGGCGGTCGAGGCGGCCTCCTGCTACCTGCCCGCCGACATGGACAACGGCGTCGGAGGCGACTGGTTCGATGTGATCCCGCTGTCCGGCGCCCGGGTGGCTCTCGTCGTCGGCGATGTGATCGGACACGGCATCAACGCCGCCGTGACCATGGGCAGGCTCCGCACCGCCGTACACACGCTCGCTGACATGGAGCTGCCCCCCGACGAACTGCTGGCCCGCCTCGATGACACGGTTCAGCGACTGGCCGAGGAAGACGCCGCCCCCAACCAGACCCCCGCGATGATGGGCGCCACCTGCCTGTATGCCGTCTACGACCCGGTCACCCGCCGGTGCGCCATGGCGCGGGCCGGGCACCCCCCGCCCGCGATCATTGACCCGCAGGGCCGGGTCACCTTCCCCGACCTTCCCACCGGAGCCCCACTCGGCATCGGGCTGGGGGCCCACTTCGAGGCCGTGGAGCTGGAACTGCCCGAGGGAAGTCTCCTCGCCCTGTACACCGACGGCCTGATCGAGACGCGCGACCACGACATCGACGTGGGAATGCACCGCCTGGGCACCGCCCTGGCACAACCGGATCGATCCCTGGAAGACCTCTGCGCCCGCGCGACGGAGACCTTCGCGGATCAGGCACCGTGCGACGACGTCACCCTGCTCCTGGTGCGGACCCGCTCACTCAGCCCAGCCCAGGTGGCCTCCTGGACGCTGCCGAGTGACCAGACCGCTGTTCGTAGTGCCCGGCACTTGGCAGCCCGCCAGCTGACCGAATGGGGCCTGGAAGGTCTCGAGGACTCCACGAAGCTGATCGTCAGTGAACTGGTCACCAACGCCGTCCGCCACGGCACCGGGCCGATCGGTCTGCGTCTGATCAAGCACCAAGTCCTGACCTGCGAAGTGTTCGACACCAGCGACTGCCACCCACGTCAGTCTCACGCACGCACCGCCGACGAGAACGGCCGCGGCCTCTTCCTGGTCGCCCAGCTGTCCCGCAGATGGGGCGCGCGCTCGGTATCGGGCGGCAAGGTCGTCTGGGCCGAAGAAGACCTGGCCTCCGCACCCTCACACGCACGGGCCTTCGGTACCCCGCCCGCACTCGAGGAGCAGCTTGCCTACTAGTGCCGGGTGTCTCTTTCGGTGGGTATATGTCCTGGTGGCGGGGTAGTTGACGGTCAAGGACCAGGAGCACTGCACCAGACCGCTGCCGGCACCGGAGATCACCCGGGCGCTGCTCCTCCTGGCCGAAGACCCGGATGCCGACATGCGGAGTGCGGCCGCGACGATAGCCTGCCGTCCTTTCGCCGGGCCGTTGATCCCCGTCGAGACGAGCGGCCCGGGGGCGTCGGAAGAGATGTCATAAACGGGCCCTGTGAACTGCAGCTTCTGTTTCGGCGAGGAAGAGGAAACGTCGCTCGCCGATGGCCTGGGTCGGTTGTGGTCCGGCCGTGCCGGGTGCTCAAGTATGGGTCGTTCGGTCGGCGTCGACCTGCATGCCCCAGCACCCGATCCTCGTCAGGACACCTGATGTCCCGGCCCGTGCCTCTCTCTGAGTGCACGCGGCGTCCGTACCGGCCTGGTGGTCGCTCCCGTCGCCCCGTCCACCATCCCGACACCGCGCGGGGACGTCTTGCCGCCGCAGCGGACCGGGCGTTGCGCGGCTGGACCGACGCCGAGGTCGCCGCCCACGCCACGGTCGGTCGGGCCCGGAGCGGCCGTTGCGTGCCCTCGGCCGAGACCGTGAGGGCCCTGGCGGCTGTCGTCGGCGTCGACCCTGCCCGAGCTGCTCCGGCTTCGCACGGAGGCGATCTGACAGCCGTACGCGCGCCCACCGACACCCCCAGGGTGACGCGCACCGTGATCGTGGAATCCCTCGGCGAGTCCCTCGACGCCCTGCGCCACCGCCGCCGTACCCCGGTTCCGTACCGGGTGCTGGCGCGCCGGGTCGGCATGTAGAAGACTGCGACGCCTCGTTGAACGGATCCTTCGGTCGTACAGCGCCGTGGCGGTGGTGTGGTCCAGGACGACCGCGATCGCCGCCACTAAGCGGCCGCCTGTGGGCCCTGCTGCGCCCCGCCCAGGCGCTCAAGCAGGGCCCGGGCCTTCGCCTCGGCTTCGGGGCTCGGCGCACTGCCGAGGGCGGAGGCGAACTCGGCGCGGGCCAGCTCGGCACGCTCAGCGTATTCGGCCTGGGTCGGCGTGACCTGCGCGAGCTCCTCGACCAGTCCGCGGTCGGCCGTGCCGTGCCCGCCGGCACGGCACGGCACGGCCGATTGGTCAGTAGCGGCGCCCGTCGTCGTTGCCGATGTCGAATGACGGCGGCGGCGCCGCGGGGCCCGGCCACCACGTGACGATCGAGGCGCCGGGCGGACCAGCGCAAAAGTCGGGGGAGGGGCCGCGATGTGCGGCCCCGCCCCCGCCGTCATGCGCGTCCGCGTGCGGGCGAGGGGATCACTTCAGGCCGAAGGCCCGGGTGATGCGCTGGTCCACGCTGTTGCCCCCGGCGTCGCGGGCGGTAGCCCGCAGGGTGACGAACCGCGCTGCGCGCGGCGCGTCGAGGCTGGTGCGCCAGCTGTTGCCGCTGTGCTGGAGCCGCGCGGTGTGCCAGGTTGCGCCGTCGTCGTAGGAGACCTCCAGGCCCACCGTGCGGATGGCGGCGGTCCCCGTCGAGGCGGACAGGTGCGACGCGGTGAGCGTCAAGTCGGCGTGGCGCCCCGTCTTGCCCGCGACATCCGTGTCGACCGCGTAGTCCAGCTGGATCAGCGGCATTTGGGCCAACTCGCCCGCGGCGCCCGCGCGGGAGGTGAAGCCCCACTCGGTGCGGGTGGACGTGGAGTAGGGGCCGGACCACGTGTCGCGGTCGTTCTCCGACACCAGACGGTAGGGGAGCGGGCCGGCGCCGAGGCCCGGGACGGTCATCGCGAACTGGTACCGGCTGGTCTCCTTCACGAGTGTGTCGCCCTGGTACAGCTTGAGAATGTTACGGACACCGAAGTTGCCGTAGGTCGCCCCGAGATGGTCGTTCCCGGAGTCACCCCAGGCGGGGATGAACACGTACAGCGTGTCGTCCTGGCGGACCGGGGCGTCGCCGTTGCCCAGGCGGGGCCGCTGGACGGGCCCGAACCACCGGACGCTGCTCGTCGTCCCCGCGCGGTAGGTCACCGCAGGCGCGTACTGCTGCTGCTCGCTGGGGATCTGAGCCCGGCCCGACCACTGCTCGCCCGCCGTGACGTAGTCCGTGCGCTCCCCGAGCGCCGGGGCGATCGAGGGGTTGAGGGCGCTGGGCCCGGACCGCGCGATGTCCTCGCGGTAATCCAGCGCCCTCCCGGCGCGGAAGTTGCGGAAGGACACCTCGACGCGGGCCAGTTCACGCTGGGCCGCCCGGTAGGTGAGGTCCGCAGGGACGGCACCCTTGTAGTCGTGGACCAGTTCGTACACGTAGTCGGTGGTCGGGCTGGAGGTGACGTCGAGCCGGGTGCGGCTCTTCCTCAGCCCGGCGATCAGCTGCTCGCCCTCGTCCTGGGTGAGGCTCGCGACCGTCAGCGGCGGTGGGTTCGGCGCCCCCCAGGGGGAGTCGCTCCACGGGTCCAGGCGGCCTGCGCCGTCGTGGACGACCAGGAGCAGTTCGGCGCCCGCGGCGGCGGCAGCGGCGGCCTGCTCCTCCACGGGCACCGTGCCGTTGCGGCGCACCACGACGGCCTTGCCCCGGGCGTTGCCAGAGGCGTACGCGGCAGCGGCGCCGTCTCCGGCGAACACCGCGTCGAGCCGGTGCCGGCCCTGGGACAGTGGGGTCGCGCTCCGGTGCACGACGAGGTCGTCGAAGGGCCGGTCGCCCGAGGTCACCGTGAGAGCCGGCTCCTCCAGCCGCCAGCGGGTGCCGAAGACGAACTCGCCCTCGGCGACCTTCTTGGTGGGCAGGGCCCAGATGCTGTCGTACGACGCCTGGGGCCAGCGCGAGGAGGACGACCAGTCGTCGTCGGCGAAGCCGCGGTAGTACTCGATGCGGGAGCCGTCGGGCGTGCTCGGCTTGGGCGCCACCGCCCTGACCTGACGGGCCCGGGTCGCGTCGAAGACGGCGGTGCGGTCCTGGTCGAGGACGACGTCCGACACCGCCATCAGGCCCAGCCCGAGCGAGTGCGGGCCATGGGAGCCTTCGAGGTCGGCCTCCATCCACGCGGTGTACGAACCGGGCGGCAGCCGCAGGTCCACCGTGCCCGACTCGTCGATCCGCACCGGCAGCCACAGCTTCTTCGCCGTCAGGATGACGGTGCCGCCGATCGGCTTGCCGCTGCGGTCCTTGGCCTTCAGCGTCAGCTGGTGGCGCTCGCCCTCCTGGCCGGCGCCGAGCGAGGTGCGGGTCAGCACCGCGCCGGACGGGTCGGTGGCCGTCAGGAAGCCGGCCACCACTTGGTCCGCCGCTATCTCGTCGAAGTGCGCCGTCACCGTCACCGAAGCGGTGCCGTGCGCCGGGACGGTGATCTGCGAGGCCGACAGGGTGAACGGGCCGGCGTCCGCGCCCGCGCCCGAGGCGCGCACCGCGAGAGCGAGGGTGACCGGGCTGCCGGCGGTGTTGGTGTACGTCACCTCCCGCTCGGTGGTCGTCCCGGCCGGCGTCGGCCAGGTGCGGAAGCCGAAGTCGGCGCTGCCGGTGGCGAACGTGCTCGCGGCCGTCGTCGTGGCGATGTCCAGGCGGCCGGTGCCGCCCTCGAACGGGCTGTACTGCGGCGTCGCCTTGGTGGTGCTGACCAGGGCGTTCTTGAGCTGACGGCCCGTCCAGTCCGGGTGCTCGGCGGCCAGCAGCGCGGCGGCGCCCGCGACGTGCGGAGTGGCCATGGAGGTGCCGCTCAGGGTCTGATACCAACCCGAGCCCTCGGGGGCGTAGTGGGAGCGCGCCGCCAGGATGTCCACACCGGGAGCGGTGAGGTCCGGCTTGACGCCTCCGTCGCCCACCCGGGGGCCCCGGCTGGAGAAGTCGGCGAGGGAGTCCGAGCCGTCCACGGCGCCGACGGTCAGCGCGGCGTCCGCGGCACCCGGCGCGCCCACCGAGAATCTGTCGGGACCGGCGTTGCCCGCGGCGATGGTGAACAGCGCGCCGGTCTCCTCGCTGAGCGTGTCGACCGCCATGCTCAGCGGGTCCGTGCCGTCGGTGGGCCGGCCGCCCAGGCTCATGCTGATGATCTTCGCGTGCTGGTCGCGGGCCGCCCACTCCATGCCGGCCAGCACCCACGAATCCTGGCCGTAGCCGTCGTCGGAGAGCACCTTGCCGATGTGCAGCTTCGCGCCGGGCGCGACGCCTCGCTCCTTGCCGTCGGACGCATCGCCGGTACCGGCGATGGTGGAGGCCACATGTGTGCCGTGGCCGTTGCCGTCCACGACCGACTCGCCGGGCACGAAGTCCTCGGTCGCGGCGACCCGGTCGGCCAGGTCGGGGTGGTCCGTGTCCACGCCCGTGTCGAGGACCGCGACGTCCACGCCCTCGCCGGTGTTGCCGGAGGCCCACACCTGCGGCGCGCCGATCTGCGCGGTACTGTCGGCGAGGTCCGCCTTCACCTTGCCGTCCAGCCAGACCTTGGCGATGCCGCCCTTGAGCCTGGGCCGTTCGCCGGTGTCGCGGGCCGCCGTGCCGGCACCGTCTCCGGTGATCCACGCCCAGAAGGCGTCCGACCGGGCGGCGCCCAGCGCCGCGCCCTGGATGCTGTCCAGCGTGCGCACCTTGCGGGCGCCCTCCGGCACCGGCAGGGCACGCGAACGGGCGGCGGCGTCGGTGTAGGTGACGATCAGCGGCAGCCGGTCGCGGTGCGCGTCGTCGTAGCCGTCCGCCAGGAGCCGCGTGACGTTGAACAGCTCCTTGTCCAGCAGCCCCGCAGCGACGTACGGCAGGGCGCTGTGCGGATAGACGTACGTGTTCTTGCCGGCCCGGTTGGTTTCGAAGCCGGTGTACCGGCCGTCCGGGTCCTGCACGGTCCGGCTCGACGTGCCGTCGGCGGCCCGGGTGACGGTGACCTTGTCGCCCGTCACCAGGGTGACGCTACGGGCGGTGCCGAGCGCCGCGGGCAGGGCCGCGGCGGACGCGAGGGATGTGGCGGAGGGCGGTGCGGGGGCCGCGGAGGCCAAGGCGGGCGACAGGGCCAGCACCGCGGTGGCGGTGCACAGCGCTGTCAGCCTGCGTCTGCGGAAAGGCAGAAACGACAAGGGAGACCTCATGGTTACGCGTCGGATGGGACGCCGAGGATTATGCGATCACCCCCGGCCGCCCGAACTGGCTCCCGCGTGACGCAGTTGGGCCATGTCGCAGAGTCGACATGCCGGACCGGGGCAAACAGGTGTCATGCCCCTCCGGGGCGCTGTCACGTTGTTGGGAGGGTGAGTTGCCTTGCCAGGGGCAACGAGGTTCCTTACGGGTGAGGTTCACCGACCGCGGCGCACATATAGCCACACCTCCACGACGATAACGAGGGCACCTACGAACCCCTAGAAGGTGACTCGGCACATTCCTTTCATGCCCCGCTCCCGGAGCCGACAGCAAAGAGAGCAGACCCACATCCATGCGAGAATCGAAACTCCCGGACCAAGACCAAGCACTCCGCTCAGCGCTCGTTCGGCCCATCGCCTCGCGGTGGGCTGGATGCCTGCACTGGACTGATCGGCCACCGCTGTCGAGCGCACTGTGATCGCTCACCGTCCTTCTCTGCAAGGACCTGAGGTGAGCACCCCTTCGGCCCGGCGCATGGCCGCGGCTCCGCCCTCGACCCTCAATCCGGACACCGGCGCGGAGAAGTGGCTGGTCACCCGGACACGGGAGCGACACAAGGCAGTTCACCGACTGCTGGCCCGCGGATGGACGATCAGCGACATCGCACGGGAGTTGGGCCTTGCCGGGCACACCGCGGAACGCTATGCCCACTGCAAGAACCTCGACGGCCTCATCGAAGGCACCCTTCGCACCACAGGCCTGGACGACTACAAGTCCTACCTGATCCGGCGCTGGAACGAAGGATGCACCGATGCCGCCCGTCTCTTCCGGGAGATCCAGACTCAGGGCTACCCGGGACGAACCTCGCAAGCGGTGCGACGCTATCTCCGGCCGCTTCGCACCGGCCTCGGCTCCATCCGGTCGCCGGCCCCGGTGCTCAAACCGCAGCAGGTCACCAACTGGATCATATGGAACCCCCAGCACCTGCGCGAAGACGAAGAACGCCAGCTGGGTGAAGTACTCGGCCGGTGCCCGGAGTTAACTGCTGTCCGCAGCCACGTGCATGCCTTCGCGCGCATGGTCTGCGACCTCGGCGGAAATAGCCTGCGGGCATGGACAGACGCCGTCCATGCCGATGACCTACCCGCCCTGCACGCCTTCGCCGACGGTCTCCGGCGTGATCACCAGGCTGTCACCGCGGGCCTTACGCTGCCCTGGAGTTCCGGCCCTGTCGAAGGCCACGTCAACCGGATCAAGATGCTGAAGCGACAGATGTATGGGAGAGCCGGCTTCGCCCTACTCCGCAAACGAGTCCTCCTGGCCTGACCCAAGCCACACTCCGTCACCCCGTCACGGAAATCTTGACTGAGCCAGTCGCTGGGCTCTGGTCCAACTTGTGTGGTGCAGTCACACCCGGTGACAACCGAGATTGAGTCCAGGCCGTGGCCGGTTCACTCGCCCCGATGGTGCCGCGTCCGACGGCGTGTTCTCCGTGCGGGCGACGCTGCCCTTGCGTCAGACCTGGCTGGCGCCGCCGTCGACATAGACTTCCGCGCCGGTCATGAAGCTGCTGCGGTCGGAGGCGAGGAAGACCACGACGCCGGCGGTTTCCTCGGGTCGGGCGAGGCGCTTCATGGGTACGGCCGCGGCGAGGCCCTCGAGCAGCTGCTCCGGGTCGGGGCTCAGCCCGGTGAGGCCGGGGGTCTCGGTGGGCCCGGGAGCGATGGTGTTGACGCGGACGCCCCGGTCGACCAGCTCCGCGGCCCAGCTGCGGCCGAAGGAGCGGATGGCGGTCTTGGAGGCGGCGTAGACGCTCATCGACGGCGATGCCTTGATGTCGATGTTGGAGCCGCAAAGGATGACCGATGAGCCGTTCTTCAGCAGCGGCAGCGCCTTCTGGACGGTGAACACGATGCCGCCGACGTTGGTGTTGAACGTGTCCGCGTAGTGCTCCCAGGTGATCTCGCCCAGGACGGCGAACTCGGCGATGCCCGCGTTGGCGAACAGGACGTCGAGGCCCCGGCCGGTCTCCCTGATGGCCGCCATGACCCGGTCGAGGTCCACGAGATCGGTGACGTCGGCGCGGATCCCGGTCGCCCGGTCGGCGCCGATCCCGGCCACGGCCTCGTCCAGCTGCTCCTTGCGTCGTCCAGTCAGGAAGACGTACGCCCCCTCGGCCGCGAGCGCCCGGGCCGCCGCGAGGCCGATGCCAGAGGTGGCGCCGGTGACGAGGGCGGTCCTGCCGTCGAGCTGTCCCATGAAGTAACTCCCTTTTTTGTACCGATCGGTTGCGCCGCCATGCTAGCAGCTTTTTGTACCGATCGGTAAAGTTTTTTGTACCGGGCAGTAGAGTGGGGTTCATGAGCGTTGACGACCGCCGCGGCAGGGGACGGCCGCGGGCCTTCGAGGAGCACGAGGCCCTCGACCGGGCGGTCCATGTCTTCTGGGAGCACGGCTACGAGGGCGCCTCGATGAGCGAGCTCACCGGCGCCATGGGCATCAACAAGCCGAGCCTCTACGCCGTGTTCGGCAGCAAGGAAGAGCTGTTCCGGCGAGCCGTCGCCCGCTACCGGGACACCTACGTGGCGTACGCGGCGGCCACCCTGGAGCAGCCCACCGCGTACGCCGTCATCGAGAGCTATCTGCGCGCCGCCGTCGACGCCCTCACCAGCGGCGGCCACCCGCCCGGCTGCCTCTCCATCCAGGGCGGCCTGTCCTGCTCGCCGGCGAACAGCGGCATCTCCGAGTACCTGGCCGACTACCGGGCGGCCAGCGAGGGCGCGCTCGCGGAGCGGCTGGCCCGGGCGGCGAAGGAGGGCGACCTCGCGCCCGGCACCGACACCGCGGCCCTGGCCCGCTTCGTCGCGACCCTCAGCCAGGGCCTGGCCGTCCACGCCGCGGCCGGCGCCGGGCGCGAGGACCTGCACGCCTCGGTGGACATCGCGCTGCGGGCCGTCGCCGCTTACTCGCCCTTCAGGGACCCGGTCACCCCAGCCGGGGCGGGCTCGCCGAGCATCTCGCAGACGACCGTCGCGTCGGCGGCGAAGACCACCGAGACGTAGCCTTCGACACCGGCGTTCGAGGGGGCGTCGGCGGGCTCGCCGCCGTGCGTCCCATCCGTGACGAGATCAGGGCCAAGGTCGAAGGGCTGCTCGTCGAACTGCTGCGCTGAGAGCGCTGCGGATCTGCCGCCTGCGGGTCATCTTCTTCTGGGGCGGCCCGGATAGGACCCGGCGGGACGTCTCTCTTTGCAGGATGCCCGTGACGCGCTGTTGTGGAAGCTGGAAGGCTTGTTGGAGTACGGGATCCGCCGACCCCTGACTCCGACAGGTACCAACCTGCTGGGGCTGGTCAAGCACCTGACCGGCGCCGAAGCGGCCTATTTCGGCGAGACCCTTCGGCCGGCCGGTTGAGGCGCCGCCGCTCTGGATCGTGGGGGCTGCCGAGCCGAACACTGACCTGTGCGCGACCGCCGA
Source organism: Streptomyces sp. SD15 (assembly GCF_054462255.1). NCBI lineage: Bacteria > Bacillati > Actinomycetota > Actinomycetes > Kitasatosporales > Streptomycetaceae > Streptomyces > Streptomyces sp. SD15. The sequence goes on along the minus strand of NZ_JBTLMO010000092.1, from coordinate 8,284 downwards.
CGAGACGCGTGAGCAGATCGTCGACGTACCGTCGGGTGTGCGCTCACTCGGACGTGACGATCGAGTCGCTTCCCCTCGACGCTGTCGGCCAGGTGCCGTGGGGTCCGCGGCCTGAGCTGCCACTCCGCCGGATTCTTGTCCACATGATCGCCGAGACTCCGCGGCATGCTGGGCATGCCGACATCGTCCGTGAACTCATCGACGGGACCACAGGACAACGGCCCGGGAGCGACAACATGGCGCCCGGCGAGTCGGCCTGGTGGGAGGAGTACCGAAGCCGACTGGAGCAGATGGCCAAGGAGGCAGACTCAGGCTCGTAGATCAAGCGCCCTCCGGCCCCGCTCAGTCCCTTCTTCCTTGGCGGACGTCCACTATGGGCAGCATCGTGGCGGTGGAAGGGGGCCGAGTTCGCGGGGAGTGGGGCCGACGGGTGTCGGAACGTCCGCGAGGCGGTCCAGGAGGCGGTCCAGCGCGAGCTGGCCGTCTTGGACGGCGGCTTGCTCGTCAACGGTGAGCGGAATGGCAGCAAGCATCTTCTGCAGGTTCTCCTTCGCCTCCTGCAGCTGGCCCTTGCTGGAGTCCTTCGGGGTGTAGAAGTCGCAGCGTGCGCATGCCATGCGGTGCTGGCACTGTTCGAAGAAGGTGTAGGTGCACCAGCCATGGAAGTCGACGTGCTCGTTGGTCTTGCGGTCGAGCATCGGCGGCTGGGCCGGTCTGACGGCCTGCCATGCCTCGATGGCCTGGCCGAGCAGCGGGTCGACGGGCTTGGTGAACGCGGTGCCGGTCTTGTGGGTGGGAACGTCCAGCAGGCAGACGGCATCGCGGGTGAGGACTTCGCTGGAGTCGCCGGGGATGGGCAGACCGTCGTGCTGCCAGCGGATGCACCCCACCCGGAGCCGGGCGATCTCATCACTGCGTTGGCCGGTCACCGTTGTCGACTGTGGTCAGAATGGCAGTTGTTCCAGGACGTGGCGCCGGAGGCGCCGACGCGGGGGACAGCGGCGCTGCGACGATCGTGGTCGTGGCCACGTCGGGCTGTACTTGGCGGCAGTTGCCGCCGCTGCTCGGCGCCTCCTGGCAGACGGCGCATAGACGCTTGACCGACTGGTCGGCAGCGTGAGTGTGGGCGAAGCTGCACCGGGTGCTGCTGGACTGGCTGGGCGCCGCAGGCAAGGTCGAATTGGTCCCGGTGCGCGATCGACTCGGTCAGCATCCGGGCAGTTAAAGGGGGCCCTTGACGGGACTGAATCCGACCGATCGCGGCAAGAACGGGTCGAAGATCCACGGCATCTGCGACCGGGCCGGTCTGCCGCTGCCGGTGGGTATCTCCGGCGCCAACGTCCACGACGGCCAAGCGCTCGTCCCGCTGATGCGCGGCATCCCACCGATCCGCTCGCGCTTTGGTCCGCGTCGACGCCGTCCGGCCAAGCTGCACGCAGACAAGGGCTACGACTTCGACCACCTGCGTAGTTGGCTGCGGCGCAGGCAGATCGTGCCCCGCTTCGCCCGCCGGGGCGTGGAGACATCCGGCCGCCTGGGCCGCCACTACTGGGTGGTCGAGCGCGCCTTGTGCGCCACGAGGCGCTCTGTTTGTATCCCTGGCTCAGCCGGGAGGAACTCGGAAGGAGGTTCCTGGGCCTGATGACTTACCTGGATCCGGAAGGTGAAGGGGACAACAGCATGTCAGCAAACCAGCGACTGGGCTCAGTTGTCAGAGACGGTGTGCTGGGAGGCCCGCGCGATATGGCGAAGACTGGATTGTTTGAAGCCCAATCTCCAGCAGATGCAAGTTCCCATCCGCCGGAAGGACAACTGAAACCGGCGCCGCACCCTGCACGGGGTTCGATCGTGCCCCCGTGCACCTCCGGGGTGCGGAGCGATGCCCAGCGAGGGCATTCAAGGAGATGAGTGGGACGCCTGTGTCGCGCTAGAACGTACAGCAGAGACGAACGTGGGATCGCCTACGGGACGCGAGTCCTATGGCGACGGAGGCCCCGTAGTAGTCGCCGGAGTAATGACCGGCCAGGGAGGACGGGAAAGCCGTCCACATCGGGCGAAGGGGGCCAGGTGACTCGGACACACCAGACCCGGGAGGTATGCGAAATGCAGATCGCCGCAACGGCGCCGTGTGTCCTGCGCGAGCAGCCTGAATCGCTCACGCTGTAGTCACTGGAGAGCCGGATGATCGGGAAACCATCACGTCCGGTTCGGCGGGAGGCCGCGCGGAAAAGGACCTGCCACGGCAGACACCTCGCCGCGCGGCCGACCCATCGTCCTGGCTCAATGGCTGCCGGCGCCTGCACAGGCGCTACGAGCGCAAAGCCGAGCACTTCCTGGCTTTCGTCGGCATCGCCAGCGCCCTCATCTGCTACCGCCGCTACACCAACTGCGACGACCGCTTATTGGTTTGCCGCCGGCCAGCCCAATCGGATAGGAAGCTTGCATGCTAAAGGGCAGCAAGGTCGGGCTCAGGGCCCGGCACGAGGACGACATCCCGATCCTGCAGGCCGAGCTCTACGACGACGTGGTCAACTCCTCGCGGTCCGAAGGCCGGCCGTGGCGGCCGATCACGCCCGGCTCGAAGGACTCGCGGCTCGTGGTGGACGACAAGGAGCAACAGCACGTCCCGTTCTCCGTGGTGGAGCTGGACGGCGGCACGCTGGTCGGCACCGCGGTGCTGTGGAACATCGACAACCACAACCGGTCCGCGCACATCGGGCTGGGACTGCTGCCGTCCTCCCGCGGCAAGGGCTACGGCACCGACGTCGTCGCGGTGCTGTGCCACTACGGTTTCGTCGTGCGCGGCCTGCAGCGGCTGCAGATCGAGACGCTGTCGGACAACGCCGCGATGCTGCGCTCCGCCGAGCGTAACGGCTTCGTCCGCGAGGGCGTGCTGCGCTCCTCGGCCTGGGTGATGGGCGAGTTCCTGGACGAGGTGCTGCTCGGGCTCCTCGTCCAGGATTGGAAGCCGGACTCGAAGGCCTAGGCTGCCGCCCGACGGTCAAGGGCGGGCCGCGGAGCAGACAGCGACGGTGGCGGGCGCGGCGGAGGAGGGCTTGGTGGTCGGGGCGAGTCCGGAGTAGGAGGCCAGGTGGGCTGCGGTGGGGAAGCTGGTGCCGTCGCCGACGGTGACCAGCAGGACGGCGGCGGTCCTGACGCCGACGCCGGGCAGTGACGTCAGGACCTGGGAAAGAGGGTGGGCCTCCAGCAGGGCCTCGATCTGTTTCTCCAGGGCCCGGCGTTGTTCTTCGACGGCTGTGAGGGAGCGGGCCAGGGACGGGATGACGGTGTCGAGGGTGCCGGTGCCGGGCACGACGACGCTCTGCTCGTCGAGCGCGTCGAAGACGTCGTCGATCAGCCGCTGGGCCATCCGGGGAGCCTTGAGCCGGATGACCTCGACGAGTTTGCGGCGTCCGGCTTTCCGTAGAGAGGCCGGGGAGCCGTAGCGTTCCAGCAGCCAGGTCACGGCCTGATGGTCCAGGCGGGGCCCGAGAACGCACTCCAGTGACGGGTGGAACTGGGTGAGCAGCCCGCGGATCCGGTTGTGCGGGTGGCCTCGGCGGCAAGGTCCTGGTCGAAGCCATTACCGAGTGCCCTGTAAGTGCGTGGATCGCTCGTTGGAGCGATCTGTAGAGCCGTCGCGTTCTCCTTTACCGATCTGGACAAGCCTCTTCGCGACGTCAGGGCGTACGGAGAGGGGAGCCGACGCGAAGCGTGATCGTTGCCCCTTGGCTGGCTATTGACCGGCCATGTGGGGCCGCAGAGCCGGCGACCCGCTGTCGACGGTGCTGCCGGTGGCGAGGAGGAGCTGTCCGAGGAGACCCAGCTCACTCGGGGTCTTAGAACCTGGGCGTCCTGCGCTGGCAACAGCGGTTCGGCAAGAAGGACGACCAGGGCGGAGACGAGGCTGGTGGTGTCCGAGGGATAAAGGCGACGACGCATGGCAGTGGTCTTCCGCGGCGGGTACCGCCCACCGTCCGGACGGCCCCCGCAGCTGGTCAGGAGCTGGGAATGAGGTCGAGGGTGGAGTCGATGGAGTTGAACTCGGCGACGATGTGCTTGACCTACTTGTCGTTCGGGTGGGCGGCGGCGTGCGGGGCGACGATGCCGGTGAGGAACCGGCGGAACTTGGTCAGCTTCTCGCTGTACAGCCAGGTACTCGGGACCTGCTGACGCTCCTGGGCACGGGCGCTGGTTTTCCTTGGCTACCTCATAGGGGCCCGCGAGCGCGGGCAGCGGAGTCGGGGGCTGTTCCGGCGGGGTTCGGCTGTGCCATGTTTGGCGTGGCGCTCAGCGCGAGCCGGGCACGGCGCCGTCAGAGCCAGGACAAACTAGCCCAGGTCGAGAAAGCGATCAGCCAACTGTGGTGCGAACGCGGCTGATTGAGTATCCCGGGCATCGCCGCGAGGGCCGGGGTGTCCGTCACCTTCTGCTACGAGAACCCGCAGGCCCGCGCCCTGGTCCAGGGAGCCGTCGCGGACGCCCGCCGACGGCGCGATGCCGGCGCCCGGCAGGAACACGACCGCATCGAGGCGTCGTGGCGCGAGCGGGCGCTCAACGCGGAGGACGCGCTCACCCGCACCCAACAGGCACTCTTCGCACAGCGCAAGCAGACCGGTGAACCGTTCCGGGTTCGGTAGAGATCTCAGATGTTGGCTGTGACCTGGGAGTTCGTGGTTGCTCGGTAGAAGTTGACTTCGTATTCGACGGGCGGGATGTGCCCTATCTCACCGTGGAGTCGACGGTGGTTGTACCAGTCGACCCACTCGGCAGTGGCGAGCTCGACGTGCGACAGCGTCTTCCATGGCCGCTGCGGCTTGATGACTTCGGTCTTGAACAGGCCGATCGTCGACTCCATGAGCGCGTTGTCGTAAGCGTCGCCGACTGACCCGATCGAGGCCGCGATCCGGGCCGAGTCCAGGTGTTCGGCGAGGAGAAATGATGTGTATTGCGACCCGGCATCGGAGTGGTGCACCAACTCGCCGGGGATGGGCGGACGGCCGTCTCGGTCGCGCTGCCACAGGCCCATGTCCAGGGCGTCCAGCACGAGTTGGGTCTGTTTCGACAGCGACGCGGACCAGCCGACGATGCGGCGGGAGAAGGTGTCCACGATGAACGCGACATAGACGACGCCCGCCCAGGCGGCGACGTGCGTGAAGTCGGCGACCCAGGTCCGGTTCGGCGCCGGTGCAACGAACTCGCGGTCGAGCAGGTCCGGGGCCCTGGCCGCCGCCGGGTCCGGCATGGTCGTGATGACCTTCTTACCGCGGACGGCGCCGGCGATGCCGATCTCGCGCATCAGACGCTCGACCGTGCAGCGGGCCACTCTCTGACCCTGCCGGTTCAGCTGCCGCCAGACCTTCCTCGCGCCATAGACACGGTAGTTGGCCTCGTAGACCTCCCTGATCTGTTCCTTGAGCCCTTTGTCCCGCACGGACCGCGGCGAGGGTGCCAACTGGCGTTTCTTGCAGGCGTAGTAGGTGGAAGGGGCGATCTTGCAGCCGTGCTGGGTCAGCACGCGGCAGATCGGCTCGACACCGCCGAAGCGGTCCCGGTGCTCGTCGATGAACGCTACGAGCGTGTGTGTGGCCGGTCGAGCTCGGCCGCGAAGAAACTCGCCGCCGCCTTCAAGATCTCGTTCGCCCGCTTGAGTTCGGCGATCTCCTTCTTCATCGCCTTGACCTGCGCGGACTCCTCTGTCGTCGTCCCCGGCCGGGCTCCGTTGTCGATCTGGTCCTGGCGGACCCACTTACGCAGCGTCTCGGTCGTCCCGATCCCCAGTTTGGCGGCGACCGCCTTCATCGCGGACCACTCGGTGTCGTACTCGGGCCGCACCTCGGCGACCATGCGGACCGCACGTTTGCGCAGCTCAAGGGGGTAAGGGGAAGGGCGTGCCATGACTCGATCCTCTCAATAAATCGAGTCCCTACCGAACCCGGAACGGTTCACGGGGAGCTGATGGGGCAGCTCCGGGACGCCGAGCAAAGCGTCCCCGGAGAGAACGCCGCCCTCAAACGCCGCCTGGACCAGATGGCCCGGGAACACCGTTCCCTCCAGGAACGGCTCGACGGCGCACCACACGCTCCAACCTCCGGTTCGCCGACAAACGCGTCGCTGCCCTCGAAGCCCATCTCCTCGAACTCCAGCCGCCCACAGGCGCCGACCCCTCGCAGAGGAGCCATCCATGAAGAAGACGACGATCGTCCCGGGTCTCGCAGTCAGCGAGACGATGTACGAGGCGGCGTCCGCCGGGATCGCCGCGCACGCTCCCGAACTCGCCCCCGCTCACCTGGGAGCAGTTCACCTCGCCGGACAGCTGGTGGCTGATACCGGACGACTCCGGCAGCGCCTACAAGGCCGAACTGGTGCTCCGCCAGGGCATCGACCGCACCGTGAAAATCAATCTCTGGAACGCGCCCGACCGGCGCGGCGATACCGCACCCAAGCCCCACAGCCACCCGTGGGCGTTCACCGCCCACATCCTGACGGGAGGCTACAACGAGGACCGCTACACCCTCACTGGCGACCATGTGCACACCCAGCTCGACGTCACCCACCTCGGCGGCAGCACCAACAGCATCTCCCACAGCGACTATCACGAAGTCACCGAGATCCATGAGCGAGGCCGCACCCTCAGCCTGATGGTGTGCGGGCCCGGCCAGCGCGGCGCGTGGGGCTACCTCGACACCGACGCCGGACGGCACGTTCCCCACCAGCCCGCCCCGGATTCGCGGTGAGGCTGCGTGCCATCAACCGCCACCAGCCTTGAAGTTGAAGAACGCGCGCCCTTGGATGCACCAAGGGCTCCGTGTACCACCGGCTTTGCGCCCTGTCGGCATCATCCGGGTGCCGGTCACGCTGAGGTTGGCCCTGAGGGGAACTGTTTCGGCGGCCGTCGCCTTCGGCTGTGTTCGCCCCATGCGTACGTGCTGTGCCCAGCCCCACACAGCCGACCAACTCTCCACGCGGAGCTTCAGGCATGTACCTCCCGAGCATGGATATGCCCTTCCCTAAACGCCGCGACCCCGATGTTTCCTGGGCGGAAACCCGCACCCGGGCGTGGATCGCCGAACGCGACCTGGACCCGATCGGGTTGCGCAAGTCGTTCGTCCTCCTCAAGTTCGGTCCCTCGACGACCTGAACCGCTATTCAGCCGAATCCCAGAGGACGACGTCGAGTGGGTCCAGGTCTTGTTTCGTCGTGGCGCGGAGGAGGAACCGCTTCATGCGCACGTCGGCCGCTAGATGGAGTCGAGCACGTCCGTTGGCAGTGCCCCGAGGGGCTCGTACGAGGAGGTGCATTCGGCGGCTGCCGTAGAGCTCGTTGTCCTTAGAGGTTGTCTCACGTGGCAAGTTTCGCGAGCTTCTTGTAGCAGGTCAGGGCGGCGGCCAGGCCGAGGAAGGCGAGGAAGTGCGAGCCCTTTCGTTCGTATCGGACGGTGAGGCGGCGGTAGCCGAAGAGCCAGGCGATCGACCGTTCGATCTTCCAGCGGTGCCGACCGAGGCGTTCGCCGGACTCGATGCCGGGCCGCGCGATGCGCGCGACGAGCCCGCGCTCGCGCAGCCAGGCCAGGTGTTCGGCGGAGAAGTACGCCTTGTCCGCGCGGAGTTTGACGGGTCGGCGCCGCCGTGGTCCCCGGCGGGACCGGACGGCGGGTATGCCGCGGATGAGCGGCTTGAGGGCGAGGCTGTCGTGCATGTTCGCGCCGGACACGGCGACGGCAAGCGGGATGCCCTGGGCATCGGACAACACGTGCAGCTTGCTGCCCTTCTTGCCGCGATCGACCGGGTTCGGCCCGGTCAGCGATCCCCCCTTTTGGCGCGAACGGAGGCCGCGTCGACGATCGCCGAGGTCCAGTCCACCTCGCCGCGGGCCCCGAGTTCGTCCAGCACCGCCAGGTGCAGCCGACGCCACAGGCCGGCCTCGGTCCATACCGTGAAGCGGCGATGCGCGGTGGCGGGCGACGTGCCGAACGTCGGCGGCAGATGCCGCCAGGCACAGCCGCTGGTCAGCGCGTACACCACTGCCGTGAACACGGCCCGCTCGTCACACGGAGCGGTCCCACCACCTTGCGGACGAGCAGCGAATGACGGCAGCAACGGGGCGGCCAGCTCCCAGAGTTCATCAGGAACCAGACGCTTCGATAGATCAGCACCCACGACCGGCAGCATGCCGCACGAACATCAAGTCACGTGAGACAACCTCTAAGACGTCATCTCATTTGGTGAGTCTGCGATAGCAGATGAGGGTGCAGGCGATGCTGGTGAAGGCGAGGAAGTGGTCG
>NZ_JBTLMO010000091.1:0-20007 GCF_054462255.1 Streptomyces sp. SD15 | reverse complement strand
CCCGGCTCTTTCGAGCGGGCGCACCCTGGGATCGCCGCCCCGCCGGACGCTGAACCGGTCACCGCAGGAGAACCACGATGCCGGTGGCGGGGACCGCGCGCATTTCAAGCACGCGGCGGGTATCAGGTAAAACGCATCCCGCAGCGTCCCGAAGGCAATCGCCGCACCGTTGGAGACCCTGGATGCCCGGCGTCGCCGGCACCGTCCCGGACACCGGCCGGCAAACCCGCACACTCACCATGCACGACGGCGGACGGCTCGTCGAGCGGCTGCTCGACGAGGGGAAGTGGTTCCACCACTACCGCTTCGATGACCCCGGCCCGATTCCGGTGGCCGACTTCACCGCCTTGATCGCCGTCGTCGAGGACGGACCGGACCAGTCGACGATCGAGTGGACGGCGTCCTTCGAGCCTGTCCCCGGCGTCCCCGCCGACGAGGCCGCGGCCGCAGTGGGCGGCTTCTACCAGGCGTGCCTGGACCGCATCACTGCCTTGCTCGGCACCTGACCATACGGCGGAACAGCCCACGCGGACCGGTACCGGTCACTCACCGCCGGAGTCGGCTCACATCCCCTGGGCGGAGGCGTGGCGCTGGTCGTAGGAGACGCGGGCCGCGTGCACGCGCGCGGCCCGCTTCTCGGTCCAGGAACACAGGGCCCGGGTCTCCTCGGCGATCTCACTGCCGAGGTCGGTCAGCCCGTACAGCACCAAAGGCGGCGAAACCTCGGGGTCGACGCTGCGCAGGACCAGGCCGTCGCGTTCCAGTGTCCGCAGGGTCTGCGACAGCATCTTGCGGCTGATCCCGCCCAGGGACCGCTGCAGTTCCGAGTAACGCTGGGCACCACGCTCACGCAGGCTCGCCAGCATCAGCAGGGCCCACTTGTCGGCCAGGTTCACAAAGACATCACGACTGGGACAGGCCGCATCGAGGATGTCCATCGGCCGGTCCGGGGCGATGGTCACTGACCGCTCCTGCTCTACCATGACCATATTCTATACCAGGAAACCAAGAGTCCTCATAAACTCTTTCGGAGTCATGGTCTCCAGCGGGCCTTGCCGAGTGGAAGCTCATGGCCCTCGGGCGGCCGATAGGCCCTGAGGAGGCCCGTCGGCCAGTACTCGCCTCGATGCGGTCCATGCCTGCGGTGCGAAGACGGCCGCAACCTGCGGTGGAAGGCGACCCGGGTGGCGGCCTGCCCGCTCGGAGCCCATGCCGCTGCGGGCGGCACGGGCCAGTTCGCCGGGCCGAGGGCCGCGTGGCCGCCACCGTCGGGATGCGGCCGGGCGCTTTCACCTCCACGCGCATCGGCTCGCCAAGCCGGTCGTTCTGACGTCGGAGCAGACCGCCCATCCACGAAGGCCAGAATCTCCGCTATTTCACCTATTCGGATAGGTTTGTCTATATCTTTCCTTGCCGGATTGCAGGTGGGAGACGATGTCGGGCGAGAGCAGACGGGCCCAGCACACGCAGGCGGCGGAAGGCGCCCCCTGCGGCGCCCCGGCGGAGGCTCTTCACTCCCCCTTGCCGCCCGCACACAGCGCGGATTTGAACGCTTACGACATGCTACGGCTCGGGCTGAACCGCGCGGTGGCAGAGGCTCAGGCCGTGGGCGGCATGGTGCACCTCGGACCGCTTGGGAGCAGCGGCCTGTACTTGGCGGTGGGGAGCGACTTCGAGGGACCGGCGACGCAGCGCTGGGAAGAGGTCGACCGCCGCTCGCCTGAAGCTCCCGCCTACGCGGTGCGCACGAACGCCCCGGCATGGACGGCGCCGACGAGCCCCGAATTCGCCGCGTCCTTGTCCGGCGTGCCCGCAGGAGCCGGACTGCTCTCGGTTCCTGTACCGGCCTCGGGCGAGCCCCTCGGCGCGCTGTCCGTCTTCACCCGTATGCCGGAGGAGCCGGCACTGCACCAGCATCTGACAGCCGTGGCAGGCTGGATCGCCGACTGTCTGCGCGGCAGTCCGGAACCTCCTCAACCCGAGGATGCGGGGCGCCCGGCTGACTGCGACACCGCGGAACTCCCCGTCGGATTCTGGGGCTGGGATTTCGGTACCGGCACGGTGATCTGGGATGATGCCGCGCTCGGCATCCTGGGGATCGACTCGAAGGGGTTCGACGGGCGGATCCGTACCTGGCGGCGGCTGGTCCACCCGCAGGATCTGCCGCAGGTGCTGGCCCGGGCCGACGAGGCCATCCGCGCCCGCACGCCTTACCAGGCGGAATTTCGGGTCCGCCAGCCGGATACCGGCATGCGCCGGGTGGAGGTCCGGGGCCAGACGTCGAGTGCCGACGACGGCTCCGGCCCTCGCCTGGCCGGGATCGTGCGTGACATCACCTCGGGCCACCTGGCCAAGGAATCGGCGGAGCGAGCCAAGTGGCTCATGCACGGCGGATTCCTGGCCGTCGACCGCACCTGGCGGATCATCTTTGCCAATCCGGACGCCGAGCGCCTCCTTGCCCCGTCGCGGCAGTTGCTCGGGCAGGTGCTGTGGGATGCGGTTCCGGCGGTGCGCTCGCCCGGCATGGAGGAAGCCGGCAGGCAGGCAGCGGCCGAGGGCAGACCGACCGAGCTGGACATACGCTCGGACACCGGCCGACGGCTGCATGTGCGACTGGCCCCGTTGCCGGACGGCCTGACCCTGTGCATCACCGACATCAGCAGCACCCGGGGCCGGCAAGCCGAGGAGGCCGCCGCCGAGGGCGCTGCCGAGGGCGCTGCCGAGGGCGCTGCCGTCGAGCGCACCATGCGAATCGTGGAGCTGACCCGAGCCCTTGCCGGTGCGGTCACCGGACATGACGTGGCCGATGTCATGGCCACCCACATGGTGCCCCTGTTCGGCGCCAAAGGCGTCGGCGTCTGGGCTCACGAAAACGGCCGAGCGTTTCTGATGGGCAGTGCCGGCCAATCCAAGGAGAGCCTCCGCCGGTTCGAAGGCGCCCGCATCGCAGAGCTTCCGGCGTCTGCCCAGACCTTCGTCGAGGGCACTTTGGACTTCATCTCCTCCGCGGAGGAGTTCATCAGCCGCTACCCGGCGCTTGCCGACCTGCCCGCTGCGAGCGGGGCCCAGGCGTGGGCGATCCTGCCGCTGATCGCCTCCGGGCGGACCGTGGGCGCTGCCTGTGTCAGCTATGACCGTCCGCACGCCTTCAGCAACGAGGAACGCACCCTGTTCACAGCGATGAGTGGCATGGTCGCCCAGGCCATGGAGCGCGCCCGGCTGTATGACGCCGAGCACCGCCGGGCCCAGGAATTCCAGCGCGGTCTGCTCCCGCGGTGCCTGCCCGCCCTGCCCGCTGTGACCACCGCCGCCCGCTACCAGCCCACCGGCGACGGCACGGACGTCGGCGGCGATTGGTACGACGTCATCCCGCTGTCAGCCGAGCAGGTTGCCCTGGTCATCGGAGACGTCATGGGTCATGGCCTGTCCGAGGCTGTCACCATGGGCCGCCTGCGCACCGCGGTCCGTACCCTTGCCGATCTCGAGCAGCCCCTGGACGAGCTCTTCTTCCACCTCAACGAAGTCGTCAGCGGCCTCGGGGACGACTTCTACGCCACCTGCCTGTGCATCGTCTACGACCCGGCCGGCCGAATGTGTCAGGCCATCACCGCCGGCCATCCTCCGCCCGTGATCCTCCGGCCCGACGGAACCAGCTACTTCCCCGACCTGCCCGTCAACTCCCCGCTCGGTGCCGCCACCCCGCCCTTCGACACAGCCGAGTTCAGCCTGCCCGACGGCGCAATCCTCGCGCTCTACACCGACGGCCTCGTCGAATCCGGCGGACTGGACATCGCCGAAGGCATGGGCCGCCTCGCCCGCCACCTTCACCCCGCCCACCCTCAGGTGACGGAGACCCTCGACGACCTGTGCGACCGCCTGATCACCACCCTGCTGCCCGACCGGCGCAGCCGCGATGACAGCGCACTGCTCGTCGCCCGCACCCACGCGCTGGCTCCCGAGGACATCTCCTGCCGGCAGCTGCAAGACGACCCCACAGCCGCCGGCCAGGCCCGCGCGCACGTCCGAGCCCAGCTCGCCGCCTGGAACCTGGACGAGCTGATCATGACCACCGAACTCGCCGCCAGCGAGCTCGTCGGCAATGTCGTCCGCCACGCAAGAGGACCGATCACCCTGCGGCTGCTGCGCGGCCGAACCCTCACTTGCGAAGTCGCAGACGCCAGCCCCGCGATGCCCAGAATCCGTCGAGCGGCCGACACCGACGAGAACGGCCGCGGGCTCCAGCTGATCGCCGCTGTGACCAGCCGGTGGGGCGCCCGCTACACAGGGTCCGGCAAGTGCATCTGGACCGAGCAGCCCCTGCCCACCGACCCGCTTGGTGAGCGAGTCTCGTACGAGTCCGTATGAGGCGGGTTCCCCATCCCGATGCAAGACGTCGACCAGCCTGCGTGCCCGCCAGACATGCCGCTCCCAGCAACCTGCGCGCTTGCCGGATCAGCGGCGTGCATTGACGCGGTGCTGCGCGAGAAGCCCAAGGGCTGCGACGACGAGGATGACGACACCGTAGCCGAGGACGGTGCCCAGCAGACCGACCGGAGCGATCAGGAGTCCTGCGATGATCGCCGGCACTCCGAAGCTCAGGTAGGCCACCAGGTAGATGGATGCGAAGAGCCCTGCCCTCTGGTGGGGCTGTACGAGCGGGGCGATGGTCCGGATGGCGCCGGAGAACGAGGCGCCGAAGCCCACGCCGCCGATGATGCCTCCCACCCACAGCAGGGAGAGCGTTCCGGCGGCGACACCGGCCGCGATCACTGCGGTTCCCAGCAGCACACCCGCACCGCCGACGAAGACGGTGCGGCGTGCTGTCAGACGGCCGAGGAACAGGCCGGCCACGGCAGCTGCCGCGGGCTCGACGAAAGCCGTGGCACCGTTCAGGAGACCACTGTGCAGGCCCAGCAGGTCCCGGATGATGGTGGGCACGAGCCCCATGAACAGGCCGGCCAGCATCCATGCGGCCATGTGAACGGGAATACTCGCCACGAACTCACGACGTGCGGCCTGGGGGACGGAGACGCGGGGAATCAGGGCGCGTGCCGCCCCGGGACGCGTGGAGACGGTCTCCGCCGAGAACGTGGCGACACCTGTGCCGACGACCATGATGACTGCAAGGGCCGTGAACACGATCAGAGTCGCGTGGCTGCTGAACTGGACCGCTGCGCCGGTCAGCAGGGCTCCCAAGCCGAGCCCGCCCGCCGGAGCGATGCTGGTGATGATGGTGCCCAGTTTCTTGTGGCGTTCCGGAGCATGTTCCACGACCGAGGCGGAGAAGGCGCTCGTGGCTGCGCCGGTGGCGATGCCCTGGATGGTGCGGGCTGCGATGACCCAGCCGATGTCCGGAGCGAAGACGAACATGAGCATCGCCCCGAACTCCACCACGAGCGACCCGACCAGGACGGGCCGGCGTCCGATGTGGTCGGACAGCGATCCGGCGACCAGCAGAGCCGCCAGCAGGCCGAGCGCGTAGGCAGCGAAGGCAACCGTCAGCACCCAGGCGGGGAAGTGCCACTGCTGCTCGAAGACGACCAGCAGCGGCGTGGGCGCGCCTGCGGCCAGATAGAGCGCTGCGAAGACGGCAGCCGACCCGGCGAACGCCGCGGAGGAAGGGAGCAGCCTGCGGGACCGGCCGGGGTCAGAGGCCGCGAGGCCAGGGCTGAGGTCATGGCCTGATTCGGTGAGGGACACCTCAGAGCCTCCTAAGGCAAAACTTTGTGCGTTAGTGTCACCGTATACCTGAAGGAGGATTAATGCCAAGCGGTGTGCGTTACAGTAGGGTGCATGGTTGCAGAATCGTCCCCGCGGCGGCGCACCGGCGGCCGCAGCGCCCTGGTGCTGACATCGATCAGGAAGGCCGTCGAGGAACTGATCGCCGAACGGGGCAGCGACGCCGTCACCATCCCCATGGTCGCGGAGCGTGCGGGAGTGAATCACTCGAGCATCTACCGACGGTGGGGCGACGCGCGGACCATGATCAATGACCTGGCGACCTACCGGCTCGACCCGGACCGCGGCCTTCCCGACACCGGAGACCTGCGTGCCGATCTGACCGCATGGGCACAGGAGATGCTCAGCCACTACAGCGTCTCGGTGAACGCCGCCCTCTTGCGAGGCGGGGCCGCCGCAGCCGGTGAGAGCGAGTCGGACTGCCTGCGCGACCGGCGGGCAGAAGCAGCCAGCTTCGCCTCCCGGCCCGGCAGCACCTTCAGCGGCGACGAGGTCATCGACCGGCTGGTGGCCCCCATCATCTACAGGGTCATCTTCCTGCCCTGGACGCTGTCCGAGGTGGATCCGCGCACGTACGTCGACGAACTCTGCAACCGCTCCGCCTGATCCCCCACCTCTCGGAAACGGGGGTACCGGTCGCAGTCTTCGCCGTGCCCGGGTCGAACTCGTCCGAGAGCTCGGCCCCAACGCCATCCCGGGCGCAGCCCTCGGGCTCGTGGTGGCATCTCGTCACGTCGATCCACCCAGTGATGACGCGCCTTTCGTATGCGCCGGCCGGCCGCTTGATGTGCCGTAGCCATGCCCCTCGACGCGCGCAGCTCCGGGTGATGCGCGACGCGGCCCAGGGGGGTGGCTGCGGAGAGGGAAAGGAACAGGGCCCGCCGCTGAGGCGGGGTGCCGGTCAGACGGCCTGGCCGAGGGCAATGTCGTTCTTCCCGTCGGGCACCGCTCAGCCCCGCCGGGGAGCACGTGCCAGGTTGGCGATGAACGGCTGCCCGTGGGCGACGTCGGCGCGGGGGGACTCGTGTCGTGGTCAGGCAACAGAGATCTCGGTGAGATCGATGGTGACGAGGACCGGCTCGGGCAGGACCCGCGCATCCTCCTGAATGGGCAGGACGTACCGGTGAGTCGGGAAGGCCAGTCCCGATACTGTTGCGTGCTTCTCGCACAGATGTGCAGCCGGCGCGCCGCCGAGCACCTCGGCAGCGTAGTCATGGCGTCGCAGCAGGCCCGCAGCGTTGTAGTAGAAGATCTGCTCTCTGGCGTGTGTTGCGAGAGCGTCGGGGAAGGTCGCCCGCAGTCGTCGCCAGTTTTCGCCGGCTTCCTGCCAGGGCTCCAGTTCCTCCACTACAACGCCGGGGCGCGTCAGCAGGTAGGGGGCCGTGAGGTAGTTCCACATGGCGTAGCCCGCGAAGTACAGCACGTGGAGCTCGTCCCAGGGGGTGTCCGGGCCGTGGCCGGCGAAGGCTTCGCGTGGGGAGGTCCGCTCGGCCACGACCTCGCCCTCCCGCCTCTCGATCGCGACTCGGCCGGGCGTGAACACGCCGCGCAGTCCCGGGCCGGTGAAGCCCTCGAAGACCACGCGCTGCTGCTGCACGTCAACGGTCATGTCTGCCGTGGCGAGGATTCCCTGCCGGCCGCGGAGGGTCCACAGGAGTCCACCTATGGACCCCTTGGCGTGGATGGTTCTTGCTTCTTGCCACCGCCGGAGGCCGCCATGGGCCTCAAGAACAAGATCCAATAGGCTCGTCATGGGTAGGTCTCCGTGGTGAGTGACGCTGCCTGTGTGCCGATCTTCCTGCGGCGTTCGCCTGTGGCGCGCATGCGGCGCGCATGCGGCGCGCATGCGGCGCGCATGCGGCGCGCATGCGGCGCGCATGCGGCGGAAGCCGCCGCGAGAAGCGGCGTGGACGCCGTACCCCGCCGGCATCAGGTTGGCGCGCCGTGAGGTCGGCGGGGTCTGGCCGGGGTCGGTGCCGGGTCTTCGCGTCGGGCGCCGCCGCGGAGTGCGTACCCGAGCCGTCGCGTCGCCGGGTCAGGCCTGCCGGTCGGCCAAGCCGGCCTGCGGGTTGGTGAACATGGGGTTGCCTGCCACGGTGTCCTCCGCGGCCACCTCATCCTGCAGGACGTCCCAGTGCTCCACCACCAGGCCGTCTTCGAAGCGGAAGATGTCGATCCCGAGGAGAGGCTTGTCGGACCCGCCGGAGTACCGGCCGTGGACCATGACCAGGTCTCCCTCGGCGATGATCGCTCCCGGCTCGTAGCGGGTGGCGTCGGGCAGGCCGGCGATGAATCCGCGCAGCCCGGCCTTGGCCGGCGGGATGAACGGGTTGTGCTGTACGTAGTCCGGGTGCAGGTATCGGTCCAGCGCGGCGAAATCCTTGGAGCTGAACGCGGTCGTCAGGATCTCGAGGATGACGGCCTTGTTCCGCTCCGTCTGAGTCTGGTGCATCGGAGTCCTCCACTAGGTTTGTTGACCGATTGGACCACTATGAAACACGATGTGGTCCAATCGGTCAACAAAACGCCTGTGCGGATCTCAGTCGCAAGACGGTCTCAGGCGCCTCCGGAAAAGCCAAGATCCACATGAGGTCAGGAAGCGGCCGACGCACTCGTGAGTGCACTCGCACACGCACTCCGCAGGCGGCACGCGGAGCGGTCCACCCGGCGCCCGGCATCCCAGGAAACTCCGACTGAATCGATCAGACCTCCCAGCATCGCAATGGGGCTGGCGCTATCAAGCTCCGTGATGCATCCGAGTACCGGCCTGCTCGCCGATCCATGACTCAGCGAAGCGTGTCCATGTCGATGCTTCTCCAGCCCCATGGGCAAGGCCCAGGCCGTGGGGGCCGTGGGGGAAGACGTGCACCGTGTGGGGCACATTGTCGGCGGCCAACGCCGCAGCGAGGCGATAGGTGTGCTCAGGCGGAACGTAAGAATCCTCCGCCGTGTGCCAGAGGAAGAACGGAGGAGACGACGGAGTCACCAGCGCGTCGAGCGAGGTCGAACGACGCAACTCCGGCGACGCGTCCTCACCCAGCAGAATGAGCTGCGAAGGGCGGTACGTCTCGGTCTCCATCGACGTGATCGCGTAGCCGAGAACAGCGAACTGAACCGATGTCCGCTCGTCAGCGTTCGGAGCGAGGGCCGCCAGGCCCGCGAGGTGCCCACCGGCCGAGAAGCCCACGACCCCGATCGTGTCGGCCCCCTTGTCCCGTAGGCGCCGGATCTCGGTCTGAAGTGCCGCGAGCGGCGCTGGATGCCGCGTGTTGAGCGGATACCGGAAAACGCTCGCCACCAAGCCCAATCCTTCGAGCCAATCGACGATCGGCTGGGCCTCGTGCTCGGCGTGCACCTCGTAGCCGCCTCCTGGCAACACGATCACATGCACAGACATCTCATCGTCCTCTTTCATCGACCGGGCGAACCGCTCGGTCACACGGGCCGAGTGAGCTTATCCACGGCTCGCATGAAGCCGTCACAGTGACACGGTCGCACCCTGAGGCAGCGGTGGCGCGGGACCTCAGTCTTTGCCGAGGAGTGCACCACGTTGGTGGTGCGGTGCTTCCTGCGCAGCCGCAGTCCAGCAAGACCGATGGCTTGCATGAGGCGGGCAACGCGCTGGTGATTGATCCGCTCACCGTCCTCGCGGAGCTCGGCGGTGACCCTCGGGACCCCGTAGGTGCCGTCCGAGGTGCGGTGGATCGTGCGTATCCGCGCGGCGAGCTTCGCGTCGGCTGCCCGGCGAGCCGCCCTGGCGGCCGTGGTCTTGCGCCAGTAGGAGAAGCTCGAGCGGGCAACGCCGAGGATGATGCACAGCCGCTTCACGCCGAAGCGGCGCTGGTGGTCGGCGACGAACTGGAAGCGGTTCACCAGCGCGTCTCCCCGGCGAAATACTTCGCCGCCTTCCGCAGGATCTCGCGTTCCTCCTCCAGCTCTCGGACCTTCTTGCGCAGGGCCGCGTTCTCCGCCTCCAGGAGCGTGGGCGGCTCCGCGGGTACCTCCGCCCGGCGTCCCCGGGGCCGGTTTGCCCCGGCCGCCCGTACCCAGTTCCGCAGCGTTTCCGGGTTGACACCCAGATCAGCGGCGACCTGCCTGACCGTCGCTCCAGAGCGCGACTGGTACAGCGCGACCGCGTCCGCCTTGAACTCCGGCGGGTAGTGCTTCCTGACCACGAGATGTCCGTTCTCAGATCCTCAAGAGGCCCCTGTTCCGGCAGCGGACCGGCTTGCCCTGGCGGGATCTGCCGTCCCGCTTCGGGAAGTGGAAGACGGTTCACGACCGTCATCCCAGATGGTCAGCGGACGGAACATGGCACAGGATTCTGCGAGCGATCCAGGCCGATGCCGATGCTGAGGGCCGGATCGACTGGAGCATGGTCAGCGTGGACTCCACCTCCTGCCGTGCTCATCAGCATGCAGCAGGCGCTCGCTCGTGCCCACCAAGAATCCCGGGACGACGCAGCAGGCCGATTCGGCACCGCTCGGACGAGGCCCTGGCCCGTTCACGGGGTGGACTGACCTGCAAGGTCCACCTCGCTGGTGAGGGCGGGCGCCGCCCACTAGCCTTCGTCATCACACCGGGTCAGTGGGGCGACGCCCCGCAGCTGATCCCCGTGCTGGAACAGATCCGAGTTTCTCGGCCTGGCGGCGGACGCCCACGCACTCGGCCCGACCACGTTGGTGGCGACAAAGCCTATTCGTCCCGCAGCATTCGCCTTTACCTGCGACGACGCCAGATCAAGCACACCATCCCGGAGCCGAGGGACCAGCGGGCCGACCGCCGGCGCCGAGGTAGCAAGGGCGGCCGCCCAACCAACTTCGACACGGCGATCTACCGTCGCCGCAACGAAGTCGAGCGGACGATCAATGCCCTCAAAGGCTTCCGGGCCGTGGCCACCCGCTTCGACAAACGGTCGTACGTCTTCCATGGCACCGTAACCGTTGCCGCCATACGCCTTTGGCTCCGCTCGTGATTGCCCGACAACCCTTCACGGGCACGCGATCACCTGAGTTGCTTACCTATGCGCATCAGCAGGTGACCCCGGCGGTACCGTTCCTGCTCGCGCGGCTCACGCAGCATCCGGCCGACTTCGACGAACCCAGCTTCGCCGGCCAGCCCCGCGAGATCGTCGATCGGCCACCGGTAGGAATCACCACTTTGTGGTCAAACGCCGTAACCGGCTCACCCTCCGACTCGAAGAACGCGAGCAAGAGGTGGCCGTCAGACGCGAGTACCCGCCGGAACTCGGCGAAGTACGAGGGCACGTCCTGCGGAGTCGAGCGCATGGCCCACGCCGATCGAGCGCAGCTGTCCTTCGTCCTGCTGCGGCTGGCCGAAGACATCGTCTTCCCCGCCACGGCCGTGGCCGACGATGCCGACCCGTGCGGGGACTCCTTCGCCCTGGACGAGGTCGGGTGCGTCCTGCTGTCCGCGCTGCAGGGCTGGGGAACCGACGAAATGCGGCTCCCGAGGTGATGGAATGCGGCGCGCCGCACGTCTGCGGTCGCGGGGCGAGCCTTAGCGACCGTTCTTCGTTTCCGAGCGCCACCGGCGGCCGAGGAAGATGACGGCAGAACCGGCGGCCACCGACACAGCGGCTATGCCGCCGAGGGCGATCGCCTGCGTGGTCGGCCGCCCGGCGCCGGTCTTCGCGAGGGTCGGGCCGGAAGGATCGGTGGCGGTCGTCGCCGTGGTGGCGCTGGCCTTGGCTGCCTGTTCGATCAGGCGGGCGACCGCGCCCGGCTGGGAGACCGAGACGGCGTGGGACGCATTGACCTCGACGGTGTGTGCGCGGGCGCGCTGGGCCATGAAGCGCTGCCCGGCAGGGGGGATGTTGCGGTCCTCGGTGGTGATCAGAGTCCAGGAGGGGATGGTCTTCCAGGCGGCACTGGTGGCCTTCTCCTCCAGGGCCGAGGCGGCCACGGGACGCTGGGTGGCGGCCATCAGGTCGGTGACTGACCTGGACACGTCGGCGGCGAACTGGTCGTGGAACTTGTCGGCCTTGATGTACTGGTCGGTACCGGTGCCACCGCCGGGAAGGGGAAAGGGCACGTTGTTGAGGGTGGGGCCGAGAGTGCTCCCGGGGAACTTGTTGGACAGCTCCAGGGAGCTTTCCCCCGCCGCGGGGGCGAAGGCGGCGATGTAGACCAGCGCCTTGACCTGGGCGTCACCGACGGCAGCTTCGCTGATCACGGCGCCACCATAGGAGTGACCGACGAGCACGACCGGTCCGTGCACGCTCTTCAGCACGCTGTGGATGTACTCGGCGTCACTGGCCAGCCCGCGCAGCGGGTTGGCGGGAGCGATGACCGGATACCCCGCCTGCTGCAGGCGCTTGACCACCCCGTTCCAGCTGGAACCGTCGGCGAAGGCGCCGTGCACCAGCACGATGGTGGGCTTCACGCCGCCTGCGCCACCATCCGCTGAAGCCGGTGCCGCCAAGACCGCGCACAGGGCAGCGACGGCGAATCCAGCCGCCGCCCCGTGGAGGCGCCGTGTGTGGCGTCGTATGCCATGGACAGCACTCATTCTGTTCTCACCTTCCGTCAGGCCCTACGGCAATCAGCTTCACGCGTCCGGGGCGCCGAGCCAGCTCATCCAGTGCAATCGGGTGAAATCGGTACGGCAGTCGGTGTAACCGCTTCTGCGAGAGGCGTGGCGGGCGTTCGAATCACACAAGCGGAGCAATGCGTGTGTGGCCTGCCGCTGTTCTGTGTTGTCACTCTGGTGGGTGTTGCCTGGCACAGCAGAGACGCGGCCCGGACGAGGCTTTCCACCCTGCCGGTGAACCGTGTGCGCTTGACGGGTCGTCGCGGATCAAGCCTCGCTCGGCCCTCTGTTCGGCGACCGCGCGCTGCTCGTGTTCATGAGCGACCTCGGGCGTGCGGCGCTGGGAACCCGTAATGACCACCGGGACGGCGGCACCGATGTACCGCGGTCCACCGGGAAACTCCACACTTGTTCGCGGGATGCCCACGCCGCGGAGGCCGCGTTTCAGCAGGTCAGCGAATTCCGTCGGTTGGCCGGACTGGCAGCGCGAGTGCAGCCCCAGCGCAATCCCGGGTATCGCCCGCAGCATCGTCCGGTTCGTCGTCAACGTCATCCCGAGGAGGGCGAGGACACCGCCACCACGCTGGAGACGATGCGGGACAAGCACCTGGCACGGACCCGTGCGGCGTGTCCCGTGGCCGTTAAGCGCACCATCGGCCGGTCGCTACGCACCGGTGCGCATCCCAGATCCGCGCACCCGACTGCTACGAGAAAGTGGCTTCACCGTCTGCTCCCGGTCCCGGCATGATTTCCACCGTGCATGAGAACAGGTGTGAGGTTCGGTGATGCTTCATCGGGATGCTCGGCTTTGCATGTCACCAGCGGGACGGTCATTTCTGCTGTTCAACGGACATGGAGCGGGTTGATCACGGTGACAGCATTCCGAACCTTGTAGTGACATGAATCCGTATCCGCCGGTGTCGCCTTCGCCGAACCTCCTCCTGTTCAGTGCTCAGGTCCGGGTGGGAAAAGGTGGAATGTGCTGGGCCCTGGCTGCGCTTCGCCCTCGGGCCTCGTGCGAGGGCGATGACGACGGCCTGCCGGTGACGCTCACCTTTCGGCTCGTTTGCCGCACCCTCGACGAGACACTCCCCCTCGACATCCTGGCCACCCACTACCCAGACGCCCGCGGCGAGATCATCCTCGTGGAGCACCATGTCGGCCGCTTCGGACACCGTGCGGGGATCACGCCGCTTCCGCTTCCGTCGTGCCGGGGACCGCTCCCCGGGCGCGCAGCACGGCGATCTCGGCGGGGCCGAATCCCAGTTCGGCAAGGATCTCGTCGTTGTGTTCGCCCAGGTCAGGCGCCCGCTTCGCCGGCACCTTCGGCACCCCTCGTAGGTTGACCGGGCTGCTGACGGTGTACTCCAGCCCGCTGACTCCTTCCAGGGGAACGACGATGTCGTTCACGCGCAGCTGCGGGTCCTGCGCGGCCTCCTCCGGTGTCTGAATGAGGCTGTAGGTGATGCGTTCCCGGTCCAGGGCGTCCTTCCAGTGGGCGAAGGGCCGCGAGCGGAACTCGGCGTCCAGCAGCTCGCTCACCGCGGCGGCGTTCTTGACCAAGCCCTCGAAGTCCGCGAATCGGGGATCCTCGCCCAGTTCGGGGCGCCCGATGGCCCGCGCCAGTGCCGGCCAGTTCAGGGGTGAGGTCGCCAGCATGAACCACCGGTCGTCCGCGGTCCGGTAGGGGTTGCTCAGCGCGTTCACCGGCGCATTGCGGTCGTGCAGCTCGAACGGTGTGCCGCCGGCGAGCGCGCCGGCCACGAGTGTTCCCGTGGCCCAGACACCCGTGGCGAGCAGCGACGTCCCGACATTGGCGCCTTGTCCCGTCCGTTCGCGGTGGTACAGGGCGGTCGCGATCGCCGCGTAGATGGCGATCGCCGTCGTGTAGTCGCCGCTGCCCCAGACCGGCACCGTCGGCGGGGCTCCCGCGTCGCGGGTGGAGGCGAGCAGCCCGCTGCGCGACCAGAAGGCGGTCAGGTCGAAGCCCGGCAGCCGGGCGTCGGGGCCGACGTCCCCGAAGCCGGTGAGGTCGGCGTAGATGACTCTCGGGTTCCAGCTCGAGACCTCGTCGTAGCCGAGGTGCAGCTTCTCGCGCGTGCCGTGCGGGAAGTTGGTGATCACCACGTCGGCCCACTCGACGAGGCGCTTGAGGACCTCGGTGGCCGCCGGGGACTTCAGGTCGATCACCATGCCGCGCTTGTTGCGGTTGGTGAGGTGCCAGCCGTAGTTGGCCTGCGCTCGGGGGCTGGGCGGTACGGAGCTCAGCCGCCGCTGGGGATCGCCCTTCCCCGGCGGTTCGATCTTGACGACGTCCGCTCCGAAGTCGGAGAGCACGGTGGCTGCGGCCGGTCCCGCGATGTAGCTCGACGCGTCGAGGACCTTCAGGCCGGTGAAGACGGATTCGGTGGTCATATGCGTCACCCCACGAAGGCGCTGTGGCCGGTGATGGACTTGCCGACGATGAGGGTCTGCATCTGGTGGGTGCCCTCGTAGGAGTAGAGCGCTTCGGCGTCGGCGAAGAACCGAGCGATGTCGTAGTCGAGAAGGATGCCGTTGCCGCCGAAGATCTCGCGGCTCCAGGCGACGGATTCCCGCATCCGGGCCGCGACGAACTCCTTGGCCAGCGCGGAGTGCTGATCGCGGAAGATGCCCTGGTCCTGCAGCCGGGCGAGCTGTACCAGCATGCCCCAGGAGGCCGTGATGTTGCCCAGGCTCTTCACCAGCAGATCCTGCACCATCTGGAACTTGGCGATCGGACGGCCGAAGGCGATGCGCTGCTTGGCGTAGTCGAGGGCGAGTTCGTAGGCGCCGATCATGACGCCCAGGGCCTGCCAGGCCACTCCGCTGCGCGTCTGGCGCAGGACCTCGGCGACGTCCCGGAAGCCCTTCATGTTCTGCAGCCGGTTCGCCTCCGGTACGCGGACGTCGGTCAGGGTGATCTCGGCGTTCTGCACGATCCGCAGCGCGATCTTGCCCTCGATCTTCACCGGCTTGAAGCCGGGGGTGCCCTTCTCGACGACGAAGCTCTTGACCTTGTTGTCGTCGACGTCCCGCGCGAACACCACGACGTAGTCGGCGAAGGTGGCGTTGCCGATCCACTTCTTGGCGCCGTTGAGGACCCAGGTGTCGCCCTCGCGCTTGGCGGTGGTGCGCATGCCGCCGGAAACATCGGAGCCGCCGAGCGGCTCGGTCAGGGCGAACGCGCCGATCTTGTCCATCGTGGCCATGGCGGGCAGGAACCTGTCGCGCTGTTCCTGGTCGCCGCCGTAGTAGATGGAGTAGAAGCCGAGCCCGTTGTGGACGCCGAAGAAGGTGGCGCACGAGGCGTCGACGCGGCCCAGCTCCATGGCGAGCATGCCGCTGAGGAGGTGGCTGATCGCCGGCTGGTGCTCGCCGTAGCCCTCGTAGGCAAGGGCGATCAGTCCGCTGCCGCGGAACTTCTCGATCAGCTCCTGGGGCAACTCGCCCTTCCCCCAAGCATCGTTGACCAGCGGCTTGACCTCGTCACGCATAAAGGTGCGGGCCTTGAGCAGTATCTTGCGCTCCTCATCCGAAAGCAGCGCCTCGTAGAGGTAGAAGTCGGCGGCCAGCTGGTCGTCCAGCTGCGTGAGGGGGGCGGGGGCGGTGGTGGTCATCTCAGTTCTCCTTCTGGTGCTGGTTGGGGCGGTTGTCTTCCAGGGCGGACAGGACGGCGAGCTGCCTGCGGTCGCGGGCTTCGGCGAGGTCGGTGTACGGCGTGGAGGCGTATGCCTTCTCCACCGCCTGGATGACTCGCTCCTGGTCCTCGGGGTCCTGCGAGGGCTCACCGAGGGTCATCTGCTGCATGGACTTGCCGATGTGCTCGGTGATGTGGCGGTAGCCGCCGGGCCCGCCGCCCAGGTGCCCGCCGAGGAACGGACCGACCGTCGCCCAGCGGATGCCGAGCGAGTGGGTCACGACGGTGTCCAGGTCCTCGGGGGTCACGACGCCCTGCTGGACGAGGTAGACGGCCTGCCGGTTGAGCGCGTTCTGGAGCCGGTTGCCGACGAACCCGGGGATCTCCTGGCGTTCGACGACGGGGGTGCGGCCGACGGCGGTGTAGAAGTCGACGGCCGCCTGCACGGCTTCCTCGGTGGTGCGTTCGCCGGGCACGACCTCGACGAGCGGCAGCAGGTGCGGCGGGTTGAAGGGGTGTCCGATGAGGACGCGGCCGGCGTCTTCGAGTTCCGCGGTGAACGCGGTCGCCGGGATCGCCGACGACGAGCTCAGCAGCAGTGCGTGTCCGGGGGTCTCCCGGACCAGCTGGGCGAACAGCTCCTTCTTGAACTCGACGCGCTCGGGGCCGTTTTCCTGGACGATGTCCGCGTCCCGGACGGCTTCGGTGATGTCGGCCGCGAGGTCGACGCGGTCGGCGAGGCCGTCGGTGTCCAGGCCCTGGGCGGCCAGGTGCGGGGCGAACGCGGCGAGCGCCTCGGCGAGCGCCTCCTTCAGGTCGGGGCGGGGATCGCTGACATGGACGGTCAGGCCGTGTGCTGCGAACAGTGCCGTCCAAGACAGTCCGATGGTGCCCGCGCCGATCACGGCGGCGGTATGGAACGGGTGCGTCATTGCGTGCCTGCCTTGAGGTAGTCGAAAACCGGCTTGACCGGGGCGAGGGTCAGATCGGTGAGGATGTGGCTGGCGGAGACGATCTCCAGGACGGGCAGGTCGGCCAGCGGGGCGAGGACGTGCTGGAACAGCTGCAGCCGAGCCGGACCGGAGTAGGCGGCCTTGACCACGACGTCGGTGATCTCGGTGCGGACCAGCTCCAGGACGCGCGGGGCGCCGTCGTAGCCCGGGATGGCCTTGAGCATGAAGGTCGGCACGGTGATCTGTGCTTCGGCCTCGCGCAGGTCGAGCGGGTAATGCTTGTAGCCCATGGTCGCGGTGGCGACCCGCAGCGTGCCGTAGTCGAGGGTGCCGACCAGCACGTCCTGGTCGACGTACAGCTTCGGTGCGCCGATGACCTTCGGGTAGGCACTGGCCTCGCGTCCGGCCGCTGTCGCCGGGAAGTTGTCGAGGTACATCGCGTGCAGGTACTCGCCCCGCTCGCCGTCGAAGCTGACCTGGATCGCCTGGCCGCCCTCGGTGTAGGGGCCGTACCCGGTGACGTCGTTCATCTTCATGATCTCGAACCGGACCAGCGGCTCCTCGATCCGCAGGGGCTCGGGGACGACAGCGCGCAGCGCGTCCGGGTCGGTGCGGTAGACGATGTTGAGGTACTCGCGGTCGGTGAACCACGGGACCACGGCTGCAAAGGCCGGGCGGGTCAACGGGGTGGTCGTACGGCGTCGTACGTCTTCGATCCTCATGTCACTTCCCCGTCCACTGGGGGGCGCGGCGCTCGGCGAAGGCGGTCATGCCCTCGTGTGCGTCGGCCGAGGCCATCAGCTCGTCCATCACCGTGCGCTGCGCGGCGAAGGCGTCGGGCTCGGGCTCCCCGTCCGCGGCCCGTACCACCGTCTTCACGGCGGCCAGCGCGAGCGGAGCGTTCGCCGCGAGCTGCTCGGCACGCAGGAGGGACTCGTTCACGGCTTGACCGGTGGGGACGACCCGGTTGGCCAGGCCCAGCTCGCCGGCCCGTCGGCCGCTCACCGGCTCGCCGGTCAGCAGGAACTCCATCGCGAGGTGGTAGGGGATGCGCTTGGGCAGGCGGATCACTCCGCCGCCGGCG
Organism: Streptomyces sp. SD15; assembly: GCF_054462255.1. Classification (NCBI taxonomy): domain Bacteria; kingdom Bacillati; phylum Actinomycetota; class Actinomycetes; order Kitasatosporales; family Streptomycetaceae; genus Streptomyces; species Streptomyces sp. SD15. Next base: position 2,021 of record NZ_JBTLMO010000091.1, on the reverse strand, counting down.
GCGATCAGGCCCCGCTTGACCTCCGGCAGACCGAAGTGCGCGTCCTCCGCGGCGACGATCAGGTCGCAGGCCAGGGCCAGTTCGAAACCGCCCCCCATGGCCCAGCCCTCGACGGCGGCGATCAGCGGCTTCGTCCGCTCGATCTCGGTCACGCCGCCGAATCCGCGTCCCGGGATGTTCGGGGACTCGCCGCGCAGGGCGGCCTTGAGGTCCATGCCGGCGCTGAAGGTGCCGTCGGCGCCGGTCAGCACGCCGGCCCGGAGCCCGGGGTCGGCCTCCAGTTCGTCCAGGGCCTTCGCCAGGAGGGCGGCGACCGCGGCGTTGACGGAGTTGCGTGCTTGTGGGCGATCGATCGTGATCAGCAGGGTGGTGCCCACCTGGTGGGTGCGCACGTCAGTGGTGCTCATGCCTTGCTTCTCTCAGTGGAGTACAGGAAATCGGGGTTCAGTGGCCGGACGGCTCGGTGAGGACATCCAGGCGAGGCCGTCCTTCGTGCTGCGCGCCGGTGCCCCCCTCGACATCGGCGGCGCTGCCAAGCCCGTGGGTCCCTCCGCCGCCTGGAACGTGTGCCCCGCCAGATGCTCGAGCAGGTTGAACGCCGGCAGCGTGTCGGTCATCGGGACCTCGATGTGCTGGCCCTGCCCGGTGCTGCAGCGGTGCAGCAGGGCGGCGAGCACGTAGACGATGGTCGGTGAGGAGACCTTGTTCGCGATGACGGCCGACAGGCAGACCGGCGTTCCCAGCGCGCGTAGGCCCGGGGAGAGGAGGAGGGCGAGCGCGAAAACGATGCTGGAGTGCCCCAAGGAGAACCAGAAGCCCACCGACAGTGGCCGTTGGCCCTCGTGCATCAGCTTGCGCGTGGTGTTGTCGATGGCCGCGATGTGGTCGGCGTCGAAGGCGTGCCTCATGCCCAGGCTTTACGCCGTCACGCCGATCCCGATGCCGAACGTCTGGGTGCCGGCCCTCGGGTGGAAGCCCCGGGGGGATGTCCTCGCCGGCGAGTGAGTGGCAAACGTGCAGGACGAAGACTGTCCCGCGCTCGCCGCGGAAGACGGTCGGTGATGTCCAGCCGAGGGGCTTGGCGGGCGACGGGGAGTCCAGGTGGTGGGACATGTTCGCATTCGCATTCTTGCGTGACTGATCCGGATGGCATGCGAGGGCGGCGATTTCTGAAATCCGGGTTCCGCCTTCGCCAGGGTTCTTCGTCCCTGTGTGAGCTCCGGCCCTGTTGCATGTCATCCTCGCGAAAGCGCGCCGCTGATTCTGTCGGGTGGCCTCCAAACACCACTGGCCGAAATCCCGAGCCAGCGCATGGTGTCCCCTCAAGTGACGATGTGCGGTTAACCCCACGGACGTACCCGCAGACCAGCTCGGCCGCACCGCCGCCAGCCACCCGTTCGCTTAGAAGCTGTTGTCTGCTGGAGGGCGAACTGGCCGTCGCCGAACCGAAGAAGCTCCGCTACCGGCTGCTGCACGCTGCCGCCCGCATCACCCGCGGCGGCCGTCGCCTTCACCTGCGCATCTTGGCGCAACCTGGCCCTGGCGATACGAGCTGACCAGCGCTTTCCCCCCTCACCGCCCTGTCACGGCCGGCCGCCACCTCTAAACCACGGCACCGCCCCTGCCCACCCACGACCCGAGGAACCTCCAAGAACCCGGCCCGCGCGTCAGGCCTCAGCCATGCCCACCCGGCCACGATCAATCAGGACCACCGCTTCACCGCGATCAGACCAGCTCAGCCACCCGAAGCGAAACAAGGAGACTAGGGCCTGTCCGGCGGATCAGGCCGGAGGAAAGCAACGGCGCCGCATCAACGCAGGCGAGCGGGGTCTGGTGCGTCCAACTGCAAGGCGGAGGAGGGCGTCGACGCGATGGGGGTCCCCCCGCTCGAGCGAAGCCGAGAGTGGGGGAGTCGGCAACCGACGACAACGCCGGAGGGGGTACTGAGGGGCCCTGCGCTTCTCGGACAGCGGTGTTGAGGGTTCTGCCTATGCCGCTGTCTGCAACTCCTCGTACTCGGC
>NZ_JBTLMO010000090.1:0-21233 GCF_054462255.1 Streptomyces sp. SD15 | reverse complement strand
GAACAGGGGGGACCCCCATCGCGTCGACGCCCTCCTCCGCCTTGCAGCTCGACGCACCAGACCCCGCTCACCTGCGCCGACAAGGCACCGCTGCTTCCCTCCGACCTGATCCGCCGGACAGGCCCTAGTCCGCGTCGGACGACCCGCCCTCCGTCCTGCCCTTCTCGGCCTCGGCCTCGGCGCCCCTCTCCGGCTTGCGGCGGTAGTCCTGGAGTTCCAGCAGTCCGTCCGCCTTCTCGGCGCGGCCGTCGGAGTTCTGGCCGTTCAGATTCTGGCGGACCGAGTCCAGGATCGTCAGGCCCTGCGCGACCAGGCCGGCGGCGATCTCTCCGAGGCCGTCCGCGCCGTTCAGGACGTTGACGTTGGCGCCGGCGAGACCGCCCGCGGCCTCCTTCACGATCAGCGGGAGCTGGTCGATCAGCATCCGGTCGAGCGCGACGCGGTCGTACGAGGCGGCGGCCTCGGCCTGGATCTTCATCCGCTCCGCCTCTGCGATGGCGAGCACCTTGATCCGCTCGGCCTCCGCCTCGGCGGGCTTGACGATCTCGGCCACCAGCTGCTGCTGGCGCAACTGGGCCGCGCGCTGGGCCAGTTCGGTCTGCGCGGCAAGCACCTCCTGCTGCGCGTGGGCCTGGGCCAGCGGCCCGGCCTGGGCGGCCTTCGCCTGCGCGCGGTCCACCTCGGCCGAGTACTCCGCCTTCACGATCGCGGTCTGCCGGGCGTATTCGGCCTGGTTGCGCGCCGCCACCTGCTCCGCCTCGACGGAGGCCTGGGTGGCCTGGGCCTGCGCGATCTGGGCCTGCCGCTGGATGGCCGCCTTGTGCGGTGCGGACATGGCGTCGATATAGCCGGTGTCGCCGTCGTCGATCGACTGGATCTGCAACGCGTCCACGGTCAGGCCGATCTTCGCCATCTCGGTCTTCGAGGTGTCCAGGACCTCCGCGGCGAGTTTCTGCCGTTCGGTGACGATCTCCTCGACGGTCATCGAGCCGATGATGGCGCGCAGATGGCCGGCGAAGATCCGGCCGGTCAGCACCGACATCTGGTCCTGGTCGGAGAGGAAACGCTGCCCCGCGTTGATGATGCTCTCGGTGTCGTTGCCGACCTTGAACGCGATGACGGCGCGGACATGCACCGAGATGCCCTGCCGGGTGACACAGGTCTCGGTGACCTCGGACTCGCACATCGACAGGGTGAGAAAGCGGGTCTTGCGGAAGATGGGGAGCACGAACTTGCCGTGCCCCGTCACCACGCGGAACGGCGCGCCCCCCAGCCCCCGCCGCCCTCCGGAGATCAGCATCGCCTGGTCGGGCGCGGGCACGCGGTAACCGAACATCGTTCTCCTCCTCAGCCTGCGTCGGCGGGCTCGCCGCCCAACGCGTCCAGCGGATCGGCCCAGTGGATGACGTCGACCTCACGGCGTCCGCGGGACTCGATCACGAGCACGGTGGCCCCCCTCGGCAGGGGCTCCGGCGACCAGGCGAGGAAGGTCTCGGATCCGCCTCTGACACGCACGAGGATCTCGCCTGGACCGGCGGATCCCCGTGTGCCGATGAGTAGTTCCCCCGTACAGCCGATCACGGCATCGTCCGCCACCACAGCCGGCCGCCCCCCATCGCTCGGGTGTGCTTCCGACCTTAGACCCTGCCCCGGCGGACGCCTATGCTCAACTTCTGGTGAACCGGTAGGTCTTGCTGTCGGTCAGGACGCAGAAGCCGGGCGACACGACGATCACGCGCAGGGTTCCGGTGCGTCGGTCGTAGTCGATTCCCTCCGCCTCGAAGGTGCCCGAACACGAGCTGCGCAACGGGAGTTGCCGAAGAGCCGTGACATGACCGGACACGTCGGCGGTGCCGCCCGGCTCGGCCGACAGATCGATCTGCAACAGCGGCTTGGTGACGCCGAAGAGCGTGCCCGCCGGGTCGTCGGACGAGCACAGCAGCTGCGTCGCGGTCACGAAGTCGCAGCCCTGTACGTCCCGTACGGCGTGGTCGAGGTGGATGGTGGAGGCCTGCGGGAGGTTCGCCGAGGGGGAGGTGCTCGGGTTCACGCCGGGGGTCGGGAACACCAGCAGCCGGTTCATCGTGCCCCACTCGCCGGACACCATCCACGCGCCGCTCGGTGAGACGGTCACGAAGGAGTTGTTCAGCGCCTCCCCCGCGCTCAGCGCGTGGACGTACTCCGACCAACCGCCGCCCGGCGCCTGCACCCGGAACATCTTGGAGCCGTTCGAGTCGCTCTGGTACGGCTCGATGTAGTAGCCGTTGTACGAGGCGTCCGGGTCGCCGACATGGTTCCAGCCGCGGCTGCTGACGCTGAGGGGGATCGTGCCGATTCCGGTGTAGCGGTTGGCGCTTGCCGCCGGGACCTCGACCGAGGTCAGGCCCTGGCTCTCGGTCAGCGGATCGGCGCGGTCGGAGCCCACCTCGCTCCAGGTGTCGGCGGCCGCGGCGGGGGTGGTGGAGACGGTCAGGACGGCGGCCGTGGCGAGCGTGACGAGACCGGCCAGGACGGCGTGACAACGTTGCCGGGCGGGCGTGCGCATGAGGTCTGCTCCTTGGTGGGGGGCGCGGGTTCGGCGCACCGTCTGGCCGGTGTAGGTAGTCATGTACAGACCAATGGATGGACGTCCGCCGTCAGCTCGACGTCTGAAGGACGACAACAAAAAGTGGTGCCGGGCAGGACCACCTGCCTGGCACCACTCACCACGTCAGTCGTTCACACAGACATTCCCGACCGCCTGGTTCAGCAGGCCCACCACGTTGACGGTGTTGCCGCACAGTTTGAGGTCGAGGTCGATGGGAATCTGGACGTTGCCGGACAGGACGCCGGGACTACCCACCGGCGACCCCGACGGGGTCGGGGTCTGCGGTGGCGGTCCCGGCGGTGGCCGGCAGGGCCACGCCGGCCGGCCCGGCGGCGGCCATCAGACGAATACAGATGGCAAGCTCCGATCGGTCGCAGGGGTGCGAGTCCCTGCGCCATCGCCGCCCGGGCAGACGACCGACTTCGTTGTACGCCCGAACGGGGCCCCTCGCGCCGAGGGAGCCTCCCTGAGCTGCGGCTGTGCACGAGGCGCGTCGCGCGGGGTGTGCGGAATGCCCGTAGCGTGAGAACAGATCAGGTGGAACAGGGAGAGATCATGTCAACCAGCCAACCCGATTCGACCGCACCGTCCGACGACAGGACGACCCCCGACGCGCTGCTGCACACCGGCTCCGGCGGCGACGTGACCGCCGAGGACCTGGTGCTCGTCACAGGTCGCGACATCACACCGAAGAGTCTGGCCTGGGCCGAGCGCAAGCTGGCCGAGGAGGGACCCGCGGCGATGGACAAGCTGCTCCCCTAGAACAGACCCCTGGCTCGACCGACCCCGAAGCGCCGGAGCCGGTCGAGGACCCCGCGCGCCGGGGCGCCGGCTCAGCGGGCAGGGAGTTGGTGTGCCTTTTCCAGGCCGGGTCGGACTCCCGCGGGCAGCCGCCGTGGGGGGCCGACCCCCGTCCCGCAGGGCCGAGACCGAACCGGACACCGGGCCTCCACGATGACCTCGGCTCGGCGGAGTTCCATGAATCCCGCGCCGCCTCGCTGCTCCCCGTATGCTCCTGCGACACTGAACGACATGGAGCCCCGACACCTGAGAATCGGTCGCCGTCGCATATGGATGCTCAGCGGAGCCTGCTTCCTCGTGCTCGGCCCGATCGGCTACTTCGTGGGCGGCTGGATTCCTGTCGCGGCACTGACCGTCGCCCTCCTCGCGGCGACGTCGTTCTCGCACTGGAAGGCCACCTCCTGGCTCGCGCCCGCCGTCGCGACGGGACAGCGTGAGAGCCGCCGGGACGTGGCCACCTTCTGCGTGGTCATAGCGGTCAGCGGCTACGCCCAACCACCCGCGCGGCCCGCGCCCTCCGCCCAGGACCTGGCGGCGCTCCGTCTGGAGGCGTACCGGGCCGCGGCGGACGACGATCTGTCCGAGGACCTCCGGGGCCTGGCGGCCGACGCGCTGGCGGACGCCGACGCCGCGTACGCCGAGGACACCCCGGTGGCCTGGCGAGCGGCACGCGCGGGCGCGGAGCGCCTGGCGCACGCCGCGCAGGAGGGCAATCCCTACGTACGGCAGCTCCTCATCCAGTGGGTCGACGGCAACCCGGCCGCCGACCACTAGGAGCGATCCCAGATCCCCGAGGCACCCCGGTCGTCGTCCTGAGGCCTTGGGTTTCCGTACGGTCTGACCTTTGACACGGGTGCCGACCCGGCGCTGCTCAATCCGCTGGGCGCGCCATCGCGCTCGGCCATCCGCTCGGGGCGTCGGGCGCGGTGCTGATGACCCGGATGGTCCACCACATGCGGGAGCACGGGATTCGCTACGGCCTGCAGACCATGTGCGAGGGCGGCGGCACCGCCAATGCCACCCTCGTCGAACTCATGCCCTGACGGAGGCAGTTGTGCGCCGTGAGCTCTTCACCCCTGACCACGAGGCCTTCCGGCGGCTCATACGGGACTTCGTGGCGAACGAGGTCGTCCCGCACTACGCCGCGTGGGAGGAGACCGGGCGGCTGCCCCGCGAGCTCTTCGAACAGCTCGGCTCCCTCGGGCTGTTGGGCATGGCCGTCCCCGAGGAGTACGGCGGCGCCGGTCTCGACGACTACCGCTACAACGTCGTACTGCAGGAGGAGGCCGCACGCGCGCTGGTCACCCTGGGCACCGTACGCACCCAACTCGATGTCGTCCTCCCGTACTTCCTCGCCTACGCCGACCAGGAGCAGCGCGCGCGCTGGTTCCCCGGTCTCGCGGCCGGAAAGCTGCTGACCGCGATCGCCATGACCGAACCGGGCACCGGTTCCGATCTCGCGGGGATCCGCACCACCGCCGTACGCGACGGGGAGGAGTACGTCCTCAACGGGGTCAAGACGTTCATCACCGGCGGGCTCCTCGCCGACCTGGTGATCGTGGTGGCGCGTACGTCGACCGATCCCGACGACCGGCGGGCGGGCCTCACCCTGCTGGTCGTCGAGGACGGTATGCCCGGGTTCGCCCGCGGGCGGGTCCTGAACAAGATGGGCATCAAGGTGCAGGACACCGTCGAGCTGTCCTTCGACGACGTGCGGGTCCCGGTCACCAACCGGCTCGGCGAGGAGGGCGCGGCCTTCGGCTATCTCGGCCACAACCTTCCCCAGGAGCGGATGACGGTCGCGGTCGGCTCGGTCGCCCAGGCGAGGGCGGCACTGGACACGACGCTCGCCTACGTCAAGGAGCGGCAGGTGTTCGGAACGCCGGTCGCCTCCTTCCAGAACACGAAGTTCGAACTCGCCGCGGTGGCCGCCGAGATCGAGGCCGCGCAGACGATGCTCGACCGGGCGGTGCGCGAACTCGTCGACGGCGAGCTGTCCGGCGCCGACGCGGCGAAGGTCAAGCTGTTCTGCACGGAGATGCAGGCGCGGGCCGTGGATCGGTGTCTGCAACTGTTCGGGGGGTACGGCTACATCCTGGAGTACCCCATCGCCCGGCTGTACGCGGATGCGCGCATCACCCGCATCTACGCCGGCACCAGTGAGGTCATGAAGGTCATCATCGCCGAATCCCTGGGACTGTGAACGCCATGGCTGATTTCTCCGGCAGGACCGGTGTCGCCTTCGTCGCGGGCGGCACCGGAGGCATCGGCGCGGCCGTCGTGCGGACGCTGGCCGAGCGTGACAGCGACGTGGCGTTCACGTACCGCGCCAGCCAGGCCGGAGCCGACGCGCTCGCCACCGAGGTGAAGGAACTTGGTCGCCAAGTCCTCGCGCTACGGCTCGACTTGAGTGACGAGGCCGCCACGGCCCGGGCCGTCGCCGAGGCGGCCGACGCGTTCGGCGGCCTGCACACGCTCGTGTACGCGGCGGGCCCGCACGTACCGATGAAGCATCTGAGCAAGGTGACGCCGAGCCAATACCGTGCCCAACTCGACGCGGACGCGGTGGCGTTCTTCAACCTGGTCCACCCCGCGCTGCCGCGCCTGCGGGAGAGCCGGGGCACCATCGTCGCCGTCACCACCGTGGCCACCCGCAGGTTCCCGGTGCGCGACGGGCTGTCGTCGGGCACGAAGGGGGCGATCGAGGCGGTCGCCCGTGCCCTCGCCGCCGAGGAGGGGCGGTACGGCGTCCGGGTCAACTGCGTCGGCCCGGGCATGCTCACCGACGGCATCGCCGCCCGCCTGATCAGCTCCGGTGAACTCGACGATGCGGCCCTGGAGATCACCCGGCGCAACATTCCGCTACGGCGCTTCGGCACGGCGACGGACATCGCGGAAGCGGTCGCGTTCCTGGCCTCGGACCGGGCCGGTTTCATCACCGGGCAGGCGTTGGGCGTGGACGGCGGGTACAGCGTCTAGGGGTGTTCCGGTGTGACCGGGTGTCCGCCGACGAAGGTGGCGCGTACGACGTCCGCGGTCAGCAGGTCGAGGGCTTCGCGCAGGGGTACGTGGAGCAGGCACAGGTCGGCGGGCGAGCCGACCGTCAATCTCCGTGCCCGGCCGGGGAATCGGGGTTCACCTGTGAACAGGTCCAGCGCGGCTCTCCGTGCCACCGCCTCCCCGTCCGCCCGCTCGACGGCCGCCCGCATGACCGCCCAGGGATCGGCGGTCCCGAACGGCGCGTCGGTACCTGCGGCGAGCGGGATCCCCGCCGCGGCCAGGGACCGACAGCGGTACAGGTGTGCCTGGTCGCCGGCGTCCACGTCCGTCGCGTACGCACGCCCCCGCTCCACGGGAAAGTGCGGCTGCGTCACGACCGTCACCCCCAGCCGCCGCAGCCAGGGGATCGTCTCGGCCGGGATCACGGACCCGTGCTCGATCCGGTCGCCCTCGACCGCCCCGGCCTCGTCCAGGGCGAGCAGCGTCACGAGCAACTGCACCCGGGTCACGCAGTGCACGGCCACCGGCCGGGGCCGCGCCGCCGCCACGGACGCCGCGAGCTCGTCCGGCGTCGGGAGGGTCGCGTCGTCGAGGAGCAGCTTCACCGGGGCGTCGTCGGCCCCCATCACGAGGAGCCGCTGCGGCAGTACCGACAGCATCTCGGCCAGCCCCTCCCCCGGATGCGGATCGGCGTTGGTGAACCCGGTGATGCCGTACGCCGCCGCCCGCAGCCCCACGCTCCGCAGATCCAGCCGTACGGGCGGCACAGCCCCTCTGAGTCGCTCGTCCTGTCTCCAGAAGCGTCCGTCGCCGTCCAACCCGGCCGCCCGCAGGGCCGCGCTGTTCCACACCCACAGCGCCCCGCTCCGATGCTGGACCCGCACCGGCCGATCGGGCGCGAAGACCGACGTCCGGTTCGTGATGAAGGGAGGGAAGGTCTTCCGTCACGAGCGCGGCTGAGGAGGGGCTCACTTGAGGGGCGGGGCACAGTTTCCGCCCCTCAAGTGAGCCGCGTTCACTGCGCCTTGATGCGCTCCTTCATCTCCTCCAGCCGGGTGAGGATCGGATACCCGCCCACGCTCAGCGCGTTCCCGTGCCCGGTCTGGTGGATGTCGAACACCGACTGGACGGCCGCGTAGAAGCCCTGCACGTCCAGGGTCTGGTTCACGGCCCGCTTGGCCTGGCGCAGCGCGAAGGGGTGCATACGGGCGATCAGCCCGGCCAACTCCATGGTGGCCGAGCCCAGTTCGTCGAGCGGCACGACACGGTTGACCATGCCGACCTGCTCCGCCTCCGCGGCGGTGACGGCCCGCCCGGTGAACAGGATCTCCTTCGCCTTGCGCGGACCGAGCTCCCAGGTGTGGCCGTGATATTCCACTCCAACGATCCCCATGTGCACCACCGGGTCGGAGAACTCCGCGTTCTGCGCCGCCACGATCAGATCGCAGGGCCACAACAGCATGAGCCCGCCCGCGATGCACTTGCCCTGCACCGCGGCGATCGACGGCTTGGGCACATTGCGCCAGCGCAGGGTGTACTCCAGATACCGGCGCGCCTCGGCCGTGTAGATCCACTCCAGGGTGATCTCCTTCGGAGCCGGCCAGCGGTCCTTCAGGTCGCGCCCGGCCGAGAAGTGCCGCCCGTTGCCCCGCAGCACTATGACGCGTACGTCGTCGTCGGCCGCGGCCCGGCTCCAGGCCGCGTCCAGGTCGTCGAGGAGCCCCATGGTCTGGGCGTTGGCGACCTCGGGCCGGTTGAGCGTGATGACCGCCACCCGGTCCTCGACCTCGTACAGAATCTGGTCCATCCGCGTCCTCCTCGGTTGTCTCGCGGGGTCATCTCGGCAGGCCGAGGATGCGCTCGGCGATGATGTTGCGCTGAATCTCGGAGGTACCGCCGGCGATCGTGCCCCCGAAGCTGCGCGCATACCGCTCGAACCAGCTGGAGATGAAGTTGTCGATGCTCATGTGGTTGCGCGGACCGGTCAGCCCGGGATGAGCCAGGCCCTCGGGCCCGCGTTCCTCCAGCGCGTGCAGACTCGCGTCCTGCACGGCCTCGGAGCCGAGGAGTTTGAGGACGGACAGCTCGGCCGGGTCCCGTGCGCCGCTGAGCTGGCGGTAGCCGAGCAGCCTGAGCGCCTGGGCGTCCATGAGCAGCGTCGCGTACCACTCCTGGTCGCTGGGCGCGTCCCTGATCAGATCGTCAAGACGCTCGGCGAAGCTCAGCCACAGCAGCGTCCGTTCGTGCCCCAGCGAGCCGTGCGCCACGGACCAGCCCTTGTTCAGGGGGCCGATGAGGTTTTCCTGCGGCACCCTGACGTCGGTGAAGAACACCTCGTTGAAGTCGAGGTCGTCGGGGGCGGCGAGGGACGCGAACGGCCTTCTCACCACGCCCTCGGTGTCGGTGGGGATGAGCAGCACGCTGATGCCCTTGTGCTTGGGCGCGTTCGGATCGGTGCGTACGAACGTCAGCAGCACGTCGGCGTCGTGCGCGCCGGAGGTCCACACCTTCTGCCCGTTGACCACAAAGTGTCCCCCACTCTCGGCTCCGCTCGAGCGGGCGGTGCCCCCATCGTCGAGGACCGCCCGGGTCCGCAGTCCGGCGAGGTCGGATCCGGCGCCCGGTTCGCTCATGCCGAGCGCCGCCGTGAGCTCCGCCCGCAGGAGGGGAACGGCCCACCGCCGTATCTGCTCCTCGGTCCCGAAGGTCAGGATGGAGGCCGCGACGATGCCGAGGCCCTGCGGGTTGAAGCTGTGGTAGATCCGCCGCCGCGACAGCTCTTCGAGGTGGGCGAGCTGCTGCGGCAGGGTGGCGTCGCGGCCGCCGTACTCGGGCGGGTTGCCGGGCAGCAGCCAGGCCGCGTCGAACAGCGTCCGCTGCCAGCGCCGCGCCCACGCCGGCACATCGGCACTCGACTGTGAGGTGGGGAGTGCCTGGGCCGGGCTGGGCAGATGGGCGTCGAGGAAGGCGGCGAACTCGGCGCGGAACTCTTCGACTTCGGAGCCGGAGTTCAGCTTCAGGCCAGCAACGCCCTTCTGTGTACGGCCGCGGTCCCCAGCAGCAGATCGCCGGCCTTGGCCCGCCCGGGGCGATGTCCTGAGCGTCCAGCCAGCGGGCGAGCGACTCGATGTTCACATGGTCTCCAGCTGCTTGCGGGCCCACTCCCGGCGAGCGGGCAGATGCTGTGTGGGCCACAGCCCGGGTGCGGCCTCGTAGCCGCGCAGGAGGTCCTTGGCCACCGTGATCTTGTGAACCTCCGTGGGTCCGTCGACGACCGACATGACGGCCGCGCCGCTCCACATGTCGCCGAACGGCATCTCGTTCGACACGCCCAGAGCGCCGTGCAGGTGCATGGAGCGGTAGACGATGTCGTGCAGCACCCTCGGCGTCAGGAACTTGATGGCGGCGATGTCCTTCCGGACCCGCTTGTAGTCCTGGTACTGGTCGATCTGCCAGGCCGTGTACAGCACGAAGAGACGGAACTGCTGGAGCTGCGCGTAGGAGTCGGCCAGGTCGGCCTGGACGAGCTGCTTGTCCGCGAGCCTGCTGCCCTGCGTCTCCCGCGAGAGGGCGCGCTCGGCCATCATGTCCAGCGCCTTCTGGCACTGCCCGACCACCCGCATGGCGTGGTGGACCCTGCCCCCGCCCAACCGGGTCTGCGCGATGGCGAACGCCTGGCCCTCGCCGCCGAGCAGCGCGTCGCCCGGGACGCGGACCCCGTCGTACTCGATCAGCGCGTGCATGCCGTCGTCGGGCGCCTCGCCCATCAGCCCAAGGTGCCGCTCCATCCGGATGCCCGGGGTGTCGCTGGGGATCAGGAACATCGACATGCCCTTGTACGGGCTGACGTCCGGGTCGGTCACCGCCATCACGATGACGAACTGGGAGGTGCGCGCGTTGGAGGAGAAGAACTTGCGGCCCGTGATGATCCACTCGTCCCCGTCCCGCTCGGCACGCGTGGTGAACATCTTCGGGTCGGCGCCGGCCTGTGGCTCGGTCATGGAGAAGCAGGAGAAGCACTCGCCTTCCAGCAGCGGCTGGAGATAGCGCTCCTTCTGCTCCTCGGTGCCGTAGCGGGCGATGATCTCCGCGTTGCCAGTGTCCGGCGCGGCGGTGCCGAAGATGACGGGGGCCCAACTCGACTCGCCGAGAATCTCGTTGATGAGCGCCAGCTTGAGCTGTCCGAAGCCGCGCCCGCCCAGCTCCGGACCGAGATGGGGTGCCCACAACCCCTGGTCGCGCACCTGCTGCTTGAGCGCCCTCACGACCGGGCCGGTCTCCTCGTCGAGGGGGTGGAAGGCCCGGTCGGGGTAGAGGAGGTCGAGCGGGTCCACACGCTGGGCGCGGAACCACCTGATCCACCCCAGTTTCTTCTCGAACTCCGGTTCGGTCGAAAAGTCCCATGCCATGTCAGACGATCCTCGTTTCGTGGTGTTCCACCGCGAGGACCCGTTCGCCCATCTCGGGGTCAGGGACACTCCCGGACTCGATCATGTGCGCGGCTCGATCGACGGGATGGCCCTGCCGCCGCTCTCGATGCCCGCGATCGCGTCGGGACGCCGCCCTCGCCTGCCATCCCAGATGCAGTTGCCATCCCAGACGCATGCGGCGAGAATAACATTCTCGGTGAACGCAAGTAAGAGTCTCGTAACCTGCGGTGCGCGATTCGGTAGGGCGCGGCAAGTTATTACCGCTGAAGTGGAGTATCGTTCTGCAAGTGACGGCAGTCCCCGAAGAACCAGCGTGGCGCCAGCGCGCCGTAGAGCGATCCACCCGTGCCGCGAAGCTCCGCGCCGAGCAACGCGTGCAGCGCTTCCTGGACTCGGCACAGGAGCTCATCGCCGAGAAGGGAACCACGGACTTCACCGTCCAGGAGGTCGTCGACCGCTCGAAGCAATCCCTGCGCAGCTTCTACCAGCACTTCGACGGCAAGCACGAGCTGCTGTTGGCCCTGTTCGAGGACGCGCTCGCCACAAGCGCCATCGCGCTCCGGGAGGCGGCCGCCGCCGAGGGCGATCCGCTGCAGCGTCTGCGAGCAGCGGTCGAGACGTTCTACGAGCAGTCGCACCCGAGCCCCGGTGTCCAGCGCCCGCTGTTCAGCGACTTCGCCCTGCAGCTGCTGGTCAAGCACCCCGACCAGGTGGCGATGGCTCACATCCCCATCCTCACCGTGTTCACGGAACTCATCGCTGAGGCCGCCGAGGCGGGCCTCATCGCCACCGGGAAACCCCGTCGGCAGGCCGCCCTCGTCATGCAGACCATCATGTTCGCGGCCCAGGCCCACGGCGTGCCCGCCGAAAGTCACGCCCACCCGGTCACCTCGGAGGAGATCTGGGAGTTCTGCCTCGGCGGCATCTCTGGCGTTCCGGCCACCGCGGGGCGGTCCACCTCCGCCTAACCGCGGGCCGGTCCACCTCCGCCTAGCTGTATTGATCACGAGCGTTGGCGAACGACGGCGTCTTGATCACGGCGAAGGCCTCCGGCGTGGTGAAACTGTCCAGGAACACACCGCACGGAGACCTTCGTGTCCCACCGATCCGGTCCGGCCGGTGACAAGCGGACCGCATCGCATGGCCCTCACCGGACTGAAGGCATCACCCGCGGCGGGTCACGACCCCGCTTCCTTCCTCAGGAAGTTGCTCACCTGGCAGGCGAGACTGTCCCGGGCCGAGTCGGAGCGGGTCCCCGCGTCGACAGGGCCCTCGTCGAGGTCGACGCCACCCGCCCAGAGGTACCGGTCGGTCCACTCCTCGTCGACCTTCAGCTGGATCTGGATGTCCACCCCGGGCAGTGAGGCTTCCTGGCCCGCGGCATACAGGACCGCGGTGGCCCGGCGCAGCGGGTAGACGTCGTAGCCCTCGATGAACTGTGAGCTGCGCCAGTCCAGGAAGGCGCTCTCGCCGTCGGGACCCACACGGATGTCGATCTGACCGTCTTCGAGGTGAATGCCGAAGTACGTGCCGGAGCGATTCTCGACGGTCACGCGGCACCGGAAGTAGGTCAGCCCCTCGGCGGCGTCGTCGCGTCCCCGCGGCGGCTCCGCCCGCTCCACCCCGTGAACGCGGACGCGTAGGCCGGCATGCTCGTCGTACTCCTGCCAGTCTCCGACCACGTTCGGCTCGTGCACGGTCCACCTCTCCACCTCAGAGAGCTGTTTCCTATCTGTGCGCTCAACTGGGTGTCAAATGAGCGGAACATGCCGTGGCGAGGGATTTTCCCCGTTTTGATCGGCGATCAAGCCGTGCCCAGCCAGAACCCGTGTCCCCGCCGATCCAGGGACATTTCCCTGCGTGCTGCACATCACGTTCTCAGGCGCCGCGGCGCAGCGTCCGCATCTGTTCGTCGAGCGGGACCAGGCCGACGTCACGGCGCCGCTCGTCGATGGTCTCGGGCCGCCGGATCGGATACGGGCGGAAGGTCACAGGGTTGACCCGGGTGCCGTAGAACTGCGGCTGGCCCAGTTCGACGGCACAGTGGTCGGCGATGTAGGCGTGGTGCGGGGCGGGGCAGCGCCCGTCCGCCGTGGCCCGGGCGATCAGGTCGCGGCAGCTGAGCTGGAAGTCGAGGTCCGGGGCGTGCAGCAGGATCATGAGGGCCGCCGTCGAGGCGGGCGCGCCGACCAGATCGGCGGTCGGCCAGCCGTGCCGGTGGACGATCTTCTTGAGGGCTTCGGCGTTGGCCCGGCGGCACTCGGCGATGCCGCGCCGGCACTGCGGGGTGGTGTTCGTCTGCGCCCGCACCATCAGCTGCCGCTCTTCGTCCGCCCTGCGCGACAGCTCCCGGGCAAGCGCGGCCGCGAGTGCCGGGAGGACCTGCGCCGGTGTGCCGTCAGGCCCCGCGGGCCCCGCAGGCGCCTCGGCGCCGAGCGCCAGGTGTCCCGAGGAACCCGTCATGGCATGCCCTGAAGGGCCAGCGTGAACCACACCTTCTTGCCCGTGGTGCCGGGGTCGGGCGGGGCGATGCCCCAGTCGTCGGTCAGTGTGGCCACGATGGCCAGTCCGCGTCCGGACTCCTCGGTTCCGCCCGCCGTACGCGGTCGCGGCAGGGCGGGCGAGCGGTCGGCGACCGTCACGCGCAGCTCGTCCTCCGTGGTCTCCAGGGTGGCGGTGATCGTGTCGCCCGGGCCGGGGCTGCCGTGTTTGACCGCGTTGGTGAACAGTTCGTCCGTCGCGAGGACGGCGTTGTCAAGGTGCTCGGTGGGCAGCCGTAGCCGGGCGAGGTACTCGGCGACCATGGTCCGCACGCCCGCCGCACGTGACGGATGGGCAGGGACCGTGGTGCGCACCAGGCGGATGGGGTTCCTGGGCGGCACGGCGGCGTCACCGGGCCGGGCCCCGCCCCTGGGCACCTGGCCGTCTGCCGCGTGGTCGCCGTGCGACGGTGGAAACGACGGCCCGCGGCGATACGCCCTGGATGCCGTCATCGGTCCTCCTTCGTGTGCAGCGGGTGGGGGACGTGCTCGGTGGCTGCCCATGCAGCCAACACGTCCCGGAGGTGGGTGGACCAGGGGGCATCGGGGTTGTCCGGTTGCAGGCACGTAGTGGAGTGCGATGTATGTTCGATCACGTGAGGAACGTGAGCGGGAGCCGGACGGCGGTGCCCCCGAGGCCCTTCACCGGGTGGTCCGGTGTGCGCGGCAAGCGGGTGCTGGTCACCGGGGGAACACGCGGACTCGGCGAGCAGATCGTGCGGCTGCTCGCCGCCGAAGGGGCCCGGGTGGCGACCTGCGCGCGCACCGTACGGGACCTGGAGGGGGTGGCGGAGTCGCTGGACTTCCCGCTGTTCACCCAGGCACTCGATGTCACCGAGCCGGAGCGTCTGGAAAGCTTCGTCGCCGCCTCGGCGAAACGTTTCGGCGGCCTCGATGGGGTAGTGGCCTGCGCGGGCGGCTCTCGTGGTGGCCGCTTCGAGGAGGCGGACGCCGGCGACTGGGCAGCGACCTGGGAAGTGAACGTCGGCCATGCGACCCGGCTGGTCCGGGCCGCGGTGCCGCATCTGCGGGCGGCGGGCGGCGGATCGGTTGTGGTGATCTCGTCGATCTCCGGCTGGAAGCCGGGTGCGCCCGTCCAGTACGGGGTCGCGAAGTCCGCCCAGATCCACCTGGCCGCCTCGCTCGCCCGCGAGCTCGGGCCGGACGGGATCCGGGTGAACGCCGTCTCCCCCGGGTCGATGCTCATCCCGGGCAGGCGCTGGGACCGGATGCGCAGGGAGGAACCCGAGGCGTTCGCCGGATTCGTGGCGACGGAACTGCCGAGCGGGGAGCCGGTCGCACCGCAGGAGGTCGCCCGCGTGGTGGCGTTCCTGCTGTCGGACTGGTCGAGCGGTATCTCCGGAGCCCATCTGCCCGTCGACCGCGCCCAGAACGCGCCCTCGCCGGACGGGTACTGAACCGACGGCCGGCAAACCGACGGCCACCGAACCGACAGTCGGCAATCCGAAAGCTGGCAAACCGACAGCTGGCAAACCGACAGCTGCCCAACCGCCAGCCACCGAACCGCCGGCTGCTAAGACCCCAGGCGCCCCCGTCCCGGTCATGCCACCGCTCCCAGCACAGCCCGGGACCTGCGCTCGAACTGCTGCACCATGGGCTCGTGGCGACGGGGCTCCAGCCGCCTGCGGAAGTCACGCAGGGCCTGGATCGACCGTTCGCTGTGCACGGTGCTGAGGGTGTCGAGTGCCTCGGTGGCGGTGCCGACGGCCTCGTCGAGACGGTCCTGCTGGAGATGGGCGGTCGCCAGCACGGAGCGGCTGATGGCCTGGCGCCTGCGCCGGTCGGCGTTGGCGCTCAGCGACTCGCTCGCGGTGCGCTCCGCCTGCGCGGCGAGCCCGAGGTCACGGAAGCACAGGGCGGCTTCGGCCTGCAGATAGTGGTGGTCGAGGTAGCGCACCCAGACGGATTCCTGGGCGGCCCCCCGGCTCACGTCCAGCTGCTGTTCCGCCAGGCTCAGCGCCTCGGAGGCCTCCCCCGCGTGCCCCTGGGCGGCATGGCCCCGCGCCGACATGGCGTACAGGCGCATCAGTCCGAGCGGGCTGCCCGCCCCCTTCGCGGTGGCGACACCGGCCCGGGCGAGGGCCACCCCCTCGTCGGGACGGCCGAGATTGGTGGCCAGATGGGAAAGCCCGGCGAGGATCTGTCCGCCCAGCACCCGATCGCGGCCCTCCGCGCACAGGCGCAGCCCCTGAGTCATGTAGCGCTGCGCCAGTCCGTACTCCCCCGCGTCGTACGAGCTCCAGCCGGCCATCGCGGCCAGGCGCGCCGCGGCGGCGTACAGCTGGCGCTGCAACTGCGGCGGCATACCGCGGCGTTGCAGCATGGGCACGACCTCGGTGGCGAGATAGTGCACGATGCTGGTGCGCACCCCTCCGCCGCCGTAGTGGTTGTCCATCTGGTCGAACATGGCGATCATCGCGTGCACCTGCTCGACCGGTCCGCCGCTCGCCACCGGCGTCGGACGAAATCCGTCCTGGTGCTCCAACAGCCAGAGCAGCCACTCGCGTTGTGGATTCGTCAGCGCGGCGGCGACGAACGGGACCGAGCCGAGGAGGCTGCGGCGGGAAATATCGGTGGACCCCAGCTCGGCCAGGGTGTGAAGGGTTTCTGCCACATCTTCGCCATAGACGAGCGCCCTGCCCGCGACCGGGCGCTGCTGATCGGAGTGGAAGCCGAGATCCGCGGGTGACACGGCGCGGCCGAGCCGCTCGGACAGTACGGCGGCGATCAACTCCGGCGTGGCTCCCCGTGGTTGCTGGCCCTGGAGCCAGCGGGTGACCGACGCCTTGTCGTAGTTGGAGTCCACGCCCTGGCGGCGGCCCAGCTCGTTGACCCGCAGAGCGAGGGAGGCGTACGAGCAGCCGGCGTCCTTGAGCGCGGTCGCCAGCGCCGCGTTGGCCCCGGCGGGACCCCTGCCCGTGCTCCTTGATTGTCCCTCGGTCACGGTGGCCACCCAGATCTCGCATCACGGTCGCGTACGGCTGTGCCCGCACCTGCCGCGACATCAATTCCTGGTCGTTCGAGCACAGTTGCGCGCTCGTCGCACTGACTGTGCGACAGGTCACTCGATCACTATCCTCGCCGACAGGCTCAACACGCAACCAGCGTTCTGATAATTTCAGAACGATCCGCATCGCCCTGTCTCTGTCACCCACCGCATGGCACACTGCACGCTGTGACGGCCGTTCCGGGAGGTAGGACGTGAGCGACAACCGCTCTGGCGGCAGTGCGCCCACGGTCCTGCGGATGGTTCTCGGCAAGCGGTTACGACAGCTGCGGGAACAGGCCGGAGTGTCGTTCGAGGAGGCGGCACGGGCGATCGAGGTCACCCCTCTGACGGTGCGCCGGATCGAAAAGGCCGAGGTCGGCCTTCGTATCCCCTACGTAAGGGAGTTGCTGCACACCTACGGGGTCCCGGCGGCGGAGATCGACGACTTCCTCGCCCTGGCCAGGGAGGCCAACCAGCCCGGGTGGTGGTACAAGTACCGCGACGTACTGCCCGAGTGGTTCAGCGCCTACGTCAGCCTGGAGAGCGAAGCCAGCGTCATCCGTCTCTACGAACCCCACTACGTCCCCGGCCTGTTGCAGACGGACGACTACGTCGCCGCGCTGATGCGCGTCGGCTTCCCCAACGAGTCGAAGGAGGACATCGCCCGCCGCGTCGCCCTGCGGATCAAGCGCCAGGACCTGCTCGCCAAGCCGGACGCGCCCGCCATCTGGGCCATCCTGGACGAGACGGTGCTGCGTCGGCCGGTGGGCGGAGCCGAAGTGATGCGGGCCCAGATCGACCGGCTGCACGAGGTCCTGGACATGCCGAAGGTCACGATCCAGATCATGCGCTTCGGAGTGGGGGCACACCCCGGCGCCTTCGGCCCGTTCCACCACTTCCGCTTCGGCTTCTCCGAACTGCCCGACGTCATCTACACCGAAAGCCTCGCCGGCGCGGTCTATGTCGACCGGCCCGCCGACGTCGTCACCTATCTCGAAGTGCTGGACCGGATGTCCGTGCAGGCGGAGCCGGTCGCTCGGACCAGGGCCATCCTGGGTGAACTGCGTAAGGAGTTGTGATCCATGGGATCCAAGGGCCCCATCTACAGCGGTATGTCGGCCGTCGATCTGGGCACCGAGGGCTGGGAGAAGCCCTGGAGCGGCACCAACGGCGGGAGTTGCGTCGAGGCCAAGCGGCTGCCCGACGGCCAGGTGGCCTTCCGCCAGTCCACGGACCCGGACGGACCCGCGCTGGTCTACACCCGGGACGAGATGATCTCCTTCCTCGAAGGAGCCAAGGCCGGCCAGGCCGACTTCCTGATCGCCTGACCCCACGACCGCGCGAAACAACGGCGTGAAGGCCCCGCCACTACGGCCGCACAACCGGACAACCCGCACGCCCACTCCCGCCGTGCGGGTTGTCCCCCCACACTGGGGAAGTCTGTCGTCCTGGAGGGAGCGGTATGCGCACCGGTCCGTGTTCCGAGGTGACGCCGCCAGGCCGCCGAAGCTCCGAAGTGCTGGGTTCCGCGGTGCGGGGTCCCGGGGTGCGGGGATGATCCTCCACCAGGCCCTCACCCAGTGCCGGACACTGGTCGTCGAGGGACCCGACGGCATCAGCAGAAGCGGCCTGATCGCCGAACTGGTCCGCCACGGATTCACGATCCGGCGCTCGCACGGGCCTCTTCACCATCTGGACCCCACTCAGCCGTACCGCGAACTCCTCGCCGCACCAGGGCGGTTGGTTGTCGACGGCAGTCTCCTCCACGAGCTGGTCTACGGACCGCTGCGCCGCGGACGCTCCCGGGTCACCTGGATCCAGGCGCTCGACTTCGCGGAAGCGGTGGCGGAACGCGACGGCGCACTCCTCCAGGTGACGGGCGAGACGGACGACACCGAGGCCGTCCGCGCGTACGAGCGGGCACTGCGCACCCTGGCCCAGCACGTCCCCGTCGTCACCCTCGACGCGAAGGACCTCGGCCACCCGATCCGCGGCCCTGCCCACCCTCACCATCAACTCACGTAATTCAAAAACAAGTTGACGGTAGGTTATGAACCAACCACGTGACGCAGGCAGGAGACATTCCATGGCAGACGGCCGGCCCACCCCCGACCAAGAGGCGCTGTCCAAGATCGACACCACGGTGCCGCACTCCGCCCGCATCTGGAACTACTGGATGGGCGGGAAGGACAACTACGAGGTCGACCGGGTCGCGGGCGACGCCTACCGCGAGGTCGCGCCGAACATCGAGACGATGGCACGGGCCTCCCGCGACTATCTGATCCGGACCGTGACCTTGGTGGCCGGCGAGCTCGGCATCCGCCAGTTCCTGGACATCGGCACCGGCCTGCCCTCGTACGACAACACCCACCAGGTCGCCCAGCGGGTGGCACCCGAGTCACGGATCGTCTACGTCGACAACGATCCCCTGGTGCTCCGCCACGCCCAGGCGCTGCTCACCAGCACCCCCGACGGCGTCACCAACTACATCGACGCGGACCTGCACGAGCCCGAGAAGATCATCGAAGCGGCAAGCCGCATCCTGGACTTCGACCGGCCCGTCGCCCTGATGCTCATGGGCATCCTCGGCCACATCCAGGACTACGAGGAGGCCAAGTCGATCGTCCGCAGCCTCCAGGCCGCCCTGCCCCCCGGAAGTTACTTCGTGCACTACGACAGCACCGACACCGACGCCGCGCTCAAGCAGGCCCAGCAGGGCTACGACGACACCGGCGCCATCCCGTACGTGCTGCGCAGCCCCGAGCAGATCACCGCGTACTACGAGGGCCTCGAACTGATCGACCCCGGCATCGTGTCCTGCCCCCTGTGGCGCCCCGAGCCCGGCACCTCGCCCGAACCCACGGACGTCCACGGCGGCGTGGCCCTCAAACCGTGACGCCACGCGGCTGACCCACAGGACGCCGCCGACCTCGGCCAGAGTGACCGAGGTCGAGGTGTGCCGTCGTACGCCGCGACTGCCGCCCGGTGGAAGGGAAGGCCCCGTCCGGGCGCCTACGCGATCAACCTACGGCGATGGCGGCCACGGGGTCGTCGAGGGGAGCGGCGAGCGCCGCCACCGGCAGAGTCACCCGGCGAGGCGTCCTGCGCGCCTCCCGCAGGCTGGGCATGGGCCCGGTCGGGACCAGCGGAGCGCGCTCGGCCGCGCGGGCCCGCCACGAGAACCAGATGATCTTGCCACCGGCGCCCGTGGCGCAGCAGCCCCAGCCGTCGCTGAGTGCGGCTATCTGGGCCAGACAGCCCTGTGGTGCGTTGTGCGGGCGAAGGTCCTGGTCGTTGTCGGACACGGCGGTGATGAGATGCGAGCCGTTCCACCACATCTCGACGGTCGTGTTCTTGTCCGCCGCGTGCTCGTCGATCGTATGAAGCAGCACTTCGGCGCAGTGACAGACGGACTCGACCAGGGTCTCCAGGTTCCAGTAACGGAGGTGGGCGGCCAGAATGCGCCTGACCTGTCCTACCCGTTCCGGGCTGACCTCTACGTCGAGGTGGTAGTAGCAGGGCACTGCAGCTTTCATTGTCGTTGGCTCCTCACCGGCGAAGCTCCCCGCTTGCTCGCCCTCTTCGAACCGGGACCCGAACACGAAGCGTGAGCTCAGATCGCTCCTGAGTCATTCCAAGAGTGAGAGTGCTACTCCATTCGTGCAACACGAGAGCGGTCCCAGATGTAGTTGAAGACCCAACAAGACGCTCGGTTGCGACGCGGGCACCATGAGTGAGGGTGCCGCGCATGTAACGGGCCGGTTTCCCTCCGTGCACAGTCTGTCCGGCGCCGGCCGGTGGGAGCCGTGCGCAGCCGAGAGAGTGGGAAGGTGACCAGCGCCATGCTGCTGCCTGACAAAGCCGAGGTCGCCAGACATCTGGAGCAATACCGGGCCTGGGAACGCCTGCTGCTCGTGGCCCCCGCCGACCACGCGGTGCGGGACAACTTCGAGAGCACGGGATACACCCTGTGCGTGCTGATGGGGAAGCGGTGCGCGCGGGAGGCCGTGGACGCCGCCGAGCACTATCTGCGAGGCGGCGGTTCACCCGTTCGAGGAACGGACCCTTCGGCCGACAGGCACCCATGAGTCGGACATTTGTCGGGACATGCCAGCGCAGCTCTGAACCGTAGTCGGGAGCTCGAGGACGTCGGAGGCGAAATCCATGCACGCACACCCGGCCGACGGCCGTGACCCGATCAACCGCAGTGCGATCGGCCGCGTCCCGATCGTGGATGTCCGGCCGGTCGTCGAATGTGGCCGGCGCCCCGCGAAAGCGGTCAGTGGTGAGACCTTCCAGGTCACCGCCACCGTCTTCGGCGAGGGCCAGGACACGGTCGGCGCCAATGTCGTGCTGTGCGACCCGGGCGGCCGCCCCGGCCCCTGGACCCCGATGCGCGAACTGGCCCCGGGCACCGACCGCTGGGGCGCCGAGGTCACACCGGGAGCCGAAGGCCACTGGACATACCTGGTGGAGGCATGGAAAAACCCCTTGGCCGCCTGGCGCCACTCCGCCGAAATCAAGGTCCCGGCCGACATCGACGCAGGGCTGGTCCTGGAGGAGGGCGCCTCGCTGTACGAGCGCGCCGCGGCCGGCGTACCGGACCCGGCCGGCCAAGTGACGCTGCGGGCCGCGGCGAACGCCCTGCGCGACGACTCCCTGCCGCGGGCCGCCCGACTCGCGGCCGCGCTGACCCCGGAAGTGGACGCCGTTCTCGCGGAACGCCCGCTGCGTGAACAGGTCTCCCGCTCGCTGCCGTTGCCCCTGCTCGTGGAACGGGAACGGGCGCTGTACGGCGCGTGGTACGAGTTCTTCCCGCGCTCGGAGAGCGGACGGCTCGACCCGCCGGTCCACGGCACGTTCCG
>NZ_JBTLMO010000089.1:0-21571 GCF_054462255.1 Streptomyces sp. SD15 | reverse complement strand
CTGTGCCACGTGCTCTCTCCGCCGTTCTGGACTTCGATCCTATGGGGACCGCTGTCCGAGAACTTCGGGGCGCCTCATACCTCCCTGCTCGAGCGAAGCCGAGAGCTTGGGGGCGGGCGCACCAGACCCCGCGTCTCCGGCATGATCCGCCGGACCGGCCCTAGCTCTTGAGATACTCCAGGACCGCGAGCACTCGTCGGTGCTGCGAGGACTCCGCCTGCTGCAGACCCAGCTTGAGGAAAATGCCGGTGACGTGCCGCTCGATCGCAGGAACGGTCACGACCAGCTTCGCCGCAATGCCGGCATTGGAGTGCCCCTCGGCCATGAGGGCAAGAACCTCACGTTCCTTGGGCGTCAGCTGATCGAGCGGGCCAGCCGCGCGCTTACGGCCCACGAGGCTGGCAATCACGTCCGAGTCGAGAGCCGAACCACCACTCACCACGCGTTCCACCGCGTCACTGAGGATCTCGGGCTTCGCAACCTTCTCCTTCAGCAAGTACCCCACACCGCCCGGGTTGTCCCCGACCAGATCGAGGGCGTAGCTCGCTTCAAGGTACTGCGACAGCACGATGACGCCCATCCCAGGATGGGCGGCTCGAATCTGCAAGGCAGCCCGCAGCCCGTCGTCCGCCAGACCCGGAGGCATCTGGATATCTGTGATCACCACGTCGGGCCGGTGTTCCGCAGCGGCCTGCACCAAGTCGACAGCGTTGTCGACCGCGGAGACGACATTGATTCCGGCACGGGTGAGAATCATCGTGACACCCTCCCGGACGATCGGTTGGTCGTCACCGAGGACGGCGCGGATCGCAGCTTTCATGACCCATCCTTTGACAGGTTCCACGCGATGATGGGCACGCCTTCGGCGTGTGGCCTGGGGCAGAGCGGTCCACCGCATCAGGTCCCTCACGGCACGGGTAGCTCCGTCGGTGACCAATATCAGGAGTCCGAGTGCCTCCGCACTTGCGGAGCCCGGCTCCGCCTGAAAAGTCACCAGCTGCTGACCCGGCGCGTCGTTGACGGCGAAATTCTGGTAGACCAGCTCGGGGTGGTGGAAACAGCTGCATGTGTATGCCTTGGGCCACACGCCTTCACGGACTCAACGATGAGACGCGTCAGGCCTGGGTCGTCGGGGTTGAGGTCAGCGTACGCGCGCAAAGCGGCGGCACTGCTCTCCGTGATCTCGTCCCAGTCTACGTAGAACTTCCGTGCGGGGTCGAAAAGACATGTCGCGCCGCGTTGGTTCGCGGACAACAATGCATTGCCCAGCTGGTTTGCCGCCAAGACATCATGGCGCGGTACCAGGACCAGGGCCGGGACGTTCCAGCTGGCGATCAGGCGCAGTACATCGGGGGATGATCGCGGCCCGAGCAGCTCTGGCTGCGGGCTCGCGGCCCGCGCCCGGCCGGCCGGCCGGTGCAGGTTTTCTGCATCGTAGGCATCGATCCGGAATACCCGTATGAGTGCGTTGAGCACCTGGTCGGAGGGCCGGCCGTTTATCGCGGCTCAAGGCGGGCGTAACACCCCCCACTCGCCAAGCAAGTTAACGCTGTGCATGTGAATTACGTGTCACGTGCACCCCCGGCGGGCGGCAAGCCGTGGGGTATTCCCCACAGTCCTCGGGGGCATGCCAGCAGTGAAATGTGGAGGTCGCTCGACAGCTTGTTCGGCGCCGACCGGAACACGATGGGGATCGCCCCGGAACCGGTACGGAATCTTCCCCACCCGACGATCCGGATTCGCGTCGCACATAAGACCAAGGGCGCCTCTTCCGGCGCCACTCTCCCCCAAGGAGTGCCCCGTGTTCCAGCAGTACACCCCGAAGTCGCCAGTCCTCGAGCCCCCGGCCGCAGGCTTCGCGAAGGCCACGGCCAAGCCGCCGTACCTGTTCGACGTCGGGTCGGCCGCGGGCCGCAAGGCCGTGGACGAGGTCCAGTCGGGCGACATCGCCAAGCCCGCGGTGGACGAGGAGTGGGTCATCGTCGATGGCGGCCCAAGGTTCGGTCGTGTCTGTGCCCGCTCAACGCGGCTTCGTGGAGCGCCTCACCAGGTCATGTCGGCTTTGCTGTCGCCGCACGGGCCGGGGATGCACGCTCCCCTGTCTCCGTGAGCCTTCCGCTCGCCGCCCGACAAGATCTTGATCTTTCAATTCCGGAGAACGCCATGCCCACATCCACACCGATGACCGAGGACCTCCCGCACCCGCCGGCACTCGCCGATACCGGGAACGGCCGACACCGTGGACGATCAGCGTCCGAACGTCTGCGGGACCTCAAGCGTGCCGGTGAAGGACGGCATGGCCAACTCAACGCTCCGCATTCCCCAAGGGGAGACGTGAGCCGAAGCCCCTCCCGCACCGGGCGACCCGCCCTCGAAGGGTACGCGAGCGGGAAACCCGGTGAGAGCAGCGCCCAAGCGCCACGAGAACTCTTCATGGATCGCCGCGCCCGCACCCCCGATGACACCCACGCGGAGATGCTCGCCCCGCTGTGCCCCGGCATGGCGAACGGCCCTGGCAGCACTGCACCGGATGCCGCCGGCCTCGTCGCGCGGTTCGAACGCGAAGCCCTGCCGTTTCTTGACCGGGTGTACGCAGCCGCCACATGCATGACCCGCGACCGCGCCGCCGCAGAGGACCTGGTTCAGCAGACGTATCTGCGGGCTTTCGACGCGTTCGGGTCGTTGACCACGGGGACAAGCCTGAAGGCCTGGCTGTTCCACATCCTGGCCGACACCGCGCACGGCGCCAACGGCGAGCGGCAGAACCTGCCGCGCCCGGGCCCATCGACGGGACAGCCCCGCCACCGGCTGCCGGGTAAGAAACACTCGACACCCTCTGTTCCTCCGACGGCCGCAGCGCAGGCCCTCGACCTCCTGCCCGACCACGAGGTGAAGGCCGCGCTCAACCAACTCCCGCGGGAGAACGCGATCGTTGTGCACCTGGCTTACGTGGAGGACTTTACTCCCGAGGAGATCGCAGAGGTCCTGGGCATTCCCCCGGGCACCGCGATATCCCGGTTGCACCATGGACGACAACGCCTGCTCCGGCTGCTTATCTACGCTGCACGCGACAGAGGCGACTCGATCATTCCGTTCCCCACCACAAGCACACACGCTTGAAACACCAACGTCCGGTCCGGACATGAGATCGGCACAACCCCCAGGAGCACACATGCCAACCCTTGACCGCCAGGACAACGTCTTCGTACTCGACCTCGGAGACGATGAGAACCGCTTCCACCCCGACTGGATCGCGTCCGTCAACACCGCCCTGAACGAAGTGGAGAAGGCAGAAGGGCCCCATGCCCTGGTGACCGCCGCGAGGGGCAAGTTCTACTCCAACGGCCTGGACCTGGAATGGCTGAGCGCGCACGCCAACCAGCAGGAAAGCTACCGCAGCTCCGTCCACGAACTCTTCGCCCGCATGCTGTCCCTGCCGGTGATCACCGTGGCCGCCCTGCAGGGGCACACCTTCGCCGCCGGCGCGATGTTCTCCCTCGCGCACGACTTCCGTGTCATGCGCGCCGACCGCGGCTTCTGGTGCCTGCCCGAAGCGGACATCAACATCCCCTTCACGCCCGGCATGGCCGCCCTGATCCAGTCCCGGCTGGCGCCGCAGACCGCGCACGAGGCCATGGTCACCGCCCGTCGCTACGGTGGGTCGGACGCCGCGGCCGCCGGGATCGTCGACCGGGCGGTGGACGAGAACGCTGTGCGTTCCACGGCCGTAGAGATCGCCGAGGCGCAGCTCGGCAAGGCCGGCGACACCCTCGCCACCATCAAGTCACGTATGTACGCCTCGGTCCTGGCCACCCTGCGCGATGCAGCCCACCCGCTCGGCTGACACCGCCATGTCGTCCGCACTCGCGTGCCGCACTTCCCTGGCGGCGTCTGGCCGAGCGGCACGAAGTCGGGGTCTCGGACAGCCGCACGAGGTCATGTTGACCAGGCTCCGCATGCTCGGTGCCCTGGAGCACAGCAGAGCCCCAAAGGGCACCCAAGACCCGGACGAACGGGCAGCAAGCATCACGACGCCGGGTGAACGGCCCATTGAGGGGCGCTGGGCACTGGGCGCTTCAGGCCGGTATCGGGATCTGCACCAGGATCGAGGTGCCGCCCCCCGGGGGCGACTCGATGGTCAACGTACCGCCGAAGGCGGCCAAGCGGTCCGCCAGCCCGGTCAGACCACTGCCGGCCGTGGTCTCGTCCACGCCCCCGATACCGTCGTCAACGACCCGGAGCCGAAGGACCTCCCCGAGTTCGAGGGAGATGTCGATCCGGGACGCCTGGGCGTGCTTCACCGCGTTCGTCACGGCCTCGGCCACGATGAAATACGCGTTCGATTCAACAGTAGAGGGAAGCCTCTGGTCACACTTGCTGTCGACGACGGCGGGAATCGGGCACCGGTCCGCCAGGTCCTTCACCGCCGCCGCCAGTCCCTTCAACGTCAGCACAGACGGGTAGATCCCCGATGCGAGTTCCCTCAGCTCGTCGATCGCCGTCTGCGCGTCGGCCATGGAATGATCCAGCAGCTCGGTCGCGGACGATTCCCCATCGGAGATCACCTCTCGCGCGAGCCGGAGCCCGATCATCAGGCTGATCAGCCGTTGCTGCGCCCCGTCGTGCAGGTCCCGAGCCGTGCGCCGGTGTACCGCATCGACACTCTCCATGATGCGCGTGCGGCTGTCCTGCAACGAGGCCGCCATGGTGTTGAAGGACGTACCCAGCGTGCCGATCTCCGCCACGTTGCTGGGGGTGATCCGCACCCCGAGGTCACCGTCTGCGAACCGTCCCGCCGCGCCCGCCGCCGCCCGCACCGGCCGCACGACGGCGCGGTGCTGGAACACCGTGAAAGCGGCCACCAGCGCAGTCGATGCCGCCAGCCCCGCACCTGCCGCAATCACCGCCCGACGCCCGTTGACTCCCGCGGTGTCTTCACGCGCCGCGAGCTTGGCACGCTCCTTTGCCGTGTACCGGTCGAACTGGGCCCGCAAAACATCGACGCGCCGCTTCCCCTCGGCAGTCGCCGCCAGACCGGATGCGGCGGGATCACCTCGCCGGACCGCCTCGACCAGCGGAACCGAGTAGTCGGTTATCAAAGACTCGACGCCCTGCGTGATCTGCCTGGCACTGCGGCGCTGTTCAGGAGAGGTAGCGGTCTCGGTGAACCGCCGCGCCTCCACAGGAAACTCCTTGCGCGCCGTCTGCCACGGCTCGAGGAACTCCTCGCGCTTGGTGATCAGAAAACCGCGCTGCCCCGTCTCAAGGCCGAGGACCAGCTGTTCCAGGCTGCCGGCCTCGACGATGGCCGTCCGAGAAGCGCGTCTCGCCGATGTGGCGCTGTTCGCGTCAGCGATCGCCCACAACAAGACGGCAAACGCGGCACCTATCAACAAGGCAAGCAGGCCGCCCGCCGCAATCGTGAGGCCCGTCAGCCCCGGTCGCGAACCCGCACACCCCGGCCGTGCCCTCATGATCCACCTATCGAAGGAAAGGATCTAGACGCCCTAGATGAACAATTTATCCATGTTCAGATAGAAATGTTCGACCGAGGAAGGCATCGGTCAGTTGTACTGGACCTCTCAGTGGGGCGTCGTCATGGGGCAGGGAAGCGCCTGCTCGCACCAGATGGTCTTGCCGGTCTTGGTCTGCCGGCTACCCCAGCTCTGGGTGAGGGCTGCGACGAGGAGCAGTCCACGCCCGCCTTCGTCGAAGGTCCGGGCATGGCGGAGGTGCGGTGTGGTGCTGCTGGCGTCAGAGACCTCGCATATCAGTGTGCGATCGCGGATGAGGCGGAGATGTATGGGCGGTTCTCCGTAGCGGATGGCATTGGTGACCAGTTCGCTGACCACCAGTTCGGTGATGAAGGTCGCCTCCTCCAGTCCCCATTCGACGAGCTGTCCGACGCCCAGCTTGCGGGCATGCTCGACCTGGACGGCGTCGGCGGCGATCTGCCAGGTGGCGACTTGCTCCGGTGACAGGGCGTGGGTGCGGGCCAGCAGCAGGGCAACGTCATCGGCCGGGTGGTCTCTGAGCAGGGATCCGATCACGTTGTCGCAGGTCTCCTCCAGGGTGGCTGCGGGTCGCGCCAGCGTGTGGCACAGCTGGGTCAGACCGCTGTCGAAGTCCCGGTCCCGCGTTTCGACGAGGCCGTCGGTGTACAGGGCGAGCACAGAGCCGGCGTCCAGTTCCAGGTCGGTGGCTTCGAAGGGCAGGCCGCCGATGCCCAGGGGCGGTCCGATGTCACCGGAGACGACCCGCACGGTGCCATCCGGTGCCAGCACGGCGGGCAGCGGGTGGCCTGCGGTGGCAAGGGAGCACTGGCGGGAGACCGGGTCGTAGACCGCGTACATGCACGTCGCGCCGACGTTGGCCGCCGAGACCTCGTCCTCGTCCTGGGCACTATCGCCGACGTGGAGGACGATGTCGTCGAGGTAGGTGATCACTTCCTCTGGAGGCAGGTCTACTTCGGCCAGGGTGCGCACGGCGCTGCGCAGGCGTCCCATTGCGGCGGAGGCGTGGATGCCGTGACCGACGACGTCGCCGACGACGAGGGCGACCCGGCTGCCCGACAGTGGGATCACGTCGTACCAATCGCCGCCCACCCCGGTCTGCGGCCCGGCGGGCAGGTAGCGGGAGGCCACCTCCACTGCCGTCTGGCCGGGCAGCTGCTGCGGCAGCAGGTTGCGCTGCAGCGTCAGCGCGGTGGACCGCTCCCGGGTGTAGCGGCGCGCGTTGTCGATCGCGACCGCCGCCTTGGCGACCAGCTCCTCGGCGAGGTCCACATCGTCCTGCCCGAACGGCTCGGGTCGGCAGCGCCAGAAGCCGACCGTTCCTACGGCCACTCCTCTGGCCATGAGCGGCGTCCTGATCAGCGAATGGATGCCGTAGTCGAGGATGCGTGCAGCTTGCTCCGGCTCCCGCGAGCCACAGTCGGGGATGGTGCGCAGGCCGACGTCGATTGCCGCCCGCCCGGGCTTCAAGCCGCGCACCTGCGCCGTGGAAAGGCCCGGCGCCATCAGGTCCCCCACGTTGCGCAGCGGGGCGTCCTGCCGGATACCGGCCAGCGCCACCCGGCGCAGCTGCGCACTCCCCCTGGCCGAAACCTCTTCGCCGCGCAGGACCGGCGTCAGCAGATCGACGGTGGTGAAGTCGGCGAAGCCGGGTACGGCCACCTGCGCCAGCTCCCGGGCCGTCTGCTCCACATCCAACGTGGTGCCCACCGACACACTTGCCTCGTACAGCAGCTCCAAACGTTTGCGCGACTCCTCGATGCGCGTGCGGCTGTCCTGCAACGAGGCCGCCATGGTGTTGAAGGACGTACCCAGCGTGCCGATCTCCGCCACGTTGCTGGGGGTGATCCGCACCCCGAGGTCACCGTCTGCGAACCGTCCCGCCGCGCCCGCCGCCGCCCGCACCGGCCGCACGACGGCGCGGTGCTGGAACACCGTGAAAGCGGCCACCAGCGCAGTCGATGCCGCCAGCCCCGCACCTGCCGCAATCACCGCCCGACGCCCGTTGACTCCCGCGGTGTCTTCACGCGCCGCGAGCTTGGCACGCTCCTTTGCCGTGTACCGGTCGAACTGGGCCCGCAAAACATCGACGCGCCGCTTCCCCTCGGCAGTCGCCGCCAGACCGGATGCGGCGGGATCACCTCGCCGGACCGCCTCGACCAGCGGAACCGAGTAGTCGGTTATCAAAGACTCGACGCCCTGCGTGATCTGCCTGGCACTGCGGCGCTGTTCAGGAGAGGTAGCGGTCTCGGTGAACCGCCGCGCCTCCACAGGAAACTCCTTGCGCGCCGTCTGCCACGGCTCGAGGAACTCCTCGCGCTTGGTGATCAGAAAACCGCGCTGCCCCGTCTCAAGGCCGAGGACCAGCTGTTCCAGGCTGCCGGCCTCGACGATGGCCGTCCGAGAAGCGCGTCTCGCCGATGTGGCGCTGTTCGCGTCAGCGATCGCCCACAACAAGACGGCAAACGCGGCACCTATCAACAAGGCAAGCAGGCCGCCCGCCGCAATCGTGAGGCCCGTCAGCCCCGGTCGCGAACCCGCACACCCCGGCCGTGCCCTCATGATCCACCTATCGAAGGAAAGGATCTAGACGCCCTAGATGAACAAATTTATCCTCTTTCGGGTAGGAGGACTCGCGGAAGGTTCTGCAGGAACACGGTGAGATCGTGGCGGCTGTAGGCGGTGCCGAGAGTCCGGTTGCTGATGCTCTTTTTGCGGCCCCGCCCTTGGACGCCTGCGGGGACACCGGTGATGTCCAGGTGCATCACATACGAGCTCTCGCCGACCTGGCCCGCGCCGGATGGCCGCCGTACGACTGGGCGCGCGTCATGCTCGACCGGCGCCGCAAGACCCTCGTGGCGTGCGACGCCTGTCATGACCGCATCCACCAAGCGAAAGCGGCCGGGTCACACACGCTGTAGTCACTGGAGAGCCGGATGACAGGGAAACCGTCAAGTCCGGTTCGGCGGGAGGCCGCGCGGAAAAGGACCTTCCACGGCAGGCACCTCGCCGCGCGGCCGACCTAACCTCCTGGCTGCACGGCTTCCGCCGCTTACGCATCCGATGGGGAGCGACGCGACGACATCCATGAAGCCTTCCTCGGCCTCGCCACCTGCCTGATCGCCCACCGCCACGTCCAGCACCTTTGTCAGGACCTCTTAGCCTCCGACACAGCGCGCGGCCCGACGGCCACCCAGCTCTGCCGCAGTCGACCGCAGCGCAGCCAGCTTGTCGGCCCGATACCGACTGGCCGGTGATCTCGATGCGATCCACGACAGTCCGGGTGTCGCAGCCCACGAGGGAGCCGACGGGGTCCAGACCGGCCAGTTCGGCGATCGGCACGGCACGGCGCTTCGCCAACGGATGGTCGGCCGGCACAACGAGAACGCACCGAGGTGGTGAGGTCGGTCAGCGGGATGCCTGCCGGGCACGGACCGGGCAGGAGACCGACGAGTGGTCGCGGCCCTGGAATATCTCAAGGGCTAAGCAGCCTGGCCAGGTCGGTGTCGTAGAGCAGGTCCTTCGTCACGAAGGCCTCCACCCCCGCAGCAGCCAGTTCCTCCCCCGACCATGGAGACCTATCGGTCGATGTCAGGACCACCCGCGGAGGATGCGGGCCTTCCCGCAGAACTCTCGCAACGGACATGCCGTCCTGGTCGGGAAGGTGAACGTCGAGCAGAACCCCGTCCGGCTCGTGCGCGCACACAGCGGCTATAGCAGAGGCGCCATCGGCACACTCGGCCACGACGCGCATGCCGCGCGCCCTCAGAAGCGCGTAGGCCACCTGCCGGAAGCCGGGATCATCGTCGACAACCAGAACGTTTACCGCCACGTACCCCAGATTGAGACAGCGGGGAGTACAGGGCCATGGGGCTAACCCCACGTTTCCGCCCAGACCGGAGGGAACCGGCGGGTGGACGGTGCGGTGGAGGGAACGGCACACCACCCGGTCCGGGTAAGCCCTTGCACCACCTTGTGCTTGGTCTGCCGCACCAGTCCGGCGAAGGAGCCCGGCCTCTGCTCTGGTCGTCGCAAGCAAGGCGCGTGGTCTCCAGCTACGGCCGACGGCGCAACAGGGACGTTACGCGCCCTGAAAGAGCGTTTTGTCGCGCCAGTTCGGGGTGGATTCTGGCGGCGCTCAACCCCGCTCGTAGAGTTCGCGTACCCGGTCGGTTTCGATGTGGGCGGGCACGAGGCCGACGACACGGATGCCCCTTGGGCCCAGCTCGTTCGCGAGACTCTTCGCGTAGCCGGCCAGGCCCGGCCGGAAGGCATTGGAGATCGCAAGGTCAGGAATCGGCTCGTACACGGGGGTGGAAAGGACGAAGCCGATGACACCTCCCTCGCCCAGCTCCACCGCGACGGCACGGGACAGCCGCACCGCACCGAGGAAGACCGACTCGAAGGCGGCGCGCCACTGGTCGTCGTCGATGGTGTCCGACGTACCTGTCGGCGGTCCGCCGACGCTGATGAGCACCCCGTCCAGCCGCTTGAAGGCATCGCGGGTCGGCAGGGCAGGCAGGGGAACGGCGGGGATCAGCTGAGCGGGATGCTGATCATCTTGGTTTCCAGGTAGCCCTCGAGGCCGTCGCGGCCGCCTTCGCGGCCCAGGCCGGAGGTCTTGTAGCCGCCGAACGGGGCGGTGGGGGTGGCGACGAACAGGCTGTTGATGCCGACCGTCCCTGTACGCAGCTGACGTGCGACGCCCAGGGCCCGGGAGGTGTCGCGGGTGTAGACGCCGGCTGAGAGGCCGTATTCGGAGTCGTTCGCGATGCGGATGGCTTCCTCCTCGGTGTCGAACGGGATGGCCGCGAGCACCGGGCCGAACACCTCCTCCCGGGCGATCTCCATGTCGGTGGTGACGTCGGTGAACAGGGTCGGCTCGACCCAGTTGCCGCCACCGGGGACCGTGATCCGGCGCCCGCCCGCAACCGGCTTGGCGCCTTCAGCGACAGCGCCGTCGATCAGCCCCATGACCCGGTCGGACGCGGCCGGGTTCACCAGCGGGATGGACGTGACGGTCGGGTCGAAGGAGTCGCCGAGGTGGACGTTCTCGATCTGCGCGGCGGCGGCTGCGACAAAGTCGTCGTACACCGACCGCTGCACAAGGGCGCGGGTCTGGGTCGAGCACAGCTGTCCGGACAGGCCCATGGAGACCAGGGCTCATCGCGTACTGCGCGGTGGCGGCGATGTCCTCGACGTCGTCGAACACGATGCTCGGGCTCTTGCCGCCCAGTTCCAGCTGCACGCGCTTGAGGCCGGATGCGGCCAGGTTGAGGATCTGCTCGCCGACGGAGCGGCGCCCGGCGAAGGCCACCTTGTCGACCAGTGGGTGCGCCACCAGGGCCTGGGAGGTGCTTGCCGTTCCGGGGACCAGGTTGAACACGCCTGCCGGCAGGTCGAGTTGTTCGATGAGCTTGGTGTAGAGGACAGCGACGTTGGAGGCGTACTCCGAGGGCTTGAACACCATTGCAGCCGGCGGCGAGGGCGGGCGCGACCTTCTGGGCGAACTGCATGACCGGGGCGTTGAACGGGGCGATCGCCGCGACGACACCCACCGGCTCCTTGACGGTGATCAGCTGGTTGTTGATCTGCTCCGTGTAGACGGGCGGGGCCGCGCCGTCGAGCTTGTCGATCCAGCCGGTGAAGTAGTCGAAAACGTCGGCGGCGAAGTTCGCCGAGAACCGGAAGCCGCTGCCGACAGTGATCGGCACGCCGTTGTCGAGTGACCGCAGCTGCGCGAACTCGGAGCTGCGGGCGCGGATCAGGTCACCGAGGGACTGCAGCGCCAGCTTGCGCTCGCGGGCGGTCATCCGCGGCCAGGGCCCCTCGTCGAAGGCGCGACGGGCGGCGCGGACCGCGCGGTCGACCTCGTCGGCGGAGCTGACACCGATCGTGAAGTCCGGCTCGCCGGTGGCCGGGTGGTGGTGCTGCCACCACTCGTCGGTCGCGGCGTCGTGCCAGGCGCCGTCGATGTAGGTGCGGGCGACGCCGGCGCCGAGCGCGCTCGCTCATCGGGATGCCGCCGGTGGTGACCAGCACTCCGCCGGGGGTGCGGGTCTGGGTGCTTGCCTGGGTGGACATGTCCTTCTCCCTTGGAGGTGGTGCAGGGAAGGTTGGGGGCTGGCTATGTGGTGCGCTGGTGGCGGAGAGCCGGCAGAGCCAGGACGATGCCGAGGAGGAGTGCGGCGGCGACGATGCGCAGGATGTTGCCGAAGCCCAGGCCGGTGAGAGCTCCGGTGAGCTGCGGGCCCAGGCTGGCGCCGATGAACATGCTGCATCCGTAGAGGGCGACGGCCGCGCCGCGTGCGTGCGGGGCGCCTGCGTTGATGGTCTCGACGACGGCGGGCGCCGCTGCTGCGACGGCGGCCACGAACAGCAGCAGAGCGATGGCCAGCGACACGGTGTGGCCGCCGAGGAGGGAGCCGGCCGCGACGGTGACAGCGGCCAGCGCGAAGGCGAGGACCGCGCGCAGGGGTGCGGCCAGGCGCTGGAACACGACGGAGAGCAGGGGGATGGCAACCAGGGCGGGCAGTGCGCTGGCCCGCAGGGCGAGGATGGCGGAGGAGTTCCCGGCGATGCTGGGCGGCCCGGCGATGGCCACCGCCGTGTAGACAGCGACGAAAGCGGACATCAGAGCCACGGTGGACAAGTACAGGGCAACCAGACGCGGCCGGCGTAGCAGCCTCGGCATCGCCGCGAAGGCCTGGCGCAGCCCACCGCCGGTGTCGTGGCGGAGAGTGGGCCGCAGCACGCGGCGCACCGGGATCAGGCTCAGGGCTATGAGGGCGGCGCTGAGCCAGAAGACCGCGCGCCAGCCGAGCCCGGCCGCGACGGCCTGAGCGCCGATCTGCATGATGACGGCGGCGGCGAGCATGCCGCTGGTGATGCAGGTCAGGGCGGTGCCGCGGCGCTGGGGCGCGATGTGCTGGACGACGTAGGAGAGCGCGGAGGGCGCGAAGGCCGCGGCGGTCAGTCCCTGCACGGTGCGCAGGGCGACGGCCCAGGTGAGGTTGGGGGCGGCGCTGACCGCGAGGGTGGCTGCCGTGGCTGCCACGAGCCCGGCGGTGATCACGGCGCGCGATCCGTAGCGGTCCGAGAGGGGGCCGGCGAGGAGGAATCCGGCGGCGTAGGCGAAGCCGAACGCCGTCGCCGTCCAGGTGGCCTGCCCTGGTGTCGTGCCGAGCGAGGTGGCCATCGGGTGCAGCAGGGCCAGGACGGTGTACATCTGGCCGACCATCAGGACGCCGAGTGAGGTCAGCAGGGCAATGGTCGGCGCAGCGGGGGCCCAGGACGGCGGCTGGTCCGGCGTGCTGGTCCCGGCTGCGTGCCGGGGGGAGGCGGTGGGGTGGGACATGGGGACTCCAGGAGGGGGCGGCTGGTCGCCGCCCCGCGTGTTTGCGCGCGGCACGATCGGCCGATGGCACCACCGGGATTCGGTGGGTGCCCCCGGCCGGGGAGGAACGGCCGGGGACGATGGAGAGACATGCTCAGGCGACGGGGGACGCTCAGGCAGCCGGGATGTTCAGCACGTACTCGCGGGAGGCGTGCACTTCGCTGCGCAGGGCGGGCAGGTCTGCGTCGATGCGCCGCCGGTCGGCGGGCCGGTGCCGGAGCTGTTCGAGCACCGCGGCGCTGGTGGTGTCGTTGACGTTCATGAGGGGTCGTCTTTCCGTACGCGGAGAAGGCCGGGAGAGTGGGCCCGGGGGCGGCCGAGGCTGGTCGAACGCCAGCCTCGGCCGCGCCCGCTACGGCAACCAGGCCGCGGTTTCCCCAGGTATCGCGCACCCAGGATCGGCCACCGTCGTCGCGCCGACCGGAGGGAACGTCAGCCGAGCTTCATGACGTAGCCCGCATGGTGCAGCTCGTCGCCCTGGAACTCTCCGTAGGCCCAGAAGCCGAGGTCGTCCAGGTAGTCGATGCGGTCGCCGTCGATCCAGTACCGGCCCTGGTAGGCGTGCGGGCGCCCGCCCCGGGTCTCGTCGTAGCGGCCGTCGGCGGTGAGCTCCTGGTGCAGGAAGTCGTGTCTGTCGATCCAGACGCCGACCCGCGGGCTGCCGGTCAGGTCCTCGGCGGCCGGGATGCCCGCCTCGGGCGCGGTGGCCCGGCCGGGGGCCTCGGTACCGGCCCACAGGACGGGCCGGCCGGCCGCGACCAGTGAGCGCACCTGCTCCGGCTGGGACATGAGCGTGGCCAGGGCGCTCGGCACGTCGGCGGCGAGCTCGTCGGGCACCACCAGGAAGTCGGTGGTGTTGCCCGGGGTCAGCGTGGCGACATACTCCGAGCGGCGGCCGCGGCCGCCGGCCAGTGCGACGGTGTCGACGACGGCGGGGGTGATGGTCATGCCGGTGCAGTCGACGACGATGGCGTTGTCGTCCTGTGCCGCGGTGATGATGCCCGGGCCGACGCCCACGATCAGGGAACCGACGAACAGAAGGTCAGCGCCGATCATGGTCCCGATCAGCGGGTCCATCGTCAGGATGCGGGCGTTGGTGAACAGGACGGGACGCCCCTCGTCGTTCGAGAGGATCTCGTCGAAGGCCTTGGGGTTCCAGTCCATGGTGTTGGTGTGGGTGATGCTCATTGCATGCTCCTCAATCGAGTCGGCTCATCGGCCTGCCCGATGCGCGAAGTGAGCGCCGGTGCAGGTTCGAGGCGGATGTTCGGCCGCTACGGCGGCTGTCTGACCACCAGGTTCGTCGCGCGGTGGAATCGGAACCAGGCCGCCGTATCCCCAGGTGCGCGGCACCCACAGTCGGTACCGCCGCAAGCTCCGCCGGTCAGCAGCAGAGGGCGCCCCTGCGGGTGTCGCAGCTCGCGCAGGACGGTGTCGTCGCGGCGCGGAGCTGTGGTTGTGGTGGTGTTGTCATGGCAGTTCCTGGTCCGGGTCGTTGGCGGGCCTGCGGTGCGTTCGGTGCTCCCCGAGCCCGGCGATGGAATGGAGCCGGCCGGGCTCTGAAGCTGAAGGGGCTCTCAGCCGGTGGTGGTGTTCAGGACGTACTCGCGCGAGGCGTGCACCTCGCCGCGCAGGGCGGTCAGATTGACGTCGAGGACCTGGCCGTTCCACTTGCGGGGCTCGCCGTTGATGAGGACGGCGCTGATGTTGCGGGCGTCCGAGCCCAGCACGACGGTGCCGATCGGGTCGTTGAGCGGCATGTTGTTGAGGTCCTCGGCCTGGATGACCAGCAGGTCGGCCTTCTTGCCCGGGGTGAGCGAGCCGGTGACGCCGGCGAGACCGTTGGTGCGGGCGCCCTGGAGGGTGGCGAAGTCCAGGACGTCGTGGGTGGTGATGCGTGAGGGCTGCTGGTCGGTGCCGTAGGCGGCGTTGACGGCGCGCATCCGCTGGATGGCGTGCAGGGCCCGCATCTGCGTGAACATGTCGCTGGCCAGGGCGACTTCGACGTCGATACTCAGTCCGGGCCGGATGCCGACGGACAGGGCCTCGTCGACGGCGGGGATCGCGGTCTCCAGGCCGATCTGCGCGTCGGACGTGGGGGCGAGCGCCACGGTGGTGCCGCTCTCCCCCATCGCCTTCCACGCTTCGGAGGTCAATCCGGTGGAGTGGATGAGGGTGACGTCGGGGCTGAGGATGCCGTCCTTGGCCCAGCGCAGGACCGCCTCGGAGGAGGACGTCCCGAAGACGGCGTCCACGCTCACTCCGATGCCCAAGTCCTTGGCGACACGGGCGAGTTCAGGACCGTAGGCGAGCGCCGGCCCGGCGATCTCGTCGGTGGCCAGGGTCGCCACACGCAGGGTCAGCAGTTGGTCGTTGCTGCTGAAGTACTGGTCCTTGATACGGGTCAGGTCGCCGGGCCACTGCCGGTCCCAGTCGCCGAAGTGCGGGCCCATGGAAGCGTGCACACCGCGGATGCCGGTGTCGAGGAGGGCCTGGATGGCGGCGTCGGAGTGCTCGCGGGTGCGGGAGTTGTGGGAGAAGTCGAGCATGCAGGTGATGCCGCTGTCGATCGCGGTCAGGGCGGCCAGCTTGGTGCCGATGTACATGTCCTCGGGCCGGTAGACGGTGGCGTAGCCGGCCAGGGTGGTCATCACGTAGCCGCCGAGGTCGTCGACGTCCGGCATGATCCTCCGCAGTTGGGCCTCCCAGGCGTGCCGGTGGGTGTCCACGAAGCCGGGGGCGAGGATCGTGCCGGTGGCGTCGACGACCACGGCGCCGTCTGCGCTGAGGTCGGGTCCGACGGCGGTGATGGTGTTGCCCTCGACGAGCAGGTCGCCGCGGGCGATGACGCCGAGGTCGGGGTCCATCGTGACGATGGTCGCGCCGGTGAACAGGATGCGTCGCTGTGGGTCGGCGGCCTGGCGCTGGAGCTGGTCGAGTACGGCGGCGCTGGTGGTGTCGTTGACGTTCATGGGATGTCCTCTTCCTCGCGGAGGTCCGGTGGGCCTGTGCGCAACGGCTTGCGGACACCAGCGTCGGTCTCTCTCGCCGGGGCAACCAGGCTGCGGTTTCCCCAGGTGCGTCACACCCACGGTCACCGTCGCTCGGGGCGGCGGTGACCGTGGGCGGGCGTATTCAGATGGCCTGTTCGGTGGGCAGGATGGTGATCTCGGTGAGGTTGACGTGCCTCGGGACGGAGGCGACGAAAGCGACTGTCTCGGCGACGTCCTCCGGCGACAGGCAGTCGATTTGCCGGAGCAGGTCGGCCATGAGCCGGGTGGCGTCGGGGTCGGTGACGTGGTCGGGGAGTTCGGTGGCGACCATGCCGGGTTCGACGGTGGCCACGCGGACCATCTTTCGGCCGAGCTCCGTGCGCAGCAGGCGGGTGAGGTGGCTGATGTAGGCCTTGGTGCCGGAGTAGACCGAGAACTTCTCCAGGACGCGGGTCGCTGCGATGGAGGACGTGGTGATCAGGTCGGCCGGGCCGCCTCGGGCAGCGGCCTGTTCCAGTGTCCGGACGAAGACCTCGATGGTGTTCATGACGCCCTTGATGTTGAGGTCGATCTGGGCGTGCCATTCATCGACCTTCAGCTCGCCGATCTCGGAGACGAGTTGCACGCCGGCGTTCGCGAACACCAGGTCCACTGTGCCCAGCTCACCCTCGATGCGGTCGGCGGCCGCTTGCATGGCAGCCCGGTCGGTCACATCCACGTCGAGCGCCAGAGCGGTGCCGCCTTTGTCCTTGATGCGTTGCGCTACCGCGTCGATACGGTCCTGGCGGCGGGCCAGCAGTGCGACTTTCGCGCCGAGCTGGGCGAACCGTTCGGCGGTCGCTTCTCCGATGCCGCTGGATGCGCCCGTCACCACGGCCACACGCCCGGCCAGCGGGGTTCCATCGATGACTGCAGCAGTCATGTTTCCACCTCGATCGGATACAGAGGTTGTCTGGCCTTACGGTCCTGATTCTCGAAAATCCCCTCGCGGATCGCGTCGGTAGGAATCGCCTAGCGCATTTGGCTCCAGTTCTGGATGGCATCAGCGGGCGAACCCTGCTGCCGGCTGCGTTCTACCGGCTTGGCAGCGAAGCGCGCACATACAGGTACGGGCAGGTGGCGGGGAGCGTCACAGGAGGTATTGCCACTTGGTCATGCGGTCTTGGAGGTCGATGGTTTCGCCGTCCAGCGTGAAGGTGCCGTCGCCGCGGTGGTGGAACATCTTCGGGTGCGGCTGGGACGGATCGACCCAGGCCCGGACTGCTTCAAGGATGAACAGGTGGTACGCGCCGACCAGGGCGGTGTCGGCGACCTTGCATTCGATGTTCGCGAAACACTCGGCGATCAGCGGTGCTTTGACCTGTTGTGCGGCCAGCGGGGTCAGGTCGAACTCCTGGAACTTGTCCACGTCCTGGCCTGAGCAGTTGCCGATGTCGACCGTGGTCTCGGCAAGTTCACTGCCAGGGATGGAAATGACGCATTCCCCGGTCTCGCGCAGCGCGGTGTAGCTGTGGTCCCACGGCCCGATGGTGCAGCCGATCAGTGGCGGGGCGTGGCGGATCATCATGTTGAACCCGTTGGTCATCACGTTCGGGATGCCGCGGTGCTGTGTGGTCACCAGGATCACCGGGCCGGGCTCGATCAGTCGGTGGACCTGGTCCAAGGGGTGTTCCTGCAGATCGCTGACAGTGGTCATCGCTGGTCTCCTGGGGCGTAGGGGTCGGCCAAGGAGACAGTCGCTGTTTCAGTGAATTGGCGGGTTGGTGTCCTCGGCTTTTCTGTACGTCCAGTCTGGCCAGCGATCGGGGAGGCTGTAAGGGCCGGGATTTTCCTGGGTACGCGAGGGCCAGGCTGCGGGCACCGGTGCTCGGTCGGGCGTCGTTTGACGACGCGACGTGGCGGTGGGCAGCTTGCGCATCACGGGTGGTGAGTCGATTCGGGGATCCACTCCGCTTCGCGCTGTTCCTGCTTGCCCTGGCGGTGGTCGGCCTGTGAGCGGAGTTCGGCGAATGCGGCCGCAGTGGGACTGGCGGGTTCAGCCTGATAGACGACCAGCTGCTGATGAGGGGCTTCATTGACTGTGAAGGCGGAGAACTGGATCTGCAGGCCGCCTACCTGGGCATGTTTGAGGTTCTTCGTCTGCCTGGTCTTGCCCTTCACATTGTGCCGTGCCCACAGCTCGGCGAATTCCAGACTCTTCGCGGAAAGAGTTTCTACGACTTCGATGATCCGTGGAGATTTCGGGTCGTATCCGTAGGCGGCGCGGATTTCGGCAACGCACGACTGGGCGGCCTTGTCCCAGTCCTGGTAGAAGTCGCGGCCCGCCGGGTCGGCGAAGACCATGCGAGCCAGGTTGTCGAACTGCTGAAAGCCGCTGTGCAGTGCGGCCGCAAGGGCATTGTGCGCCAGGATGTCCAGCGCCGGGCCCACCACGAAGGCAGGGGTGTCGGGCCAGCTGTCGAGCAGTTGCAGCAGCTGTGGGTTGACCTGGTCGTGGCCTGCAGGAAGGGTGCGGCTTTCCTGAGGTGCTCGGGTGAGTCTGCGCAGGTGGTCGGTGGCTTCGTCATCAAGGTGGAGGGCGTCCGCGACGGCGTCTATGACCTGGGGCGAAGGGCTGGACTCGCGCCCCTGCTCCAACCGCATGTAGTAGTCGGAGCTCACACCGGCGAGCATCGCGACCTCCTCGCGGCGCAGCCCGGGCACCCGCCGACGGCCGTGCTCGGGCAGGCCCACGTCCTGCGGCTTGAGGGCTTCGCGCCGTGCTCTGAGGAACTCGCCCAAGGGGGTGCTGTCGCTCATATCCCCAGGCTAGCCTTCCCGTTTCGGATGCGGCGGGCGCTGAACCGATCGCGATGCGCTGTGGTGGGCGGCTGCCTTGCCAGGCGGGGCGTGCCTGAGGCGCGGCGCCCGGGTCGGTTGTCCAGGGCACCCGGATGGTGGGGGCAGAGACAGCATCGCTGGTCCGTCAGGTGCGCGGAAGCTGGTCGAAGACGGAGGCGGACCGCGCCCGGCCCGGCAGGGGCTGAGTGCAAGGGGGGCAGGCGGCTGTGTCCGGTTCGTTGGGTGCGGCGGTGCGGGCCTGCTCTTCGAGGGGTTCGGTCGACCATGTCGCCAGCAACCGCAGGGCGGTTTCGGAGGAGGAGCCGGGCTCGGTGCTGTAGATGAACAGGGTCTGATTGCTGTCGCCGGGCAGGGCGAGAGCCTGGTAGGTGACGGTGAGGTCCCCGACGACGGGATGGTGGTAGCTCTTGGTCCCCTCGGTTCGCTCGTGGACCCTGCGCTCGGCCCAGTACGCGCGGAAGTGCTCGCTGCGCACGGCGAGTTCGCCGACCAGTTCGCCCAGCTGCGGGTCCTCTGGGTGACGCCCGGCATCCATGCGCAGCATGGCGGCGGTGTCGGCGGCGACGGTCTCCCAATCCGCGTACAGCTCGCGGGCGTCGGGGTTGAGGAAGAGGAACCGGTTCTGGTTACGGTCGTTCGCGGGCATGGCGTCGAAGTCGGCGATCAGCGCACGAGAGAGCGGGTTGGAGGCCACCACGTCGGTGCGCCGGCCCAGGACGAATGCCGGGCAGTAGGCGGCGTCCAGGGTGGCCAGCAGCTGGTGGACGGCTGGGCTGACCTGCTCGGCAGGAGGGGGCGTGGACCGCCAGGGCTGGATGGGGCGCCGGTTCGCGAGATCGAACAGGTGTGCACGTTCGGTATCGTCCAGGCGCAACGCTGTCGCCAGAGACTCGAGGATCTCCGGCGAGGCGGTACGGCTACGCCCTTGTTCCAGGCGCGTGTAGTAGTCGACGCTGACGCCTGCCAGCTGGGCGAGCTCCTCACGGCGCAGGCCCGGAACGCGACGCCGGGCGGTCTTGGGCATTCCCGCGTCTTGGGGATTGAGCCGGCCCCGGCACGAACGGAGAAACTCTCCCAGCTCCACGATCTGGTTCATACCGTTATTCTCCGCCACGCCCGTGGGCATGGACAGGCGCAAGGGTAGCCCTAATACTCCCAGGAAACGAAGGACCAGCCTCGCGACCGTGAGCGGACACGGTTTCTGGCTTCCTTTACCCGCAGCATCACTTTCCGGCCTCCCTCTGTCGGATCCGGTCGGCAAAGCTCGATGGCACGCGCGGCCACGACGGAGGAAAGAACTCAGCGGTGAATGAGCGTCGCCGTTCGATGGAGAACTGGCGCAACGGCCCCGGAAAACACTCCACAGCTCGCATC
This sequence comes from Streptomyces sp. SD15, assembly GCF_054462255.1. Taxonomy (NCBI): domain Bacteria; kingdom Bacillati; phylum Actinomycetota; class Actinomycetes; order Kitasatosporales; family Streptomycetaceae; genus Streptomyces; species Streptomyces sp. SD15. The sequence goes on along the minus strand of NZ_JBTLMO010000089.1, from coordinate 1,454 downwards.
AGCGGATGGCGGTCGTTTCCCGGGGCTGTCACGTTGAGAAAGGTCACGCAGGCACCGCGAAATGCCGGTACCGAGAGGCAGCATCACACTCCGGGGCTCGTCCTCAGTCCGGGCCGACCAACGGGCCACGCTGGAGAGTCGGCACCGCACTCAGGGAGCCGAGCAACGCCAGAGCGTCAGCGGAGGGACTGCCGGCCTCGGCCTGATAGATGATGACTTGCTGGCTGGGGGCGCTGTTGATGGTGAAGGCTTCGTAGTGCAGCTCCAGGTCGCCGACCTCGGCGTGGTGGAAAAGCTTGGCCTCGCGGGTCTTGCCCCGTACGTCGTGGCGGGCCCACAGTGCCCGGAACTCGGCGCTTTTCATGGACAGTTCGCCGACGATTTCGATCAGCCGCGGGTCGTCGGGATCGATACCGGCTGCCCGTCGTAGTGCGGCCACGCATGATTCGGCGGCCCGGTCCCAGTCGCGGTAGAAGTGGTGCGCGGCCGGGTCCAGGAACGTCATGCGCAGCAGGTTGTCGCAGGACGTGAAGCCGGCGAACAGGGCGGCTGCGAGCCGGTTGCGGGCCAGGATGTCCAGGGCGTTGCCCAGGACGAAGGCGGGCGTATCGCTCCAGGTGTCCAGGAGCCGCCGCAAGTGCGGGCTGGCCCGTTCGACGCGAGGCGCGCGACGTGTGCGGCGCGTAGTGGGGGTGGCCACGCGGTACAGGTGTGCCACGGCGTCGTCGTCAAGGCGCAGGGCCTTGGCCACGGCCTCGAGCACCTGCCGCGAGGGATGCCGTTCGCGGCCCTGTTCCAGGCGCATGTAGTAGTCGGTGCTCACACCGGCCAGGGTGGCGACTTCCTCGCGGCGCAGACCGGGCACCCTGCGGCGGCCGGAGGTGGGAAGCCCGGCATCCTCGGGGCGCAGTTGAGCGCGTCGTGCGCGGAGGAAACCCCCCAGCGCATTCTCTGCGGCGGGATGCTTGTCGGTGTCCATGCCCTCGAGGTTAGAGAAGTCTCGGCGCCCTGTGGCGGGCTGAAGGGGGGTGCGTTTCTCCTAGGAATTCCGGCCCCTTGCAGCCGCAGCTTGATCGCCCTGAATGGCGCGCGCCACGAAGCGAGGCGGACTCCGCCTCTGACTTTGGCCCCCATGCCTTTGGCCGGTGGGCGCCGTGGCTGCGTTCCCCGGGTGCCCTGGCCTTTTGGGCGGTGTGCCCCGCATGCCGTGGACGCGGACGGAGAATCCGGTGCGGCTTTGTGCCGCCTGCTGTCCGGCAGTTTTCCTGTCCACTTGGCCGGCGAAGGCTCAACTCGGCGTTGCCGCTCGGCCTGCGCGTTCCTGCTGCTGCCCGCCGCATGTCTCATCTGCTGGGCTGCCGCTCCTCGGCACCGTTTAGACGTCATCTCATTTGGTGAGTCTGCGATAGCAGATGAGGGTGCAGGCGATGCTGGTGAAGGCGAGGAAGTGGTCG
>NZ_JBTLMO010000088.1:0-22276 GCF_054462255.1 Streptomyces sp. SD15 | reverse complement strand
CCACCTCGGCCTACTCCAACTCGCCTGCAGCATCATCTGCTTGAGACGACTCCGAACCTCATTCTGAAACGATCAGTAAGTCCACGGCAGCCCGTGTGTCCTCGATCGCCACGTACTCGGCAGACGGCAGCGGCGCGCAGCGCAGCCGCCCCTTGACGTCGAGTGGCAGGATGCGGTCGCCGCGGCATCGTGCAGGATCAGCGGCGGTACGTCCGCACTGCGAAAACGGTACCCCTCTCCAATTATGACGTCAGTGGTGTATGCTGCCAGTGTAATAAGCGCAGATGGGGGACGCGTGTATGGCTTGGAAGATTGTCGTGGTCGAGCCGGCTCTTTCGTGGCTTCACGGCCTGCGCCGCACTGACCGCGACACCCTGATTCAGGTCAGCCAGGCTGTCGCTGCCCTTCAGGAGGAAGGTCCCGCGCTGGGTCGGCCTCTGGTGGACACGATCAAGGGCTCGGTGCTGTCGAACCTCAAGGAGTTCCGCCCTGGCTCGGCGGGGGCGACTGAAGTGCGGTTGTTGTTCGTGTTCGACCCGGACCGCCAGGCAGTGATCCTGGTGGGCGGCGACAAGGCGGGCAACTGGTCCGGCTGGTAGCGCGTCGCGGTGCCCCAGGCAGAGCAGGCGTACGCGGAGCATCTGAAGCGAATCGATGGAGAGGACGGGGCACGATGATTGATCACCTCAAGGACCCGCAGGCCGTCTCCTGGGGAGACCTGGCCGAGGAATTCGCCTTCACCGATGCTGAAAGGGACCAGATTCAAAAGGGGGCGCAGGCGATGGTCCTGGCCTCCCGTGTGCACCGTCTTGCCGAGTTGCGGAAGCGGCAGCACACCACACAGGTCCAGGTCGCCGAAGCCATGGGTGTCACCCAGGCCCGCGTCTCACGCATCGAGAAGGGTCAACTGGAGCGCAGCGAGGTCGACACCCTCGCCGCCTACGTCAAGGCGCTCGGCGGCAAGTTGAAGATCGTCGCTGACTTCGGCGATGAGACCTATGTCCTCGGCTGACCCGTCGACGCGCTGCGACCCAGGTCGATGAGCGGTCCGGTGGACAAGCTCGCGCCTTGACGTCAGGGATGATGCTCCACCCCGGGACAAGGGGTGGAGCATCATCTCGTCGGTAAGGGACTCCGCTGTGCGAAGGTTCCATCCTCTTGGCTGAACTGGGCGGACGCGGCTGCTGCTGTGGTAAGCGTCCAACTCATCGACGCCCAGGGGCCATTGAGGGGCCACAAGGACAGGAACAGACCGACAAGCACTGCACAGGGCTGACACTGATCAGCACGTCTGACCTGCAAGAACGGCGTGAATCGGCACTGATCGGCAAGGGCCGCCAAGATCCTTAAAGGACTCATAATCCGTCGGCCGTGAGTTCGAGTCCCACCCGCCCCGCCGTGCAGGCTTCTGACGCGTAAATAGGGTCCAGGTCAGGGGTGGTTGTGGCAGGGTTGGGTGCCCGGAGTCCGTGGAGGGCTGCCGGGCGTTTGGCCATGTGCCGTCAGGCTGCGCCCTCCATCGGGTTGAGCGTGACGGTGTAGCCGAGCTGGTTGAGGGCGGTGATCGCGCGGCGGGTGGCGCGTTCGGGGTCTCGCTGGGTGAAGTAGGTGCCGCCGAGCTCGCAGTAGGGGACGTTGTCGGTGAGCATGTGCCAGATTGCGGTGATGATCGAGTGCTCGACGGCGACCAGGGCCTTGAGTGGGCCGCGGCGGGCGGTCAGCCGCTTGTAACGGGCCTGTAGGTAGGTGTTGTTGGTTCTGGCCGCACCGAATGCCGCGATCCCGAGTGCTCCCTTGAGGTAGGGGTTGCCGGGGCGGACCTTGGTGTTCTTAACGCGGCCGGCGGACTCGTGGTGGCCGGGGCAGACCCCTGCCCAGGGGGCGAGGTGCTTGGCAGAGGAGAACCGGCTCATGTCGCCGCCGGTCTCCGCGATGATCACCTCGGCGGTGGCCCGGTTGATCCCGGGGATGGTGTCGAGCAGGTCGAGGGCGGGGCGAAAGGGGGCCATCGCCTGCTCGATCCGCTGGTCAAGCTGTCCGATCACGGCGGTGAGCTGGTCGTACTGGTCCAGGTGCAGCCGGGTCAGGAAGGCGTGATGCTCGCGGAACCGGCCGGTCAGGGCCTCGGTGAGCTCGGGGATCTTGTTGCGGAGCTTGCGTTTGGCCATCGCGGCGAGGGTCTGTGGGTTGCGTTCGCCGTGGATGAGGGCTTCAAGCATGGCCCTGCCGGAGACGCCCATGATGTCGGAGGCGACCGTGGACAGTTTGATCCCGGTGTCCTCGAGCAGCTTCTCGAGGCGCTGGACGACCCGGCTGCGTTCTCGGGTGGCGGTCGTGCGGGCACGGGTCAGGTCCCTCAGCTCACGCACCGGCTGCTCGGGCACGAACGAGGCGCGGACCAGGCCGTGGGCACCGAGCTGGGCCAGCCAGGCCGCGTCCGAGACGTCGGTCTTGCGACCGGGCAGGTTTTTGACCTGCCGGGCGTTGACCAGGATCACGTTCAGGTCCCCGGTCAGCAGGTAGTAGAAAGGTTTCCAGTAGTCCGACGTCGCCTCGATCACCACCAGCGTCACGTTCGCGGCGAGCAGGTGGTCCCGCAGGGCGAGCACCGCGTTCGTCGTCGCGCCCCAGGTCGTGGTCTGGGTGGTGAACGATCCCCGCCGCTTGGTGCTCGGCGCGCGCACGCATGCCTTGGCGTCCTTCTTGCTGATGTCCAGACCCGCGCAGCGTTCGTGCAGCACGTCCATGGTCCCGCTCCCTCCCGGACGGACGGCCGATGGATACGCCGTTCCGGGAGGGCCTGGGTGAAACAGGAATACTGACGCCCGTGCTCACAGCAACACTCCACGGTTCCCGTGGTTGGCCCCCAGCACCACGCTGACCTGCGAGCTCACCGGCATCACAGAAGCATCGGTTTCGGCCGGAACGAACCTCTCCAGCCTCCCGGACCGGCACCAACCCCCGGCAGGGCAGACAGAAGCACCCCCGGCGCGCACCACGGCATCTACCACGCCCCCGGCGCGCACCGAAGGTGCGCTGGATCGCTGACCTGCGGAAACGTCTCATCGGGCGTGTGGATTTAGGACTTTGGGCCAACGGAGTGAATCCGCTGCGCGTGAGTTCAGCAGCGTTGCCGCCAGCGGTAGTTCGAACTGCTGTGCCTGCACGGATGCCTTGACTCGTAGGCGGCGGAAGACGTCGCAGGTGGCCTCTGTGAGTGGCTGGGCGCCGAATTCGGGACGCTGGCAGGACGCAGGGAATCGGAAGTGGCTGCTTCGGCGCCATCCTGCCCGACATCGCGGTGGTGGGTGGCGGAGTGGCGGCAGCCGATCACGGTGCTGCGCGACCCCTGGATCGTGGGGCAAGCGTCGGCCACGGTGCGGGAGAAACGGCCCGCACAGAAAACGGCCCGAAGGGACACTCGGGGCGCGGGGAGACGGCTACAAAGCGTGGGCGCTGCGTGCCCCGTGGAGCTGGACCGAGGGGACGGCCCTTCTGACCTCGGACGGGGATCGGCCGGGGCAGGTGCCCTGGTAGGGCAGGTCCTTGGTGGCCTGCTGTCATTCAGCCGGGTGGAGTCCGGTGTGTCCGCGCGCGGAGAGCACAGTCGCCGGGCCGCCTGGATAGTGGCCATGATCGGGTCACCTCCGCCCGCGCAGAGAGCACCTGATCACGTCGGCGACTGCGGGGGCTCTGAACGGATCACCTCTGCTCGCGCGGAGAGCACGGGCCGCGCTGCACCATGGCCCTTCGGGGCCCACGGCCAGGGAGCGCGATCCTGTCCGTGTGAAAGTGTGTTGATGGCGAACTCCCATGGTGAAGGCGTCGGTTGACAATCCGTGGACCGCTGATGGTGTCCCGCGGAAACGGTATGTCGGCTCTGGCAAGATTTTCGTAGCCGGAGATCATCTCGATACGGCGGTCGGTCCGCCCGCATAGCGGGCAGCCTTTGGTTGTGTTCTGTTGAACTGGCCGAGTTGCTACCGCAGTTGGCAGATGTGCTGGTGGTCTCGGTCGATGCTTCTGGTCCAGTTATCGCGGTTCAGGCCCGGACGCGGTCCCGTGCTCCGGCAGGGTGTGCGGGGTGCGGCACGTTGAGCGGGTGGGTGCACAGCCGCTATGTGCGGCATCTCGCCGATGTTGCGTTGGGCAGTCGGCCGGTCCGCATCGACTTGAGCGTGCGCCGTCTGTACTGCGGGAACTCGGCCTGCCCGAAGGTGACCTTCGCCGAGCAGGCGCCTGGACTGACCGTGCGCTATCAGCGGCGCACTCCGCTGCTGCAGCACTGGTCGAGGCGGTCGGCGTTGTGCTGGCCGGCCGGGGAGGGGCGAGGATGCTGCACATTCTCAACATCAGGCTGTCGCGGTGCACCGTGCTCGCGCAGCTGATGAGGGTACCCTTGCCACCCGCTGGTCACACCTCGGGTGTTGGGCGTGGATGACTTCGCGCTCTACGGCGACACCTACGGCACTCTCCTGGTCGACGCCGAAACCAGACTCCCGCCGACGCTCTGGGAAGGTAGGGACGCCGAGCAGCTCTGTCGATGGCTGCGCGGGCATCCTGGGGTTGAGATCGCCTGCCGCGACGGCTCGCTCACCTATCGGCAGGGCCTTGCCGATGGCGCCCCGGAGGCCGTCCAGGTCAGTGACCGCTTCCACCTGTGGCAGGGGGTCCCGGCGCGGTTCCGGAAGTCGCTGCCGCTCACCGCGGCTGCCTGCCCGAAGCTCTCCCCGCGCCCGAGGCGACCGATCCCGAGCTCGCGAACGGCGCGGCGGCAGAACCCGAGTGGGCGGACGCTCCGGCCAGTCGTCATGCCCGACGGCTCTTCGAGGCCGTGCATGCGCTGACCGATACCGGCCGTTCCCACAGCTCCGCGGCCCGCGAGCTCGGACTGGACCGGCGCACGGTGCGCAAGTACGCCCGGGCCCGCACTTGGCACGAGGCGGTCCGCCGCCCTCCGCGTCGTCCCTCAACTCTCGATCCGTACCACGGCTATCTGCAGCAACGTTGGGACGAGGGTGAGCACAGCGCCAAGATCCTGCACCAGCGAACTTCTCGCCAAGGGTGAAGCTCCAAAAACGCATCATGGGAGGACACGCCGGTGTCGCGCTCCTGCGCCACCGGCGTGTCCTCCTGATCGCCCACTTACGCCGCCACTATGCGGGCGGACCGACCGCCGTATCGAGATGATCTCCGGCTACGAAAATTTTGCCAGAGCCACGTTCACGTGTACGCCGACAGGCGGCCTTCCCCGACCTGCGCAAGCCGGTCCAGCCGGGGGCTCAGGCGCGGGTCACGTGCACTGGAGGGTGAATGTCACGTCGCCCGACGAAATGCCCTGCTCCGGCCCTTGCTTGGGCACCGAGAGCCTAACGGTCACCTTGGGGGGCGGATCCGCGGCCGCCGCACGCGGAGGGGCGGTCACGGTGAACACGGTGGTATTGGTGCTGGGCTGGGTGAATTCGACAGAGGGCGCGGACTGCTTGCCGTTGGGGCCGTTCCACACGTACTTGACCGTTCCGGTCCCTGTTCCGGTGAGCGTGCCTTGGAATTTCACGTCCTGTGGCTTGGCACAGTCGACCGGGCCGGTGGGGGCTATGGCCTTGGCGTCCGCGTCCGTGACGTCGAGGGCCGGAGCGGCGGGCGTCCTGGGCGGCTTCTCGCAGGCGATCCTGTTGCGCGTCTTTTTGTTGCCGGTGATCACCGTGTAGTTGCCGCGGGGGACGTTCTCCTCGTCGAACTTTCCTTGGCCGTTGATGACGCCCGTGAAGCGCTTCGGACCTTCGATCTGTACGCGTTCGCCCGCCTTGAACCCGGTGAGCACCAGGTCGAATTCCACGGGCTTCGTGCCGGGTGCCACCTCCAGTTTGCAGGAAGGGCCGGCGGGCGCGCTGAGCGCGGCGGGCGGCCGGTCCGCGGGGGCCGCCTGGGCGGCCGTCGTCGGGGGCAGGGCCACCGAGGAGACCAGGAGCGGAGCGAGGAGTGCGTAACGACGGTGCCGATTCATGCGTTTCCCTCCTAGCTGGGAGAGTATTTGTGGGATGGACGGAGCTCGCGGTCGAGCGCCCCGTGGTTCATGGGTGATGTGGCGGCGGTGGCTGCGGTGAGTGCGTGTCATCGAGGGCCGGTCCCCGTTCCGGCCGGCGGTGCGATCCGCCGCGATGATCCGCGCACCTGGGCGGACCGTCAGGGCCTCGCCGGCCCGGCTTCAGACGCCCCCGCGCGCAAGAATGTGCCGTTTCAGTCTAGCTTCGTTCATGTATCGCGGCATGCCGAGCGGCCGAACCGCGCTCACTTCCCGCAGCCGCAGCGACGTCCGATAAGCCGACCTCGCAGCGGAACGACTGCTACCGCTATCCGTTGTGCCGCCGGCGCTCGCGCCGACCGCGGACCTGAGCCTTACGCAGTGCTACACGCCACCTGGCCGCAGCTATACGAGAACAGGGCCGTCTGGACCTGGCTCGCCTCGCGGAACTGCGCAAGGTCTGGGGAGTTAGTGTTCAGTCCTTCATCTATCGCTGCCGCGAGCTGGGCCGCATCTCCGACGCCACCGCTAGCCGTGGCTACCAGCGCCTGCGCGAACAGAACACAACCAAAAGGTGGTCTCGGTGCCGGGCCCGGGCCAGCCGTCGGCGTCGTCACCGACGGCGGCGATCAGGCCGTCCTTGACGGCGACGCAGGTGGCATGCGGGCGGTCCGAGGCCAGGGTGCGGATCTGGGCTCCGGTCAGTACGAGGTCGGCTGCGGGCACGACTCGGTCTCCTCGGCGTGCGTGTTCTGGGGGTTCTCGGTGGCTGCTGTGGCTCCTGGGCGAAGGTCGCGTACACCTTGGGCCGGCGAGATCATGTTGAGGGTGGGGCGGGTGGCCGTCTTGCCGCCGTAGAAGAGGGCGAGGCCCGGCAGCATCAGGGTGAGGGCCAGGATCCAGGCGGTACTTCCCGTGTCCATACTGTGTGCTCTCCGGGGGATCGTGGGGAACGGGACCGTCAGCTTGCGTACGTCGTCGGCAGGGCGCGGCCCAGGGCGAAGCAGGGATGCGGGAGTGCCGTGCCGAGGGCCAGGTCGGCGGCCATCCGGCCGGTCAGCGGCGTGCTTGGCGCCCTGCCCAGAGCAGGGTGAGACGATGACGAAGGGGCCGACGCGGTCGAGGACGAAGTCCTCGTCGGGCGTGGTGGTGTAGAGGCAGGTGGCCTCCGCGAGCGGGGTGGGTTTGAGGCCCGGTAGCCGCTCCCGCACCCAACTCGCCACCTCTATAAGGGATATGGGGTTCACCACACCATCGCGGGCGGACGCTGTGGTGGGCGTGCCTTCGTCGTGCTGGGTGACCTTGACGGAGGGGTTCGGGCCGCCGTCGCTGCCTGATGGCAGTCCGAAGAGCTGCAGTTCCTGCTTGTGCACGAAGACCGGCCAGGCGGCCTGCGGGTCATGCTGCCGGAAGTGGAACACCTGCTGCTGGGTGACGCGTTGAGGGGGCAACGGGGCCGGAACGCCGAGGGGCGGGGCGAGTTCGGGCGGCCAGGCCCCAGCCGCCACCACGACGACGTCCGCGACCACCTCCTGACCACTGTCCGTGGCGAGGTCCACCCGTCCGTCGGGCCGCGACTCGGCGCCGGCGACACGGGTGCCGGTCAGCAGGCGCGCGCCCCGCTCGACGGCGCGACGGGTGGTGGCGGCGACGGTGGCGTCGGCGTCGACGGTGCCCGCGTCGGGGTGGCGGAGCACGGGGCCGGTGAAACGGAACTGCGGCCAGCGCTCCTCCGCCTCAGCCGCGGTCAGCAGTGGCGCAGGGGATCTCTGCCGCGTTCAGCGTGGTGTGCAGCGTGTGCGGGTCCCGAAAGGGCACCTCGCCCATCAGCCGCTGCCACTCGTCAAGATCGTGGATGGCCCACATGTCGTGCTCGGCCGGGTCGAGGAAAAGGATGGTCATCTACGGGTTTCGCCACTTCTTTGCGTCGAACTGTCTATCTAACGGAATTCCCATCACCGATGTGGCCGAGTGGATGGGGCACAACAGCGTCGATGTCACGTTCAAGACCTACCGTCACCTCATGCCCGGCTCGATCGGCAAGGCCGCCAAGCTGCTGCACATGGGTCTGATGGCATGAGAAGTAGAGGCGGGCTGCGGCGTGATGGTTCCTGACGAGTCCTCTGGCTCCGATGCTGACCTTTTGCTGACCCCCGAGAGCTGTCCGGCCCCCTGACCTGCGGAAACAATCCATCTACTGGAGATGTGGCGGAACTTCATCGGGCGGTCCAACGAGGACATCGCACAGGCCCGTTCGGACTGGCTGACGGGCTCTCGATTCGGTGAGGTGGTGGGGTACGACGGGGCTCCACTGCGCGCTCCTGAACTCCCGCCTGTACCACTGAAACCGCGCGGAAGGGTGCGCTGACCTGGGGTTCCAGCTCTAGTGCAGGCCTCTCGCGGGACGCGGCCGTCCTCGCTCGACACGCCGTTTTCCCGAGGGGGTGATCGCTCCTGTGAAGTCCATCGACGGACAACGTTGCGTTCTCATGTCTGGCCATCTGCAGGCGGGTTTAGTCAGCCTAATGCTGACCCAATGCCGACGTTCCTGACGGGGCGTCAGTGCCATTGCTGTGGTGTCACAGCTGTTGGAGCGTCCGCCCCGGAGCTGTCGCTCGCGTGTAGGCCAGGCCGATGCTGACTTCGGCGACTTGTGCTGGGGCAAGGCGCCCCCAAGTGCCTGGGCGACGAAGGGGAGGAGAAGTCCGTGGCGAGGGGGCTTTTGTGGGAATCCCCCAATGCGCCGGTGTGCTGCTGCTGCTGCCGTACTCACCCCTTGGGCGGGACCGCCGCGAGTAGCGACCCGAGCCTGGGTAGGCTTGGCTTCACCACCAGAAGCCGCTGGCCGCTCATCGCCGACTCCTGGTGGTCGATCGCCGCGGGCACGGCCCGAGCGGGGACGCGCCCGGCGACTTCTCCAGTGACTTCGAGGTGGATACCGAGGACGTACTCGGCCTCCTGGAGGAGGCCGGCGGTGCCCACGTGGTGGGAGACTCCTGCGGCGGCGTGGTCGCGCTACTCGCCGCCGGGCGGCGTCCCGACCTGGTGGCCTCACTCGTCGTGATCGAACACGGTGGACTGAAAGTGGCCGAGGACGCACCGCTCGTCGCCGAGGCCGTCGGCGCAACCGTGATGGCCGACCTCACAGCGGCCGCCCGTCAGAAGTCTCGCTTCGCCTCCACGGCCGTCACATCCACAGCACGCCGTCGTCCTCGTGCTCGCGCATGCGGAACGCAATCATCTGGCGCAGCAGGTCGCCCGGCACGGGATGGCCGTACGGGAGCTTGACCGAGCCCTTGCCAGTGGCGAAGTCGGCGAGGTCGGCGTCGAACGCCTCGCGGGTGCTGGGGGTGAACACGACGTTCGCGTGCTTCGCGTGGCCGCTGACCATGAACAGGATCGTCCCGGACGGGTGAACCCACGCGGGATGGCCCCACTTGATCGCCTCGCTCGCCGCGGGTACCGCCTCGAGCGCCAGCGCCCGTACCTGCTCAAGCACCTCGCGGCCCTGCCCCGCGAAGCCCTCGATGTACTCATCGATCGTCTGCGGCTTTCCCATGGAGCCAGTGTGGCACTGCCCACCCTTCATGGTCGGCAACGGAATGCCCCGCTGCCAGCTCCCTGAGCGTAAGCGTGGCCAACTTGAGTACACAGTGGCCAAGTGGCCTGCTCGGTCACACTGGTCAGCGCATCCGGAAGCGTGTCAGCTTGACGAGTGATTCGAACATTGTCTAGGTGCCGCCGCCCGCTCGGAGCACGACGATGCTGCCGCTGTCGCCCCCGCACGCGAGGAGGTCCCCGGCGTCCGAGAACACCACGCGGTACGTGCGCCCCGTTCCCGTGAAGGGCGGCTGGACGGGGGCCTTGGCGCCGGTGGCTGCGTCGCGCAGGCAGGCCATGCCGCGGTCGCCGATCGCGAGCTGGGAGCCGTCGGGGGAGAAGTCCCATCCGTAGCACGTCCCCCACCGGTCCGTTCGATATGGATCCGGTACGGTCCATTCGAGCTTCCCCGTGTCCAGTGCCATCGAGCAGGGGCCCTCGGCGTAGCCGCCGTTCGCGATCAGGTACCGCTCGGTCGGGTCGAAGCCGAGCGAGTCCACACCGCAGCCGGCCGCACTGCGGTCGAACGGGAACGGGAAGCGGTGGCGGTGCACCTGTCGGCCGGAGTCGACGTCCCAGACCTCAATGTCGTGCATATCGAAAGCGAGGACCAGCAGGCGCCCGGACGGTGACAGGGCGCCGGCTCGGCATGTGGGGCGCCGTGCGACGTCGAGGTCCAGCAGGGATTCCCCGGCGTCGTCGAGCACGCGGACCCGGTTCCCGGTGTCGAAGACCAGTAGCCGGCGCCGGGCCCGGTCCCATGAGGGCTGCACGCAGAACGGATTGAAGTTCGCGGTCTGATACTGCTCGTAGGAGGCGAGGGTGCGCGACGTCCCGGTGTCGAGGTCCAGGTGCCGGGTCTGCCCATTGAGCGCATAAACCACACCCCGTCCGTCGGCGTCGAAGCGGACGGTGTGGAGAAACGTCTGCTTCGCGCCAGGCGGTTCCGTGTGCACCAACTGCCGGATCCCTGTCCTGACGTCGATCAGGTGGATCTCGGCGCCGTAGGCCTCCTTGAGCGTCGTGCCGACCACGACGGTGTGACCCTCGGGGTGCAGGTCGAGGGCCTGGGACGAGCAGCGGTTTGGCGCGGCGCAGACCAAGACCGGTTCGCCGAAGGCCACCTCGGCCGGGTCGCGGAGCAGCACGAACCCGTCGTGCATCCGCTTCCTTCCCTCCTTTGCCAAGGCGTACCGGGCCTCCTCCGGTGAGCCGTGGTCCTTGCTGCTCTGCCGTGGCGTGCCGGCCGTCCCGGTCCTGCTCTCCCGCCGCAGCCACCCGCCGTCCACCCACAGCCGTACATTTTTGGGCTTCGGGAAGCCCGGGTGCACCAGGGTGATCTCGTCCGTGTCCATGGCGGGGGACGATAGTGCACCCCACCGACAGTCCCGGCCGGGGCGGCGCGCGCTCTCCAGCGTCTCAGTCGGCGAACTTCACCACCAGAAGTCATGGGCTCTGGCCCACCGCAGAGCTTGGCCGCCGAGGACTGATCGAGGATCGGGCGAGTCCTTGACGAGCAGGGCCTCCCACCAATGACCATCTGCGAGAGTTCTGCGAGAGCCCCGCCCCGGCACCAGAGGTCACGCTGCGGCAGCCGCCTGGGCTGTCACCAGGGCGGCGAGCGGGGAGCGCTGGCCTTTGCCGACGTTGCGCAGCTGCTCCCAGTCGACCTCGGGGTGGGCGGCTACCACCGCGTCGACCGACGCCGTGGTGAACATCGGCACGTCGACCGCCCCGGCCCGCGACGTACCGAACCGTACCTCCCGCCAGCCTGTGGGCTTGATCCAGCCCAGGGTCCGCATGTGGTCGAACTCGACTTGACCGACCTGGGGCGGCGGTCACATGGCTGCTGACCTGCGGATCAGCATCAGTCGCCCGCGGACTTCCTCAACGGCCATGAGGGGCGAGCGTCTCCCCGAAACGGGCGTCGGCGGTGGGGGCACGGAGCGTGCCGCCGTTGAAGGACCATGAGCGGTTGGTGGAGAGGCCGCCGCTGGTGCCGGGGAAGACCCAGACGCGGCCGTCGTTGGTGTCCTCGCCGGGGGCGGAGGCGATCAGGCTGGCCATGAGGTTGCGGTCGGCGTCGATGAGCCGCAGCGCGCCGCCGAACTGGTCGGCCTTCTCGGGGGTGCCGGGGACGGTCCTGGGGCTCTGGCTGAGGGTGCGGATGCCGTTGGTGGTCAGGCCAGTGGCGGAGCCGCGCATCACCCAGACGGTGCCCGCGTCGAGGGCGGTGCCCATGTCGTTGCCCGGGGCGCCGATCGCGACGTCGCCGTAGCCGTCACCGTTGATGTCACCGACGCTGACGGCACCGCCGAAGCGGTCGCCGACCCGGTTGACGCCCGGGACGCCGGGGGAGTTCTGGGTCCAGAACTGGCGGTTGGATCCGCCGGTCGGGCTGCCCGGGCCGCCGGGTCCGCCGAAGTGGACGTAGATGACACCGGCGCCGGAAGGGTTGCCCGCGGAGTCGCGCTCGGTGGGGGAGCCCACGACGAGGTCGGTGTAGCCGTCCTTGTTGACGTCGCCCGAGGCACCGACCGGGCCGCCGCCAGATATCTCATAGCGGTCCGCCCACCCACCGCGCCCACCGGACACGTAGACGGCCCTGCCGGACAGGCCCGCCTTGCCGTAGCTCCCGGTCCCGAGTATGACCAGGTCGTCCGCGCGGTCCTTGTTGTAGTCGCCCATGGTGAGCGAGGCGGGACGGAAGTCCGCGGGCACGTACAAGGACAGTGCGCTGTAGTCCGAGCTCATGACCCGGCCGTAGGACATGACTTCGAAGCTGAAGGCCCACAAGGTGCTCGTGGAGATGATGGCGACCGCCGAGTCGTCGACCTTGAACCAACCGGCGGCCAGTCCCATCCCGAAGCGGTTGCCCGCCACCGGGGTGATCTCCCGCAGCCATCGGCTGTCGGTGGCGTGCAGCCCGGTCGCGGAGCCGAACAGCACTGTGGCCGAGCCCGCGTCGACGGCGGAGCCGATGTCCTTGTCGGGTGCGCCGACGACGAGGTCGTCGTAGCCGTCGCGGTCCACGTCGGCCGTGGCGGTGGACTGCCCGAACCGGTCGCCGGTCTGGGCGAGACCTTCTACGCCGGGGGTGCTCATGCTGAAAGTCGCCCGCCGGGAGGTGGAGATGCCTGTCGCCGAGCCGTACAGAACGGCGACGTAGCCGGCGCCCTTCTTGCCGCTGACGGTGCCGCCAGGGGCGGAGACGACGAGATCGCGGTAGCCGTCGTTCTTGAAGTCGTCGTGGGTTATGGGCGCGGGGGCGGCGGTGGCCGGAGAGGTCGTCGTGGTGATCGTGGCGCAGATTGTCAGCAGTACGGTCGCGGCGGCCGTGGCGGTCGTCCGGCTCGTCCTGCGTCTGGTGGTGGGTCGCTTGCTGCGCACGGTGTGGCTCCCGGGATCGCGGCATGGCCGGGCGCGGAGTGGCGAGGGTCGGCGGGGGGCCCGTCCCCCGCCGTCGCCTGTTGGACCCGGGAGCAGGCCGAAGGGTTGTGCCAGACAGGGGAGTCGCGGTCGGCCGCTCGGGGACCGGTGTGGTCAGGCCTGCCTCCGGGACCCGGGAGTCGGCGCGGTTGCGAACGCGGGCCACCCCGGTCAGCAGCCGGCCGCCGTCAGCGGACGTCCACCAACACACGGTTGGTGTAGAACCACGTGTCCCGGCACCCGGCTGGTCGGGGACGTCGCGTACCTGCCGACCGGGGCTGAGGCTTCGCAAGCGATGTCGCCGGGATCGGCGACCGAAGGCCAGCGGCTGGAGTACCTACGGGGCATGACATGCGGCTACGCCGGGGGCCGGTACTTCCTGCCCGTACTCACCCCGATGAAGCGGGAGCTGCACCCGCTGATGGCCTGGTGGGCCGTCCTGTACGCCGTGTCCATGCTCGCCCGCTACGAGCCCGCGGCCTGGGTCAAGCTCATCAGCGTCGACGACAGCCGGCGCGCGGTCCCGATCGAACGGCTCCTGGAACGTGCCATCAACCACCTCCCCGTCCCACCGCACCCGGTGGTGGAGGCCCTCTGCAGCGCGGCGACGTCCAGCGCATGCCGATTGAGGACAGCTGCTCCATGCGCTCCGGTGAGAGCGTCAGGGCCCGGCTGCGTCGGTTGCCGATCCAGGCGCCGAGTTTGATGTCCCGCTGCTCCTGGTCCTCGCCGACGCCGTCCATGACGATCGTCTCTACGTGCTTGGGTGAGCAATAGTCCCCGAGTTCCGCGTTCATCCGCAGCTCCCTGGCATGACTGAGAGTGCCTGGACCTGGGCCTGTTACCTCGTCCGGGTGATGGCAGGCCGTTCTGACCCAACCTCGTCTGTAGTGCGCAACCCTCATCCCTGTCGGGATTCCTTCAGTCTGGGTGAAGTCGTGGAGGCGTGGGTTGGCTCTGGCCGTAGTACGCGATCTGCGCGAGTATCGAGCGCCGGTGAGCGAGGAGGAACTCGCCGAGTTCGAGACCGACGTCCTGGCGGGGTTCGTGCTCGCACGAGCCTCGGCCGGTCTGGTCGACAGCACGATCCGCAACGACACCAACCACCTGGAACTGATCCGGGACTGGTTCGGCCGTCCGCTGTGGGAGATGGAACCGGCCGACGCCGACGTCTATTTCGGCAAGGTGCTCCGCGACGCCAAACCGTCGACCCGGACCGGCCGGGCGGGTGCGCTGGCGGTGTTCTTCCAGTTTCTTGAGCTGCGGCACAAGGTCGAGCTGCACAACCTCACCGGCCGCGTGGTCGAGTGCCCGCTGGATGAGATGAACCGGCCGCGGGCCTCGGTGGAGCCGCAGCTGCGGATCCCGCCCAGCGAAGCGGAGATCGAGGCGCTGTTCGCCGGATGGCGCGAGGAATTGGTGACCTGCCGCAAGTTCGGCCCGGCCGCTCGCAATTACGCGGTCGCCCGGCTGGCTGCCGACGTGGGGCTGCGGATCAATGAGGCACGGATGCTCGACCTGGAAGACGTCCGGTGGGAGCTGGGCCGGTTCGGCAAGCTCAACGTCCGGCACGGCAAGGGCTCCCGGAGGCGTGGGCCGAAGCCGCGGTTGGTGCCGCTGATCAATGGCGCCGACTGCAACCTGCGGTGGTTCATCGAGGACGTGTGGGGCCACTTCGATGCCGACCACACCCGGCCGGGTGCCCCGCTGTTCCCCTCCGAGCGCAAGAACCGGGACGGCTCCTGCGCGCGTGCGACCGCCGACGTCTTTCGCCGGTCGCTGGCCGACGCTGCGGCTCAGCATCTGCCGACCTGGGCGGGGAAGCTCACCCCGCACGTGCTGCGGCATTTTTGTGCCTCTCAGCTTTATCTCGCCGGCATGACCTTGTTCGCTATCCAGGAGCTACTCGGGCATACCTGGACCGGCACCACGGCCCGATACATCCACCTTCACGGCACCCACGTCGAGGACGCCTGGGTCGCCGGGCAGCAGCGCGCCACCGACCGATGGAAAGGACTGGCCCAGTGAAGTGGAACCTTCGCCTGGCGGCCGCCAACCGCGGCATCTGGAAGGCCAGCGAGCTCCAGCGGATGCTCGCCGAACGCGGCGTGGTGATCAGCGCGGGGAAGATGTCGGGCCTGTGGTCCGGCCAGCCGAACACTGTCAAGCTCGACGAGCTGGACGTCATCTGCGCCGTGCTCGGCTGCGGCGTCGAGGAACTGCTCCTGCCCGAGCCGGAGAAGGTGCCGGAGCCAACGCCGGCGACCGACTCACAGGCCACCGTGATGGGCCAGCCCCGAGCCGTCACCCCGCGTCCCCGCACCGGCAGGTCCCTGCCTCCTCGATGAACTGCATGCACTGCGGCAAGCCGCTGCCCGAAGGATCTCGGCGAGACCGGGCCTACTGCGACCACAAATGCCGTGCCCTGGCTTCTTACCACCGACGCAAAGCAGGCATCCCACCCCCGCCACGCTGGCAGCACCCCGCCCTGACGTCGAACAACCCCGCGCTCCGGTCGGCCGCGGCCCACGCCAAGCAGCTCGGCGAGACCAACGGATGGTCACCATCACTCCTCCGGTGCGCGATGGACGGCCTGACGGCGGTGCTGGAGGACCGAGCGCCCGGCAAGCCCGTGAAGCTCACCGAAGTCGGTACGCGAATACCGCGACACGCTTCCAGCCATCGGGTCGCCGAGGTCCTCACCGACCTGGAACTCCTGGAAGACGACAGCGCCTTGGCGATCCGTTCCTGGATCGACAACCGCACCGCCGAACTCCCCGCCGGATTCGCCAGCGATGTCCGCGCCTGGCTGCTGGTCCTGCTCGACGGTGACAGCCGTGCCAAGCCCCGGTCCCACACGTGCCTCTACGTTTACTTCGGCTGCGTCCGCCCCCTGCTGGAGAACTGGGCGACGACCCGTGGGCACCTGCGCGAGATCACCGTCGGCGATGTCACGGCCGCGCTGTCCCCTTACGCGGATGGCAGCGGCGCAACACCATCGCCGCACTGCGCTCACTGTTTCGCTTCGCCAAGAAGCGCGGCCTGATCTTCGCCAACCCCACCACCCGCCTCAAGACCGAAGATATCCAGCGCAACCTGCTGCCGATGACCGACGCCGAGGTCCTCGCCGTCCAGCAGGTCGCCGTCACACCAGCGCAACGGCTGATCGTCGCCCTGGCCGCCGTCCACGCCGCCCGTGCTACGGCCATCCGACGCCTCACCTTGGACGACCTCGACCTGCCCAACCGTCGGATCACCATCGCCGGACACGCCCAACGGCTCGGCGAACTGCCTCACCAGACCCTGCTGGTCTGGCTCGCCCAGCGTCGCATCACCTGGCCGAAGACTCCCAACCGGCACGTATTGATCAACGCGAAGACCGTCCTGGGAACCGGGCCTGTCAGTGCCGAATACCTCAAGCGGCACCTGCTGCACCAAGGCGTCTACCTCGAACGCATCCGCGGCGACCGGGTACTGCACGAGGCGCTGACCGTCGGCGCTGATCCGCTTCACCTCGCCACGGTCTTCAACCTGTCCCACACCGCCGCGAGCCGCTATGCGGCCATCGCCCAGAACCTGCTCGACGACCAGATCGAGCAGACCGCCGAGAGCGAATGAGGGAGGGCAGCCGGAGTACGCCAGAAACAGGCAGCAGGGCCTCGGCAACAGCGGGACGTGGAGCCGATACGCCCCTGGAGATCACGGAAAGTCACTCCCACGGCCAGCAGCACGGGCAACACGCGACAGTTGAATACGCGTCCACACCACCAGTACCACGGCCGTTTCTGGGCGGCGAGTGAGCGGGTTCTGTTACATCTCCGCCGAGTTCCTGCGATGCGGAACACCTACGCTCTTCGTACCGAAGCAGGGTTAGCCGCCTGCGGTACGAAACCGGAACCAAGGAACTCCTCTCATGACGGCAGCCCGCCAATCCCTTGTCTACTCCTCCGTCATCGCCGCCGCGTGCGGCTCCGCGCTGTTGCTGCCCGTCACCGCTGCGTTCGCCAACAGCCCCCCGTCCCCGACCAGCGCCCTGGCGCAGAAGCCCGCCGAGCGCTTGAAGGTCACGGACGAGAAGGCAGGCAAGTACGAGATCACCTACACCCTCAGCTCCGGCGACAAGATCAGGCTCGCCCGAGACACCATGATCGGCCCCCGCGCCGAGATCACCGGCGACGGCGGCAAAGCACACCTCAACTCCGACCGCGGCTGGGAGCACCTCTCGCGGACCGGCGTGAAGTTCACCCTGGTCCGTCCCGGCGGCAGCAGCATCCCGCCCGTGGTGATCGCACAGAAAGGCGAGGACAAGATCACCCTGGACTACCCGGGCGGGATCCAGGACCCCGAGCAGGACAACCCCCAGATCACCACCATGCTGCTGGCCGGCGGCGGAGCCGCGGCCGCCGCCGGCCTCGCCTTCACCGCCCTGCGCCGCCGCACCCACGCCTGATGCTCGACCATAAGGGTTGCGGGGGGTGCCCCTATGGGTTTCGTCAACCCGTTGGGGCGGGGTGGGGTTCGTAGAAGGTGCCGTCGCGGAGCATCGCGAACAGCACGTCGGCTCGGCGTCTGGCGAGGCAGAGGAGAGCCTGGGGGTGATGCTTTCCCTGGGCGATCTTCCTGTCGTAGTAGGCGCGGGAGACGGGGTCGGCCAGAGCCGCAAATGCGGACAGGAAGAAGGCCCGTTTGAGCTGTTTCTTTCCGCGGCGGGAGGGCTGTTCGCCACGGATCGAGGAGCCCGAGCTCCTCGTTGCCGGGGCCAGTCCGGCGTAGGCGGCGAGGTGAGCGGCGGACGGGAAGCTGGATCCGTCGCCGACGTCGATGAGGATGCGTGCTCCGGTCCTGACTCCGATCCCCGGCATGGACGTCAGGACCTTTGAAAGAGGGTGTGCCTCCAGTAGTTCCTCGATTCTTGCGGCGAGGAGTTTCCGCTGGTCAAGGACCGCCTGGAGCGAGCCGGCGAGGCTCGGGACGATCAGCGCGGCCGCGTCCGTGCCGGGAACGACCACGGTCTGTTCGTCCAGCGCGGTGAAGATGTCATCGACCAGACGCTCGGCCATCCGTGGGGCCTTCGGCCGTATCACGGGTGTGACCGAGATACGCGTCAAAGGGGCAACGGGATGATCTTGAAGCCCTGATGTGCTCGGACTCACCCGCGGCGGCGGGCGGCGGGGTCGCGTTCGGCGACGTGTCGGGCGACCGCGTCGACGCCGGGGCGTGCGTACCGTTCCAGGGAGCGGACGGAGGCGTGGCGGGAGCGGGCCAGCAGCATCGGGGTGGAGGTGCCGCCCTCGGCGTCGTGCGTCAGGGCGCTGTGGCGAAGCCGGTGCAGGGTCCAGCCGTCCAGGTCCTCGATGTCGTCGGGCGAGGCGAGCGGGTTGGCCAGCAGCCGGGTGTTCTCCTCGAAGATCTCCTCAGCCCGGCGGTAGGACAGCCTCGCGCGGCCGGTCTCCGGGCATACGTCCAGCGTCGGCGTTCCGGCCGGAGCCTTGCGGCCGGTGAGGAACAGCGGGCCGCGGGTGCGGCGGGCGATCAGGCGGGGCAGCAGCTGGGCGGTGCCGGACTGCCAGTGGATCCACTCGGTGGCACCGCCCTTGGCGGTGATCCTGCCGCGCTTGTCCGCCGGGTACAGGTCCTCCACGTTCAGGCACAGCACCTCATCGGCCCGCGCGGCGGACTCGTAGAGCACCTTCCAGAACGTCTTCTCCCGCAGTGAGACGTCGAGGCGCCACAGGGCGGCGATCTGGTTCTCGGCCAGGGACTTGGTGCGGTCCGGCGGCGCAGGCCGCCGCTCGATGCCGATCGTCGGATCGCATTCAATCCACCCCTGGCGCTGCCACCAGCCGATCGCCTTGCGCGCGATGGACAGCTCCCGGTTGACGGTGTCGGCGTCCATCTCGTCCGCGCGGGCCGCCGCGAGCTCGGCCAGCACCTCCGGCAGCGCGGGATCGTCGATGACCGAGATCGGGACGGCGGGCGGCTTCGCGCCGCGGCGGGCCGGGCCGGTCGGCGCGGGGTCGCCGGCGAACATCCACCCCCACGTCGTCAGCGAGATCCGGTAGATCCGGGCGGAGGACTTCGCGATGCCCGCGCCGGTGAGGTACCGCTCGACCGCCGCGGTGTACGACGCGGGAGGGG
The DNA here is from genome assembly GCF_054462255.1 of Streptomyces sp. SD15. Taxonomy (NCBI): domain Bacteria; kingdom Bacillati; phylum Actinomycetota; class Actinomycetes; order Kitasatosporales; family Streptomycetaceae; genus Streptomyces; species Streptomyces sp. SD15. The sequence goes on along the minus strand of NZ_JBTLMO010000088.1, from coordinate 3,084 downwards.
CGGACAAGGGCACCACCCTGGCGCGCGGCACACGCAGCGCGCCCCTGCTCCCGAGTTCGGCCACTGGTTCGATCGCCATACCCGCCCCACCCTCACGGCTCTGCCGCAGCAAATGCGTACACCTCACCCCGGCGGCCGGAAGCCCCGCCGCAGGTCGAGATGATCACGGTAGAGGCACCGCCGCAGTAAATCCGGCATTTACTGGGGCAATACCCTGACGGAGCGTCAGAGCCCGGAAGTCCGATAGGCCGACCTCGAAGCGGAATCACTGCTACCGCTATCCACTGCTTGACTCGCCCTCACCCCGAGCCAGCGACCGACCGTCACATTGGCTACAGAGAGCTACATGTCGCTTGGTTCGCCGTTCGTTAACGGCACGTCCGCCGTGGGTTCAGCGAAAATGAGGGGTCTTTATCGGGAACCCGCGGCTCCCCCTGCAGCCGTGCTTGAGAGTGCCGTGGGTTCCGTCGACAGTGGCGATCCGCTCACGGGTGGAGCTCAGAAGCTGTGTCTGAGGCCTCCATGACAACGTGAAAGCGTCTCGGTACAGGTCAGGGGAGTTGGCTTCCAGCTTGAGCTTGTTGAAGACAAGTCTCAGCGACCAGCACGCGTCAGAGCCGGCGGTCGTGTACGCCACGAGCTCAGACTCCATCCGTGCGCGGCATAGCGGGCGGCACACGGAGCCATTGTCTCGCCGTCGCGATGGTGGGAGCCTTCGAGTGTGGTCGCTGCCGACATCTATGAACTTGTAGAGGAACATTTCGGAGAACCCGCCAGCCCTGACCTGGTACTGCAGGTGCGGGAGGGCCCCGGGAAGACTGCTCTGGACTTCGGTGCGCGATACCTGGAGTGGGTGACCACGCAGAAGCCGCGCATCGCGCAGAAGCCAGAGCGGCAGCTGCGGCCGTATATCGCAGGTGCATACTGCGGACCGAAAGGCGTGTCCCTGTACGCTCCCGCGTTCAGCAACGACGAGAACCAACTGTGGGCGCTGTACGACGGCCTAGTGCACCACCTTCTGTATTGCCACAGCGTTGCCATCGAGAACCCCCTGATGCACTTGATCACCTCGCGCAGGCAATATGGCTTCCTGTCCTTGCAACAGGGCATGTTCGGCTTCCACATCAACCCGAAGCCCATCTTCTCCCGCTACATCGCCCTGCTGGTCGCGCTCCGCGGCCTAGTCGACTGCGGTGCCGTCATGCTGGTGGAGACCGGGCAGTTGCAGACGTCGGGCTTCGCACCACACGTCACCGTGTACCGCGAGGCCGACCCGCCCGGCGTAGGGACACACCGGCGTCGAGATGATCCCTACGTGCTCTCAGACGCCCAGTTCGCGCAGATCCAGGAGCGCGTCGGCGCGCAACTAGCCGAGCGCGCGGAGGCTGATTTGCTCTTTGAGCACCCCAAAGCTGACATCACTGATGACATGCGGCAGCGGCAGCAGCAGCGGTTGCTCACGAATACTCTCGGCGAGATCGTGAGAGGCGTGCGCGTCTCCGACCGCGTTGGAGACCTGGACGTCTACCTGCGCAACGACTGGCAGCAGAACGCGCTCGCGCACGCGCTGACCGTTGCCCCCGAGTGGCTGGCCGGCCCCTCGCCATCGTCACGCGTGCAGCGGCAAATGAGGCTGTTGGACCGGCTGCTCCGAATCGACTTGCCTGACCTATCGAATCTCGCTCCTGGCGACATCCGCGCGATCCGGGGCAGCGACGAGACCTTCAACCGCTGGCGGCATGCGCTCAGCAACGGTCTCAGCTCAGTGGAGACACCGCTGGACGTGCCGCTGACAGTGGAACAAGTCGACACGATCCGTGGCGAGATCTACGAGAACATCGTAGAGGCCGGACTTGCCATCAACACCTCGATCAACAAAAGCGATGTCATGAAGGCGGGTAAGGCTGGCCTTCTGACGCTGATCGTGGGGTCCCTGATATCTCTGATACCCGGGGCTCAGCCGGCAGCGATGCGGGCCGGGCTGACCGGTGCCAGCAAGCTTGGCGAGGCCGCCTTCAGCAAGATGCGACAGAAACCTCTCGCAGAGTCGATTGACCGTCATACCGTTCTGTTCGCCGCGTCCGAATAGGCACAGTCGCCCTTACGCTGTTCGGCGATAAGCGGGTGCTGGACGGCCGTTGTTGGCGTGCGTACGGTGCCTGTATGGGCAAAGGCCGGGGTGTCCGGCTGCGGCTGGTCGTCACCGCGGATACGGAAGATGGGCTGTGCCGTGGATGCGGAGACGCGTTGATGCCGAAGGCGAAAGCGACGGCAGCGCCCAGTGGTGTCTTGGTGACGCGGCCATGGAGATCGAGCCGATGCGTTCATACGGGGGTGCGAATCCGTCCGGGAAGGACGACCTGTTCACCGTCAGCGAGGCCATCCGGATGTTCGCCGAAGACGTCGGCCTGGCTTATACGACGGTCCGGGGCTATCGGTGGGTGTCCTCGCGCTGGCTGGCGGAGCGTCGGCGGGCGGACGTCTCGCACACCATCCACAAGGTGCTGGCCAGCATCCCCGATGAGCAGGAGCGGTTCGAGGCAGTCAACAACCCCCCGCCCAACCCGCGCGGTGGTCCGCCGAGGTGGACGCACGACAGCGCGAAACGGGTGGTGGGCTGGAAGGTCGACTCCCCGGAGAGCGTCCAGGAGAAGGTGGAGGCGATCCGCGACCTGGCCGCCGACGACGCGGTCGCGGCGGTGGTGACCACCGACTTCCTGCGCCGACCTGCGATCGCCTCGAAGGCCATGGCCGACGACACGGCCCGGCACGCTGTTAATCGGCTTACCTGACTGAACGCGAGAGCGTCACACTGTATTTGTGGCCCAGATGGGGGTGCCGTCCGGTCGGTAGATGACGACGTTGCCGTCGCCTTGGACGATCAGGTGGCTGCCGGGGTTGTCGAAGGTCTGTGATGCCCAGATCGGCTGGGCGCCGGCGTCGTAGATGACGAGATTGCCGTCGCCCTGCATGATGCAGACCCCGACGGACTGACCGACCGTCTGTGTGAGGGGCCCTGCGCTTCTCGGACAGCGGTGTTGAGGGTTCTGCCTATGCCGCTGTCTGCAACTCCTCGTACTCGGC
>NZ_JBTLMO010000087.1:0-22331 GCF_054462255.1 Streptomyces sp. SD15 | reverse complement strand
GACGCCGCCTACCCGGACTTCGTCACATACCGGGCCGGGACCGACCGCAACATCCCGCTCTTCATCCTCGAACCGGTTACCGACGAACACTGACCGGCTCCCACCCGGACCCGGCGCCATGACCGCCCGGGTCCGTCCCCGGCCCCGCAGGCGTGAGGCGGCATCCCGGCGGATGGTGCCTCTGCAGCCGCGCCGGTGCGGCAGGCAGCGGCAGCTGGTCCACGTCTTGGACTCGAGCCGGCACTCATCAGTGAGGCTCCATGCCGCATCTGGCTAGGGCCTGTCCGGCGGATCAGGTCGGAGGGAAGCGGCGGTGCCTTGTCGGCGCAGGTGAGCGGGGTCTGGTGCGTCGAGCTGCAAGGCGGAGGAGGGCGTCGACGCGATGAGGGTCCCCCTGTTCGAGCGAAGCCGAGAACTTGGGGGAGTCGGCAACCGACGACAACGCCGCAGCTCGGCGTGCCGGACCCCGCGTCTCCGGCATGATCCGCCGGACAGGCCCTAGCCTCCGCTCCAGACCGTCTGCGTGCCTTTTCTGCCTTCTGCCGGTTTCTCGCAAGTGGCATCTGACCCACAGGAAGTCCCTGAGCACCATGAGCAGTTCCCACGAAGCAACGGCACCCAACCGGCCGACCGCAAGCAGCATGCGCCGGGCCCTGAAGCGGGCCGCGGGCGGCGTCTCCCTCGATGTCGACGAAGCCGCGGTGCTGCTGCAAGCACGCGGGGACGACCTGGCCGACCTCACCTCCACCGCAGGGCGGATCCGGGACGCCGGTCTGGAGGCTGCCGGCCGCCCCGGAGTGATCACGTACTCCCGGAAGGTCTTCATCCCGATCACCCGGCTGTGCCGGGACAAGTGCCACTACTGCACCTTCGCCACTGTCCCCGGCAAGCTACGACGGGCGGGGCACGGGATGTTCCTGTCCCCGGACGAGGTGCTGGAGATCGCTCGCCGTGGCGCGGAGCTGGGCTGCAAGGAGGCCCTGTTCACGCTTGGTGACCGACCCGAGGATCGGTGGCCCGAGGCCCGCGAGTGGCTGGACGCGCACGGCTACGACGACACGCTCGCGTACGTGCGGGCGATGGCGATCCGGGTGCTGGAGGAGACCGGGCTGCTGCCACACCTGAATCCGGGGGTCATGTCGTGGACCGACCTGCAGCGGCTGAAGCCGGTTGCGCCGTCCATGGGCATGATGCTGGAGACCACGGCGACGCGGCTGTGGTCCGAGCCCGGTGGCCCGCACTACGGCTCCCCGGACAAGGACCCGGCCGTACGGCTGCGGGTGCTGGAGGACGCCGGCCGCTCCAACGTGCCCTTCACCACGGGGATCCTCATCGGGATCGGGGAGACCTACGAGGAGCGCGCGCAGTCGCTCTTCGCCCTGCGGAAGGTCGCCCGCGAGTACCACGGCGTCCAGGAGGTGATCGTCCAAAACTTCCGCGCCAAGCCGGACACGGCGATGCGCGGCATGCCGGACGCAGAGCTGGACGAGCTTGCCGCTGCGATCGCGGTTACCCGGGTGGTCCTGGGTCCTGCCGCCCGTATCCAGGCACCGCCCAATCTGGTGGACGCCGAGTATGCGCTGATGCTGGAGGCCGGCATCGACGACTGGGGCGGTGTCTCGCCGCTCACCCCGGACCACGTCAATCCCGAACGGCCCTGGCCTCAGATCGACGACCTGGCGCAGCGTACCGCCGAGGCGGGCTTCCGGCTGCACGAGCGGCTGACGATCTACCCCGAGTACATCCGCCGGGGCGAGCCCTGGCTCGACCCGCGGCTGCTGCCCCACGTCGATGCCCTGGCCGACCCGGAGACGGGTCTGGCCCGTGAGGACACCCTCGTGGAGGGCCGGCCCTGGCAGGAACCGGACGCGCCGCTGACCACGTCGGGCCGCACCGATCTGCACCGCACCGTCGACACCACCGGCCGCACCGCCGACCGCCGCAGCGATTTCGACTTCGCCTACGGTGACTGGGACGCCGTTCGCGAGAAGAGTGCCGCGCTCGGCGTCCCCGAGCGCCTGGACGGTGATGTCCGAGCCGCTCTGCTGCAGGCATCCGATGACCCGCAGAAGCTGACCGACGATCAGGCGCTCGCCTTGTTCCATGCCGACGGAGCGGCGCTGGACGCACTCACGCGCATCGCCGACGACGTGCGCCGCGACACGGTCGGCGACGAGGTGACCTATGTCGTCACCCGGAACATCAACTTCACCAACGTCTGCTACACCGGCTGCCGTTTCTGCGCCTTCGCGCAGCGCCGCACCGACGCCGACGCCTACACCCTGTCGCTGTCGCAGGTCGCCGACCGCGCGGAGCAGGCCTGGGAGGTCGGCGCGACCGAGGTGTGCATGCAGGGCGGCATCCACCCCGACCTGCCCGGCACTGCCTACTTCGACATCGCGAAGGCGGTGAAGGAGCGCGTGCCCGGCATGCACATGCACGCCTTCTCCCCGATGGAAGTCGTCAACGGCGCCACCCGCACCGGCATGTCCATTCGCGAGTGGCTCGCCGCCGCCAAGGACGCCGGGCTCGACAGCATCCCGGGCACCGCGGCTGAGATCCTCGACGACGAGGTCCGCTGGATCCTGACCAAGGGCAAGCTGCCCACCGCCACCTGGATCGAGGTCGTCAAGACCGCCCACGAACTGGGTCTTCGCTCCTCTTCGACCATGATGTACGGGCATGTGGACCAGCCCCACCACTGGCTGGGCCACCTGCGCACCCTGGCCCGCATCCAGCAGGAGACCGGCGGCTTCACCGAGTTCGTGACCCTGCCCTTCATCCACACCAACGCACCCATCTACCTGGCAGGAGTCGCTCGGCCGGGCCCCACCATGCGGGACAACCGCGCCGTGACCGCAATGGCCCGGCTGTTGCTGCACGGGCACATCTCCAACATCCAGACCAGCTGGGTCAAGCTCGGTACCGACGGCGCCGCCGAGATGCTGCGTTCCGGCGCCAACGACCTGGGCGGCACTCTCATGGAGGAGACCATCTCCCGGATGGCCGGCTCCAGTTACGGCTCGTACCGCTCCATCCGCGACCTTGAGGCCATCGCCGAGGCAGCGGGTCGGCCTGCCCGGCAGCGCACGACCCTGTACGGGGAGGTCACGGACGAGCGTCTCGCCGCCGGCAGGGTGTCGGACGGCCACCTGCCCGAACTGCTCCCTCTGGCCGAGGCCACGTCGTCCACGCCGCACACCCGGCATGCGGCGACCGCTCCTGGGGCGGAGTGAATACCGTGTCACCGATCTGGACCATCGTGCTGCCGGTGAAACCGTTCCCTCAAGCCAAGAGCCGGTTGGCCGCCTGGCGCGGCGCCTCCCGCACGCAACTGGCGCACGCCTTCTTCCAGGACACTCTTCAGGCCGTGCTCAAGACCACCGGCATTGGCCGGGTCCTGGTGGTGACGGGCGACGACCAAGCGGCCGCCGAGGCCCGCTCCACCGGAGCCGTGGCCGTGCCCGACCACCCGCCGGCCGGACTCAATGCGGCCATCCGCACCGCAGCCGCTCAAGCACACGTGCTGGGAGCGAGGGGCCCTATCGCGGTACTGACCGCCGACCTGCCCGCTCTACGCAGCACCGAACTGGGCCAGGTCCTGGCCGCGGCAGGCGCACACCCGCGGGCGTTCCTCGCGGACCACACAGGCCAGGGCACGACCCTGCTTGCCGCGGCACGGCCACAGTGGCTCGGCCCGTCCTTCGAAGGACACTCCCGCCACCGCCACCGTCTGGGCGGAGCCCACGACATCACCGGCCTGGATGTGCCCAGCGTCCAGCTCGACGTCGACACTCCTGACGACCTGCGGCTCGCCCTGCGACTCGGCGTGGGGCAGCACACCCGCGCCATCCTCGCACCGGCCCCCCAGACCGTGTCGCACCCCTCCCCACGCCACACTCCCAGCCCCCACCCCGAAGGAATCTCCAGCCATGGGCACTGACATCCCCTCAACGGCGGCGGCGCAGGCCGCGCAGCCGCACCGCGAGACCGCCGACATCTCCGGCCGGACTGTCGCCATCCTGGGTGGCACCGGGCCACAGGGACGGGGCCTTGCCTACCGGCTCGCCCGTGCCGGCCAGCCTGTGATCATCGGCTCGCGCACGGCGGAACGTGCCCAGACCGCGGCCGCTGAGCTCGCCCTGGGGATCACCGGCCTTGACAATGTCCAGGCGGCCCGACGCGGTGACATCGTGATCGTCACCGTGCCCTGGGAGGGGCATGCAACCACCTTGGAAGCACTACGCGAGGAACTCGCGGGCAAGCTCGTCATCGACTCGGTCAACCCACTCGGCTTCGATGCCCAAGGGGCATACGCCATCCGCCCTGCAGAAGGCAGCGCAGCAGAGCAGGCCGCCGCGATCCTTCCGGACTCCCGGGTGACGGCCGCCTTCCACCACCTGTCAGCAGTCCTGCTGACCGACCCTCAGATCGAGGTGATCGACACCGATGTCCTGGTCCTCGGCAACAGCCGCGCCGACACCGACACCGTGCAGGCCCTGGCCGCCCGCATCCCGGGCATGCGCGGGATCTATGCCGGCAAGCTCCGCAACGCCCATCAGGTCGAGGCTCTGGTGGCCAACCTCATTTCCGTCAACCGCCGCTACAAGGCCCACGCCGGGCTTCGTGTCACCGACGTGTAGGCGGCACACACATACACCCCCACCCGCCGCCCGCCGCGCCCCAGAACCCGCACATCATGTGTTCAGGCAAGTCAATGGAGTGGAGCGGGATCGCCGCCCGTGCGCTGCTCGCCGTGACGGCGAGCACGACCGCGACCACGGCGAACAAGCCCATGCCGACGAGCAGGACGGTGAAGGGGGCGCGGTCGGCGTTGCGTCCTCCGACGGTCAGGCCGGCCAGCGCGCCGACTCCGTAAAGTCCCAGCACGAGGGGTATCAGGCCCTCGCTGATGCCGGTGAAGGTGCAGGTTCCGCTTCAAGCCGTACATCGCCGGTGAGGCGGCGCTGCCATCCCGGTTCACCTCCAGCCTCGCGCCCTCCCGGCCCTGGCGGACCCCGTGCGCGCGCCTTGCTGACCCTAGGTCCAGGTGGTCCACCTTTACCGAACCCGTCGGGGCGCTGCGGGGGCTGATCCGCGAAAAGGGTGCCGACCGGGTCAGCGTCCCCCAGGCAATGGCCGCTGCCGGGCTGACCCACGGCGGCTTCTACCGCCACTTCTCCTCGAAGGACGACCTGATCGCCCCAGCGCTCACGGCGGCGTTCGCCGGACGCCGCCGGGCTATGGGCCAACTCGCCGACCAGCCCCCGTCCACCGGCACACACTCGGCCGACCGGTCGGCCCGGACCGCGTTCCTTGCGACCTACCTCTCCGAGCTGCACCGCGACAACCCCGCCCAAGGCTGCGCCGCCGCCGCTCTCGTCGCCGACGCCGCGCGCGCCGAGCCCGGCACCCCTGTACGCACTGCCTTCACCGCCGGCCTGCACGACCTCGTCGAAGGTTTTCAGCAGCTCAACGAGCCCTTGAACGACACTGACACGGACAGGGGTACCGCGCTCGCCGAACTGTCCACACTCGTCGGCGCCGTCCTCCTCGCCCGAGCCAGCGACGATGCCGCCCCCTGCCGGGACATACTCGATGCCGCGCACCAGTACCTGAGCAGCCGGACCGGATTCCCCAGCCTGACCACCAATGCGTGAGAAGCAACACGGCCTCAGCATGTGCCATCAGGTGTGACTCCTACGTGAGTCACACCTGATGCATGGCACTCCCCACACCACCGCACCGGCAATCAGTCTTGCTGGTCACACCGGATGCGGTTGCAGAACTATCGCGTGGGTCGACTCCAACGGGGGTCCCGGCCGGTCAGGCCCAGCGCGCGGTCAAACAGGGGCGCATCGGCCTCTTGCGGCACCTCGTCGCCGAGAAGGCCCAGGCCGCGCATGCGAGGTGCCTCACGCGTATAGGTGTCGAACGCGGCACTGGCCAAGGGCGCGGGGATGTCGATGGGCTGACCGGTGGCTACAGCCATGTCCCAGGCATGGATGGCGAATTCGGCGATGAGGATCCCGCCGAGCGCGGTAGCGGCCATGGGCGGTCCGCCGACGGTCGCCTCCCCTTCCCACGCCGCGGGCGCGGACCAGGCCCTCACTGCCGGCTCCGCCTTTTCAGCGATCAGCCCAGCCCAGTCGGACTCCGGTCGTCCGGCGAGAAAAGGCATCGCGTCGGCAGTCAGCAGGCTGGCATCCGGTGCCGCCCGGGTGCCCGCGTCCCTCGTCAGCAAGAGCATCATGGCGATGTGATTCACGAGGCCTCGCACCGTGAATTCCGAACACGGGGTCGGATCCTGGTACTGGTCCACCGACACACCGCTGACCACGTCAAGGGCCAGATCGATGCTCTGCGCCAACAGGTCCACCCTGGTCGATTGCGTCATACGGCGTTCCCTCCTTCTCTTGCCCCAAGCCGGGGCGAACGGTCCTGATTTGATGGTCTGTTGAACGATGTTGTATTTGGACGATGTTGTATGTGGTGATCGCACATTGGGCTGTGTATGGCGCTTCGCCCAAACGGCTTGTGGGCGACCGCCAAGCCGCTGATTCCGTAGTCCGGGGCGTCCGAGTCCGCCCGACGTGAGGGCCAAGAAGGGGCGAACACACAGTTCCGCGCCCTGTGGACCGGGCAAGCCGGTTTCCCGGTGCGCGTCCTGTCGGACGCGCACCGACTGCCCCCGGTCGGCTGAAGCCCATGGCCCGCAAGGGAACCGGGTCGGGCGGACGCCGGGGCCGAAGGCGGGTGATCGAGCCGGAGATCTCCTGGCCGTCCAGGCCCAGTCCCCGCCACGCCCCGGCAACGACCCGGCCTCAGACCTGCTGCGGCCCTGTGCCGCTACGGACACCACGTTCCCTCACCGCGCAGGGCGCTCGTCTCAGTCGAGGAAGAGGCTCCATGCGACGGCGTTGAGGTTGTCGGCGAGGAAGATGTCGGTCCCTCCCAGGCGCTTGTCATAGTTCGGCATCAGCTCGGCGGCGCGGGCGACGACCGCGTCCATCCAGACCTTCAGTTCGGCCTGCTTGTTGTTCGCCGGCACCTTGACGGCGGCCGCGGCCTCCTTCAGGTCGACCGTCCGCATCGCCTCGGCCGCGGACTTGCGCAGGTCGTTGATGTAGTCACGGTTCGTCGCCACGTCCTCGGGCGTGCCGTACAGGGACATGTGACCGCTCACGACGGTGTCGAAGTCGTACTCCAGCAGCTGGTCCATGGCCTCGAAGTACGCGGGCACGTGGGCGGAGAAGACGAGGCGGAAGAACGGCGGGTTCTTGACGGAGAAGCTGTCGATCGCCGCCATGGTCCTCAGTTCCGGGACGTGGATGAACAGGTTGCCCGCCTGGTGCCAGTCGCCCGTGTAGTCCAGGGTGAACCGGGTCCCGTCGATGTCCAGCGCCTTGTGCGGACCGCTGAAGGTCACGTTCGGCAGGGGACGGCGGTCGTCGCGCGCCTCCTCGATGAACCGGCCGGTCAGCTCGTGGCCGATGATCTGCAGACCGTCCCGGTTGAGCTGGTGAGCCGCACCGATGTGGTCGGCGTGCGAGTGGCTGTAGATCAGGTGTGTGAGCGGCTTCGGGGTGACCGACTCGATCGCCGCCAGCAGATTGTCGCCCCCCAGGGCCGGAGGAGCGTCCACCAGGACGACACCGTTCTTGGTCTCCACGAACATCGTGTTGACCATGCCCTGAGTGACGCCATAGGCGCCGCCGCCCAGATCGGTCACGACGAACCCGGACTCCGGGATGTCCGGACCCAGGGCGAACTCGGGCATGGGCTTGAATGCGGTCATCAGTGATTTCCTTTCCGTGCCACCCGTCCGACAGACGGGTGCATTGGTGTGACAGTGAGTGGAATGATCGAGGGCCCTGTTCGGTCACAGGCCTCAGGGCCCGCGGCAGTGAGGTCCTCGATCACGGTGATGGGATGTCAGGCCCGCACGGCCGCTGACTGCCGTGTGGTTGCCTGACCAGTCCGGTGGTCGTTCAGGCGGCGGCCGGACCTGCCAGAGTGGCGCGGCCCGCGACAAAGGCTGCGGTCTGCTCCGCGACGCGTGCCCCGAGATGTTCGGCCGTGGCGATGTCCGAGCTGTGGACCGTGTCGGTTCCACCATCCTGCGGGGTCGAGGCGGCCGCGCCGATCCAGAAGCCGAGCCGGTTGAGGTCGTGCTCGCCGGCGTTCAGGGCGTTCCAGCCGGGGGCCAGGCCCAGGGTCACCCAGATCATGCGGTGCTGCGCCGCGAAGGCGGCGAGGAAGGCCAGCGTGTTCGACTTGTCGCCGCTCTTCGAGGCCGAGTTGGTGAAGCCGGCGGCAATCTTGTCGGCCCATGCGCCGTCGAGATACCGACGGCTGGTGGCCTCTGCGAACTTGTGGAAGCCGGCGGACGCACCACCCATGTAGGTGGGCGTTCCGAAGATCACGGCGTCGGCGGCGTCGAGTTCGCTCCACTGTTCATCGGTGGTGGCGTCCACCGGGATGAACGCGACGTGCGCACCAGCCTTCTCGGCGCTGCGCCGTACCGCCTCGGCAAGGACGGCAGTGTGGCCGTATCCGGAGTGGAAGGCGATGGCGACGCGCGGCTGCGGAATGACGTCTTGGGACATCAGGGCTCCTGATCTCAGGGTTTCTTCAGAGTTCCAGTGCGTGATGGAGTCCGCCGGGTCGGTCGGTGTGGCGAGCCGCGAGGGGGTGGTTCCACAACGCGCCTTGGCCCACACTGCCGGTCCTGCCGGACAGCTGCGCGCCGGCCTGGACGGCCGCACCGCCCTTCGGACCTGGGCGAATGGAAGACTCCTCGTCGCCGGGTCAAGCAGATGCCGGCGGGCTGTGTGGGGTGTCAGTGGGTGGCGGCAGTGGCCTGCTGCAGGTCGGGGATGGCCGTGAGCAGTCCGGCTCCCGGCGTGACCGTCTGGACCTGGTGGCGCCGGGTGAGGTGGCGGTCCAGCAGCGTGCTGCCCATGGCGGTCACCGCGAAGGCTGCGCCGATCCAGGCGGTGCCCGCCAGTCCGAGTCCGGTGTCGATGACGAGACCGGAGACGATGGGGGCGGCGGCGATGCCGATGTTGAAGGCGGCGATGTTCACGGCGCCGCCCAGCGTTCTGGTCTCGCCCAGGATGGAGAACACCCTGGCGTTGACTGCGGGGGTGACGGAGAATTCGGCCGCGCCCAGCAGCACCACGAGCGGGATCGCCGCCCATGCGCTGCTCGCGGTGACGGCGAGTACGACCGCGACCACGGCGAAGGAGCCCATGCCGGCGAGCAGGACGGTGAAGGGGGCGCGGTCGGCGTTGCGTCCTCCGACGGTCAGGCCGGCCAGCGCGCCGGCTCCGTAGAGTCCCAGCACGAGGGGTATCAGACCGTCGCTGATGCCGGTGACGTCCTCGAGGAGGGCGCCGAGGTAGGCGAAGATCGCGAAGTTGGCGGCTACGGACAGTGCGGTGGTGGCGTAGGCGACCCACAGCCGCGGCACCCTCAGCGAGCGCAGCTCCGTGCCCAGGCGGGGCTGTGCCGCCGTGGTGTCACGGCCGCCGGGCAGGACGACCAGCAGTGCGACCGCGGAGAGCGCGGTGAGCGCGGCCACGGCCCAGAAGGCCGCCTGCCATCCGGCGTGCTGGGCCAGCAGAGTGCCGGCCGGGACGCCGATGATGGTGGCTACGCTCAGCCCTGAGACGACCACCGATATGGCCCGGCCGCGCTTGGCGGCGTCCACGAGCGAGATGGCCGCGACCGAGGCCACGGCCCAGAACCCGGCATACGCCATGGCCGATACCACGCGCATGACCAGCAGGAACCCGAAGTTCGGGACGAGTGCGGCGGCGACATGGGCGGCGATGAAGACGAGCTGGAAGCCGATCAGCGCGGCACGGCGCGGCATCTTCAGGGTGGCCAGGCCCAGCAGGGGCGCTCCGGTGAACATGCCGACGGCGAAGGCGGACACCAGCAGCCCGGCGGAGGAGAGGGGGACGTCGAGATCGAGGGCGACGGAGGGCAGCACCCCGGAGAGCATGAACTCCGAGGTGCCCTGAGCGAAGATGCCCAGCCCCAGGACATAGATGACGAATGGCATGATCCAGCTGCTCCGTAAGATGGTCGAACGGCTTCCGCTCCGCTCCCTACGGTCACTGCACGCAGGTGAGGGCTCCGCTTCAAGCCGTACATCGCCGGTGAGGCGGCGCTGCCATCCCGGTTCACCTCCAGCCTCGCGCCCTCCCGGCCCTTGCGGACCCCCCGCGCGCGCCTTGCTGAACCTAGGTCCAGGTGGTCCACCTTCACCGCACCCGTCAGAGCGCTGCGGGGTAACACTGGACACATGGATCAGAACGGTGAACTGGGTGACTTTCTGCGGTCGCGGCGGGCCCGTCTGCGCCCCGAGGATGCGGGGGTGGGCTTCAGCGGCGGCGCGCGCCGGGTGCCGGGGCTGCGCCGCGAGGAGGTCGCACACCTGGCCGGGGTGAGTACGGACTACTACGCCCGCCTCGAACAGGGCCGCCACCCCCACGTCTCGGAGACGGTGCTGGAGGCCGTGGCGCGCGCTCTGCGGCTGGACGACACCGAACGCGGCTACCTCTTCGAGCTCGCCCGGCCCAAGACACCCGGTCCCGGCCGGCACCGACCGGCCCGCGTGCCGCGGGTGCGGCCGGCGGTCCACCGCATGCTGGACGTCCTGGACAACGTCTCTCCGGCCCTCGTCATCAACCACCGCAGCGACGTCCTGGCGGCCAACCACCTCGCTCACGCCCTGATCACCGACTTCGACGCGCTCCCCTACCGCGAGCGCAACCTCGCCCGCTTCGTCCTGCTCCACCCCGCCGCCCGTGATCTGTACACGGACTGGGAGAAGGCCGCCGAGACGTTCGTCGCCAGCCTGCGCCTGGCGGCCGGCCGCCACCCCGACGACCCCCAGCTGAACGAACTGGTCGGGGAACTGTCCATCAAGGTGCCCGAGTTCCACACCTGGTGGGCCAGCCACCGCGTGACCCAGTGCGCCCACGGCACCCAGCGCCTCCATCACCCCGTGGTCGGCGAGCTCACGCTGTCCTACGAAACGCTGGCCCTTCCCGCCGATCCCGACCAGACCATCTGCCTCTACACCGCCGAACCCGGCTCCGCCTCCGCGGAGACGCTCCGACTGCTCGCCAGCTGGAGCACCCCGGCGGGTGCGGAAGCGTCCTCCCCATCCGGGCACGGCACGGCGCACCGGAACTGACCGTCCCGGTCAGTTCCGGTGCGCCTCCAAGGAGGTGCGCGGAGCATGAGTGCCTACCAGGTTTTCGGGGTTGACGGTCTGCCAGAAGTGACAGCGGGCGACGACCTTGCCTCCTTGTTGCTGGCCACCGGGGTGAGCCTGGCCGACGGCGACGTGCTGCTGGTGACCTCGAAGGTGATCAGCAAGGCCGAGGGGCGCCTGATGCACGCCGCCGACCGTGAAGCGGCCATCGACGCGGAAACCGTCCGGGTCGTCGCTCGCCGGGGAGCGACCCGGATCGTGGAGAACCGGCAGGGGCTGGTCATGGCCGCTGCCGGGGTGGACGCCTCCAACACGCCGCCCGGCACGGTTCTGCTGCTGCCCGAAGATGCCGACGCCTCCGCTCGTGGCCTGCGCGAGCGGCTGCAGAAGATGACCGGCCTGCGGCTGGCCGTCATCATCACCGACACCTTCGGACGGCCCTGGCGCAACGGACTGACCGATGTCGCCATCGGCGCGGCCGGCATCCAGGTGCTCGAGGATCACCGAGGCCGCGTGGACGGACACGGCAACACGCTGGAGCTGACGGTGACCGCGACAGCCGACGAGCTGGCCGCTGCCGCGGACCTGGCCAAGGGCAAGGCCAGTGGCACTCCCGTCGCCGTGATCCGGGGCCTGGCCCATTTGGTCATCGCCAGCGACGGAGAAGGCACCCGCCCCCTCATCCGTTCGGCCGATGAGGACATGTTCCGCCTGGGCACCTCCGAGGCGATCCGTGAGGCGGTGACCCTGCGGCGCACCGTGCGCGAGTTCAGCAGCGAGCCGGTGGACACCAAAACCATCCGCAGAGCTGTCGCCGCAGCCCTCACCGCTCCCGCTCCCCACCACACCACTCCCTGGCGCTTCGTCCTGGTGGAATCGCCACAGACACAGACCCGGCTGCTGGATGCCATGCTCGCCGCCTGGCAGCGCGACCTTGCCGGCCTGGACGGCTGGGACGAGACCCGGATCGCCCGACGCACCCGCCGCGGCGACGTACTGCGACATGCCCCGTATCTGGTGGTGCCCTGCCTGGTCATGGACGGCTCGCACACCTACCCCGATGCGCGCCGCGCGGCGGCCGAACGGGAGATGTTCGTGGTTGCCATGGGTGCAGCAGTTCAAAACTTCCTCGTCGCCCTCGCCGGAGAGGGCCTGGGCTCCGCCTGGGTCTCCTCCACCATGTTCTGCCGCGACACCGTCCGCGAGGCACTGGACCTACCGTCCGGATGGGACCCGATGGGAGCCGTAGCCGTCGGCCATCCCGCCGCACCCCCGCCGGCCCGCCCACCGCGTTCACCGGAGGCATACCTCACTACCCGCTGACCCTCCCCCGCCCCCAAGGCGGCGCACCAGCACCCTGTCCGCGCCCGCCCACAACCGGCACACGCGTCACTCGCACACGAATCGGACCGCAGCACGAGCAGGCTGGGCCTCCCCGCAAGGAGCAGACGATGCACACCCCGCACCCCACGACACCGAAGCACGCCGCAGGCCGCTTCGGTATCTTCAGCCACGAGCTGCGCTCCGAAGACCCCACACAGCAAGACCAGTTGCGAGACGCGGCGGCCGAACTGGAGGAACTCGGTTTCGGCGCGGTCTGGCTCGGTGGCAGCAGCAGCGTGCGCCACGCGGCTCATCTGGCCGAGTCGACCGAACGCATCCTGCTGGCCACCGGAATCCTCAACATCTGGTACGAGGCCGCCGACACGGTAGCCCGGCAGCGGGCCGAGCTGGAGCGTGCCCACCCCGACCGGTTTCTCCTGGGCCTGGGCGCGAGTCACGCGCAGCTGGCCCAGAACTACCAGCGGCCCTACTCCACGATGGTGGAGTACCTCGATGCCCTCGATGCCGCCGCCACGCCCGTCCCCGCTGAGCGCCGGATCCTGGCGGCGCTCGGACCGAAGATGCTGCGTCTTGCCCGCGACCGGGCCGCCGGCGCCCACCCCTACCTGGTCACCCCTGAGTACATCGAGCAAGCCCGCAGCGTCCTGGGCGACGGACCGCTCCTGGCTCCCGAAGTCACCGTCGTCCTGGAAAGCGAACCCGCCAGGGCCCGCGAGATCGCACGCGGCTTCCTCGATTACTACCTCCAACTGCCCAACTACGCCGTCAACCTCGAGCGCCTGGGCTTCACCGACGACGACCTCACCGGCGGCGGCAGCGACCGTCTGGTCGACGCCCTCGCCGTCTGGGGCACCGACGACGCGATCCGCACCCGCCTGGCGGAGTTCCACACCGCCGGCGCCGACCACCTGGCCCTGCAGATCATCGCCGGAGAGGCACACGAAGCCCTGCCACGCGCCCAGTGGCGCCACCTCGCCGACATCGTCGGCCTCACCGCAAAGAGCGCACAGCCGCATACCTGACGATCACAAGATCCCGTCCGCTGCCCGGTCACGCCCGGAACGTCGGTCCCCTGGGCCACGGAGAGCATCGGCGCCAGGCCTCCACGCCGCGGTGGAAGTAGCCCCTCCGTCTTTGACGCAGGGGCTGACCGCTGGCGAGGGTCTCCAACGGTGCGGCGATTGGCTTAGCGAGGCCGCGGAAAGCTGATTCTGGCTCGGGCGTAACCATATGGACTGCCTCTCGGTCTACCTGACATACACGCCGCGTGCTTGAAATGCGCGCGGTCCCCGCCACTGGCATCGTGCTTCACCTGCGGTGATCGGTTCAGCGTCCGGCGGGGCAGCGATCCCAGGGTGTGCCCGACTCGAAAGAGCCACGGGCTCTGCCCAAGGATCGGCCCGTGGCTACTGCCGTGTCCCATGCGTGGATGGCGAATTCGGCGATGAGAATCCCGCCGAGCGCAGTGGCGGCCATGGGCGGTCCGCCGAGGCTCGCCTCCCCTGCCCACGCCGCCGGGTCAGACCAGGCCTTTACTGTCGGCTCCGCTTCGTCGGCCAGCAGTAGTGCCCAGTCGGACTCCGGTCGTCCGGCGAGGAAGGGCACTGGGTTGGCGGTCAGCAGGCTGGGGTCCGATGCCGTCCGGGTGCCCGAGTCCCTTGCCAGAAGGAACATCATGGCGATGTGGTTGACGAGATCCTTCACCGTGAACTCCGAACACGGGGTCGGATTCTGATACTGGTCCACTGGCGCGCCGTTGACGGCGCCCAAGACCAGATCGATGCTCTGTGCCAGCAGTTCCGCCCTGGTCGGTGACATCATGCGGTGTCCTTTCTTCTCGCGCCTCAGGCCGCGGCGAACGTTGTTCGACCGTGTACGGCAGGGCCAGGGGTGCGGTCTGCGCATGCCCGCGCGACCTCGCCTTCCCCCGGAGATCGAGTCATGGGACGACCAGCCCAACGCCGAACAGCCGGCCTTCAGTCGATGAAGAGGCTCCATGCGACGGCGTTGAGGTTGTCGGCGAGGAAGATGTCGGTCCCTCCGAGGCGCTTGTCCCAGGGCGGCATCAGCTCTGCTGCGCGAGCGACGACCGTGTCCATCCAGACCTTGAGTTCCGCCTGCCGATTGCCCGCCGGCACCTTGGCGGCGGCCGCGGCCTCTGTCAGGTCGACCGTCCGCAGCGCCTCGGCAGCAGAGGTCCGCAGGTCGCGAATGTACTCACTATTCGTCTGCACGTCCTCGGGAGTGCCGTACTGGGACATGTGACCGGTCACGACGGTCTCGAAGTCGTACTCCAGCATCTGGTCCATGGCCTCGAAGTACGCGGGCACATGCGCGGAGAAGACAAGGCGGAAGAACGGCGCGTTCTTGACGGTGAAGCTGTCGATGGCCGCCATGGTCTTCTGTTCCGGGAGGTGGATGAACAGATTGCCCGCCTGATGCCAGTCCCCCGTGTAATCGAGGACGAACCTCACCCCGTCGATGTCCAGCTCCTTCCGCCTCCCGCTGAAGGTCTCGGTGGGCAGGGGCCGCCTGTCGTCATGCGCCTCCTTGATGAACTCGCCGGTGAGCTCATGAGAGATGATCTTCAGGCCGCGCTGGTCCAGCAGGTGAGCCGCCCCGATGTGATCGGCGTGCGCGTGGCTGTAGATGAGGTGAGTCACCGGCTTCGCAGTGACCTCCCCGATGGCCGCCAGCAGCGTGTCACCCAGGGCCGGAGGAGCGTCCACGAGGACAACACCCTTCCTGGTCACCAGGAACATGGTGTTGATCATCCCCTGGGTGACGCCATGGACACCGCCACCCAGGTCAGTGACAACAAAACCGGACTCAGGGATTTCCGGACCCTGAGCGAAATCAGGCATAGGCGCGAACTCGGTCATTGTGATCTCCTTTGAGGCTGGTTGCCGCCTCGTGCTCGCACCCCGCCGGGTGGGTGATGCCGCCCGGCCGAGGACCACGAGGTACTACAGGCGGGCGACGAACGCGCTGATGTGGGAGGCGACCTGGTCGGGCACCTCCAGTGGTGACAGGTGGCCGGTACCGTCGAGTTCAGTGAGGGTGGCAGTGGTGATCAGAGGAAGCAGGTGTTCGCGCAGGATCTGCGGCGGGTCCACTTTGTCGTCGCTGCCGGCCAGCACCAGGACGGGAACGTCGATCGCGCCGACCCTGTCCGTGAAGTCCTCGACCAGCGCCTGTCGCGGCCACGCCATGCGGGCCGCCTCGCCTGCCCGGGAACTGTCCTCGTGCACCTGCCGGCGCACCTCGGCGGACAGCTCGCCGTGGGTCAGTACGAGATCGATGCTTTGGTCGATGGTCTCGTCGTTGTCGTAGGCGTGCGCCAGCGCCTCCTGGAACTCGTGTGTCACACCGATCGGAGCCGGCGGGGCGGGTGCGACGAGCACCGTGCCCTTCAGTCCGGCGGGGCGGCGGGAGGCGAGCGCTTGGGCCACCTTTCCGCCCATCGAGTGGCCCACCACGACGTATTCGCCGTGGCCGAGCTCGTCTATGACGCGCTCGGCGTCGTCGGCGAGCTGCTCGATGCCGTAGGGGCCAGGAACCTGGGTGGACTCACCCCAGCCGCGGTGGTCGTACGAGACGAACGCCTGCGCGGCGCTGAGGCGCTCGATGACCGGTCGCCAGGTGCGGTGGGAGCCACCCCAGTAGTGGAGGAAGACCAGGGCCGGCCCGTCGCCCTCGCGGACGTGGCCGTAGATCCGCCCGTTCTTCACGTTGAAGTACCGGCCGATCGGGGTGTAGGTGGTCACGGCAGTCGGGTTCCTTACCTGGGCCGGTGCTAAGCCGCTCTGCTGCGGCTGCTGCCGGCGTGAGCCCCGGCGGCTGGGCCATGCTGCTCATGACTCGATCGTCGTCCGGCCTTTCTCGATCAACCACAAGCTCGTATGCCACCCTTCGCAATTTTCCAGACACGCCCACGGACGGTCACTCGCTGGCCAACAGAGCCACGTCGCTGCTCTTCGGTGACCACGGCCGTTGGCTGCGATCACGCTGGCGGCTTTCCCCACTGCTGCGCCGATACGGCTGCTCGGGTTGCTGGGGCATTGAACTGATCCGGCACACCGTCACCCTCCCGTCTGAGTTCCGCACAGCCGACGCATTCACCTGCCATGGGCCGCCAGACGTTCCTGCGGTACCCGGGCTCAGCCTGTCCAGAAAGTTATGGTCGTAGCATTAGAGCCATGGCTCCTCATCGCGTCGCGGTCCTGGTGCTGCCCCTCGTACTCCCCATCGATCTCGGCATCCCCACGCAGATCTTCAACGCGCGGCCCAACACGCCGTACGAGCTCACGGTGTGCAGCGGAGCCCGTGGCAGCGTCACAACCAGCACCGGGTTCACCGTCGGAGGCACAGCAGGGCTGCCGGCCCTGGCCCGGGCGGACACGATCATCGTGCCCGGCTACTGGGAATATCAGCGGCCACCGGCACCCGAGGTCACGGCGGCCCTGAAACTTGCCTTCAGCCGGGGCGCCCGCATCGCCTCCATCTGCACCGGCGTCTTCGCACTGGCCGCGGCCGGGCTGCTCAACGGCCGTACGGTGACCACGCACTGGGCCAGCGCCGACGAACTCGAAAAGCTCTACCCCCAGATCCGCGTCGACCGCAGCGTCCTCTACATCGACGACGATCCCCTGCTGACCTCCGCGGGCGTGACCGCCGGCATCGACCTGTGTCTCTACATCGTCCGCAAGGACCTCGGTGCTGCCGTCGCCAACGACATCGCCCGCGAACTGGTCGCCGCACCGCACCGCGACGGCGGCCAGGCCCAGTACATCGCCCAGTCCCTGCCCGAACCCACCGCTCACACCCTCGCCGACACCCGCGACTGGGCCCTGAGTCACCTCGACGAAACCCTCACACTAGAGGTTCTTGCCCGGCACGCTCGCGTTTCCGCCCGCACCCTGGTCCGCATGTGGCGCCAGGAAGCCGGCATCACCCCGCACCAGTGGCTGCTCACCGCACGCATCAACCACGCCCGCGAACTTTTGGAAGTCACCGACCTCGGCATCGAACAGATCGCCGCCCAAAGCGGCCTCGGAACCAGCACCAACCTCCGTGCTCGATTCCGCAACGCCCTCGGCACCACACCCTCCGCCTACCGGCAGGCCTTCCAGCAGACAACCACGGCAGGGTCCCAGCCCCGCCAGAAGTGAAAGCCAAGACCCTGCACACCGAGGTGAGACAGGTCGGCCGTGGCGGCTCAGATGTCCCGAAAATTACGAGGCGTGGCACTGAACACCGTCGTTGATCGTCGCGACTCCGCCGAGGATCGACGGCAACGGCACCTCTTCACAGATTCGGACCACTGCCATGCCGATGCTCGACGTGTATGCCCTGAAAGGGGCCTTCAGTGATAAGCGTGCCCTGGCCAAGGATCTCGCTGAGGCCATCATGAGATGGGAGAAGGTGCCGGCGATTCCCTTCTTCACCGACAACACCGCCGCTTTCATCCACGAACTGGAGCCGGAGGCGTTCTCCACCGCCGGGGGCGGCAGCAACAGCGTGCGCGTCCACGTGACCACCAACGCGGGCGCACTCAACCGCGAACAGCAACTCGGACTGGTGAAAGACATCTCCGCCCTCATCGCCAAGGCAGCCGGAGACGCTTCCCTCGCAGAGCGCACCTGGGTGGCACTGACCGAGGCCGTTCCAGGCGGCTGGGGCATCG
This sequence comes from Streptomyces sp. SD15, assembly GCF_054462255.1. Classification (NCBI taxonomy): domain Bacteria; kingdom Bacillati; phylum Actinomycetota; class Actinomycetes; order Kitasatosporales; family Streptomycetaceae; genus Streptomyces; species Streptomyces sp. SD15. The sequence goes on along the minus strand of NZ_JBTLMO010000087.1, from coordinate 4,068 downwards.
GCGGGCACGCCTACACCAAGGAGATCGTGCAGACCGCAAGGAAGCTCCTCGGCAAGGACTGAATACCCGACCGACCGGAGTAAATCCCAAAACTCAGGCGACACCCGGTCAGCGGTGCGCGGCTTGACCGGCCAGTCTTCCAGGGTGCTTGCGCCCATTTCTGCAAGCGGCAGATAGAAGGTGATTACCCCATGAGCACCGTCGAAGACAGGAACAAGGCCATCGTCCGTGAAGCTTTCGACGCTCTGTTCAACAAGCGGGACTACGCCGCTGCCGAGCAGTTCTGGTCCCCCGACTACATCCAGCACAGCGCTCGCATCGCGCCCGGCCGGGAGGGGCTCTTCGACCTGGTCAAGAGCCTCCCGGCGGAGCTGAAGCACGAATGCGAGCTGATCATGGCGGAAGGGGACATGGTCATGGTGCGCGGGCGCTTCTCAGGGCACGGGCAGCCCGCCCCGTGGATCGCCGCCGACTTCCTCCGGGAGGACGGCATCCTGGCGGAGCACTGGGATGTGATCGAGGAGGAAGCCTCCCGAAAACAATCCCTGAGCGTCCTGCCGATGTACGGAGACAACTTCCCCGAGGAGCGCTGAAGATGAGTACCTATCGAGTCGCGCAGGTGACCGCCCCGAACGGCACGTTCGAACTCGCCGAGCGAGAGGTGCCACAGCCGGGTTCCGGCCAGGTCAGGATCGCCGTGGAGGCATGCGGTGTCTGCCACACTGACGCGGCTTTCGTGAGCGGCGGGCTACCGGGCGTGTCGTTCCCCGAGGTACCCGGGCACGAGATTGCCGGGCACATCGAGGAGCTGGGCGAAGGCGTTCAGGACCGTGGATGGCAGGTCGGTGACCGGGTCGCGGTCGGCTGGTTCGGCGGCAGCTGCGGGCACTGCAAGCCCTGCCGGGAGGGCGACTTCATCGTCTGCCGGAACCTGAAGGTACCCGGGTGGGCGTACGACGGAGGATTCGCTGAGAAGGTGATCGCGCCCGTCGACGCGCTGGCCCGGATCCCCGACGCGGTGTCGTCGAGCGACGCGGGGCCGATGGCCTGCGCGGGCGTGACCGTCTTCAACGGGCTGCGGCGCAGCTCCGCCCGCCCCGGAGATCTGGTCGCGGTGCTCGGCCTCGGCGGCCTCGGCCACCTCGGGGTGCAGTACGCGGTCGCGATGGGCTTCGAGACCGTGGCGATCGCCCGCGGCCCCGAGAAGGACGACTTCGCCAAACAGCTGGGCGCCCATCACTACATCGACAGCACCTCCGGCACCCCGGTCGCCGAGGCCCTGCAGTCCCTCGGCGGCGCCAAGGTCGTCCTGGCCACCGCAGGCAACTCCGAGGCCATCACGGCCACCGTGGACGGCCTCGCCCCCCGCGGGGAGCTCGTGGTCATCGGAGCGGACACCGCACCGATGGGCATAAACCCGGCCCAGCTGCTCATGGGCGCCTACGTCGTCCGGGGCCACCCGGCCGGCACCTCGCAGGACGTGGAGGACACCATGGCGTTCAGCGCGCTGCACGGCATCCGGCCGATGACCGAGACTGTGCCACTGGACCGTGCGGACGAGGCCTACCAGAAGATGCTCGCCGGCAAGGCCCGCTTCCGGATGGTGCTCACGGTCGGCTGACACCCGTCAGCCGGTACGGCTCTCCAGTCATCCCGCCTCGGCAGATTCCCTCGCTTCCGAGGCCACCCGGCCGAGGCGCATTCTGGCAACCCCTGCCCTGGTCCGGCTGTCCCGGGCTTCGTCCTACTGGCCGTGGGACCCGCCGGGCCCCGCCTCCGGAAAGCTGCGCTCGTGCCGGCAGCCGCGGACCTGGGTTGAGCAAGACGCGCGCACGGGGTCTGCAAGGCGAGGTTGGATGCGAGCCGCGATGGCAGCACCCCCTCACCCGCGACTTACGGCTGGAAGCGGGCCCCCACCATGGTCCGGGGCAGGTGCCCGGTACGGATGATGCCATCGCCCTCGCGGGAAGGCCCGGTCTCGGCATGGTGCAGCAGGTTCTCGATGTGCCAGTGGTTCCTGATCCAGGCGGCGAGTTGCTCGCCGTTGGCTTCTCCCGGCGGCACTGAATGATCGGGTAGACGCGCTCGATGGTGAGTTGCCGGTGTCCAGCTCGCCGTGCCGGCGCACGACTTGGAGGACCTGGCCGGCATCGGTTGGTCGAGGTGGCGGAAGGCGGCCGGTTTGAGGCGGCGGATCTCCATGCGTCCTGGCTGGCTGACCAACTGCCGCCGCCTCAAGCACACGAGCGAGGTGGGTCTGCTCTCGGAATCAGGGCCACGGCGGATCGCGCCGCCTGCTCGAGCGTCGCCGCGTCGACATCCGCCTTGGCAATGGAATCGATGCCCCGGATGACGCTCAGCAGCAGATACCCCAGAGCCGAGGAGTCAACATGGTCGGCCACTTCCCCTGCGTCCTGGGCGTCGCGGATCGCGGCCGCGAGGACGCCGGCGAGGTCGTCGAACGCGCGGCGGGCCGTCTGTGCCACCTCCTCGTCCTCACCGGCGCGGTCCGCGGTGACCTTGGTGAGGAAGCATCCGCGGTGGGGCGACTCGCCGGCGAAGGCGTTGGCGAGGGAGACGAGGTAGCGCTCGAGTCGCGCCACCGGCGAGGCAAGCACCGCTTCCGGGCCGCCCTGCAGCTGCTCGCGGGCCTGGGCGACGAGGTCCTGGCAGTAGTCGGAGAAGACACGCACGTACAGGTCGTGCTTGTTGCCGAACGCCTTGTAGATGCTGCCCTTGCCCAGCCCGGTCGCTTCCATGAGGTCATAGGTGGACGTGCCGGCGAATCCGGTCGTCCAGAACCGGTCGCGTACGACGTTCAGCACAACGGCCTCGTCGAAGCCTCGCTTTCTCCCCATACCCCCTAGGGTACGTCATTGTGGTCCGCCTGGACCACAACGACTGGTGACTCGCTCGCCACGCTCGACATTCTCCCGGCTGCACCCCCGCCCGAGCGAGGAAACACAGGCCCCACCCCTGCCGGAACGCGGTCGCCCACCCCGCGCCGAACACCGGGACAGCACGGTCAGGCGTCACGCAGCAGCAGCAGTAGCAGCCACTTGCTCGCCAGCCGGCGAATGTCGCGGCTCGGACCGGCCCCATCCAGGTCCTCCGTGACCGGTTCCGCCGAGGTCCGCGCACGCGACTGTTCCCGCCGCAGCGCGCCCAACACCACACCCGCACACTCCGCCGGGCATCTAAACTCCTTTTTACATTTGGACACCAAAAGAGGTTTGGTCTACTTTAGATACCACTCGGAAACCCGCTTCATTCGACATACCAAGGAGTCCCAGATGTCCCAAGTTGCTGTCCCCCAGCCGCGCGTAGTTGTTGCCTTCCACTCCGGATACGGACACACCGCCGTCCTCGCCGAGGCGGTCCAGCGCGGTGCCGAGAAGGCCGGCGCGCACGTGACGCTCCTCGCGGTGGACACCGTCACCGACGAGCAGTGGCACCAGCTGGACACGGCGGACGCGGTGATCTTCGGGTCGCCGACCTACATGGGCGGCGCCTCCGCGGGCTTCCACGCGTTCGCCGAGGCCAGCAGCGGCAGGTACCTCAACGGCACCTGGGCGGACAAGATCGCCGCCGGCTTCACCAACTCCGCCTCCAAGAGTGGGGACAAGCTCAACACGCTGAACTTCCTGGCCGCCTTCGCCGCCCAGCACCGCATGATCTGGGTGGGCCTGGGACTGGCCCCGGGCTGGAACGCCCTCCAGGCCAGCGAAAACGACCTCAACCGGCTCGGCTTCTGGGTCGGTGCGGGCGCCCAGACCCCCCAGGACGGTGGGATCGAGACGGTGCACGAAGCTGACATCGCCACCGCCGAACACCTCGGGGCGCGGGTCACCGCCCAGGCCGCGGCCCTTACCGCCGGCCGGGCCGCCCTGGCCGAAGTCACCGCCTGACCCGTCCCGGCACCCCCCGTCCCCGGTGCCTCCGAAGGCCTTCTGATGAAGAGTCTTTCCCTTACCGGGACCGCGAGGATCCTCACGGTCCGTGTCATGAAGAACGACCAGGAGCACACGCAATGCCTCTGCACGGTGAGTACGAGCCCAGCGCCACCTC
>NZ_JBTLMO010000086.1:0-23586 GCF_054462255.1 Streptomyces sp. SD15 | reverse complement strand
CCGCATGGCTGCATACCTACAATCACCACCGCGGACACACCGCGCTCGCAGGCAAACCACCCGCCAGCCGCGTCCCCAACCTCACAGGGCAATACAGCTAGCGCTCCGCTGCTCGCCGAAGAAGGGTCGGTGCGTTGTCGGGTGCGGGACGTGCGTGGCTTGTCGCGCAGTTCCCCGCGCCCCTTTCGGGGCGCGCCCACGCGGCAAAGCCGCACATGTCACAGCCCGCGCCCCTTTCGGGGCGCGGAACGTGACGTCTACGGCGTCGGCCGCACCACCATCGCCGAGCCGCCCCCGCGCCGTACCTTCTCCGCCGCGGCCAGCCACTGGCCGTTGGGCAGGCGCTGGACGCCCGTTGCCGCGCCGATCTCGGGGTTCAGCCTGAAGGAGTGGCCGAGGGACTCCAGTCGGGTTTTGAGCGCGCTGTCGTACAGGCCGGGCTCGAGCTCCGTCTGAGCCGCGTTGCGCTGGCTGGCGCGCGGCGCGGCGATCGCGTCGACCAGAGGCAGCCCACGGTCCACGAACTGCGTCAGGGTCTGCAGGACGGTCGTGATGATGCTCGCACCGCCCGGCGAACCGAGCGCCACGACAGGCTGGTTGTGCCGGTCCAGGACGATCGTCGGCGAGATCGACGAGCGCGGCCGCTTCCCGGGGCCCGGCAGGTTCGGGTCGTGCACGGCCGGGTTGGCGGGCGCGAAGGAGAAGTCCGTCAGCTCGTTGTTGAGGAGGAAGCCGCGGTCCGGAACCGTGATGCCGCTGCCGCCGGTCTGCTCGATGGTGAGCGTGTAGGCGACGACGTTGCCCCACTTGTCGGCCACCGTGAGGTGCGTGGTGTTCTCGCCCTCGTACGTCGTCGGGGCGGCCGTCCCGGCGGTGGAGCAGGCCGCCGGATCGCGCGGGTCTCCCGGCGCGAGCGGGCTCGTCAGCACCGCGTCGTCCTTGATCAGGCACGCGCGCGAGTCGGCGTATCGCTGCGAGAGCAGTTCCTTCGTCGGTACGTCCTCGAAGGCGGGGTCGCCCAGCCAGCGCCCCCGGTCCGCGAACGCGATCCGGCTCGCCTCGATGTAGCGGTGCAGGTACTGCGCTTCGCTCGTCTTCGAAAGGTCGGTGTTCTCAAGGATGTTGAGCGCCTCGCCGACCGTCGTGCCACCGGACGAGGAGGGCGCCATCGAGTAGACCTTCAGGTCGCGGTAGGCCGTCTTCGTCGGCGCCTGCCGCTTCGCCTCGTACGCCGCGAGGTCCGTCAAGGACAGCTTGCCGGGTCTGGCGTTGTAGCCCGAACTCGGGTGCACCGGCGGCTTGTTCACGGTGGCCACGATGTCCTTGGCCAGCTTCCCACGGTAAAGGGCGCCGACGCCCTTCTTGCCCAGCTCCTCATAGGTGCGGGCCAGATCGGGGTTGGTGAAGGTCGAGCCGACCACCGGGAGCGAGCCGCCGGGCAGGAACAGCTCGGCGGTGTCCGGGAAGTTCTTGAAGCGGGCCTGGTTGGACTCGGTCTGGGTGCGGAAGGTCGCGTCGACCGTGAAGCCGTCGCGGGCGAGTCGCTCGGCGGGCTTCAGTACGGTCGAGAGCCGCTTGCTGCCCCAACTGTCCAGCGCCGTCTGCCAGGTGGCGGGCGTGCCCGGGGTGCCGACGCCCAGTCCGCTGGTGACGGCGTCCGCGAAGGCGAGCGGCTTGCCGTCCTCCAGGAACAACCCCGAGTCGGCGGTCAGCGGCGCCGTCTCACGGCCGTCGATCGTATGCACCGTACGGGATGTGGCGTCGTAGTAGACGAAGTAGCCGCCACCGCCGATCCCGGACGAGTAGGGCTCGGTGACGCCGAGGGCCGCGGCCGTGGCGACGGCGGCGTCCACCGCGTTGCCGCCCTTCTTCAGGACCTCGATCCCCGCCGCGGAGGCGTCCGCGTCGACGCTCGCCACGGCGCCGCCGTACCCGACCGCGACGGGCACCTTCGCCGGGGTGACATCGGAGGCGGGTGGCGCCGCCGCGCCGATCGACACCACTGTGGCCGAAACCGCTAAGACCGTTAGATTCCGCGCAACAGAACGACGCATCCGTACCTCCAGTCAACAGCCGTCTGCGCAGCGTAACTTCACCACCGGTCTCCCGTCAGGCTCCCCTCGAACACCGGTCCGTACTCCCGCTAGCATGCGCGCCCATGAATGACGACGTGCGCAACATCCTCCTCGGCGTGGTCGCGGCCGGCCTCAGCGCCGCGCTCGGCTGGCTCGCCCGTACGTATCTGTGGAAGCGCAAGCTCCGCCGCAAGCAGACGTTCTTCGGGCTGCCCGACAACTCCGAGTCGCTGCTGGTGGTGAACCGCGAGGCGGGCGGCCCGGAGCTCACGGTGATGCGCTACGACGTGTTCGCGCTGCTCGAACTCTCCGCACTGATCAAGGACTGCGGCGCGCACGCCCAGGTCGTCGCGCACGACGCGGCACAGCAGGGATTCGGCGAACGGACGGAGTTCTGCGTGGGTGGGCCGTCGTCGAACCGCCGTATGGCCGCGCATCTGCACTCCCTGCTGCCGGGCATCCGCGTGAACATCGATGCCGAACCGGGCCCCGACCGCGGCGCCTTCCAGATCGGCAGCGAGCGCTATCGCCTGGAGCCGGGCAAGGGCGAGTACGTGATCCTCGCCCGGCTCGTCGCGGGCCAGGACCGCGGCACGAGACCCGTCTTCCTCTTCTGCGGCCAGCGCGCGATCACCAACCAGGCGGCGACCCGCTACCTCGCCCGCAACCACGAGCGCCTGGCGCGCAAGAACGGCACCGGCTCCTTCGTGCTGCTCCTGAAGGTGGTGAACTCCCAGGCGTACGGTCCCGATGTCGTCGAAGTCGTGGCGGACGTGACCCGGACCGCCCAGACCCCGCTGCCGACGACCGTGCCGGCGCGCAATTCCCATCGCGCCTCCTAGGTTTCAAGAACATTCAACAATCGTTACTCGCGCGTAACTTACCGACGGGTTACCTTCGGTAAGTCGGCGAGGTTACCGTCTGGTCACTTCCCATTGACACGTGTGAGGAGTGACCCGTGGGACACCACAGCCATGCCCTGCGTACGACTGCCGTGGGGGCCGTCTCGGCGGCCCTGATCGCCGGCAGTGCCCTCGGGCTCGCCCCCACCGCGCAGGCCGCGTCCGCCGGTATCCGATTCGTCGACATCTCCGGAGACGGCGGCACGGTTCTCAAGGCCAACGTCGTCACCCCCGCGAACGCCGAGAGCACCGCCACCTATCCGCTCCTGGTGCTGCCGACGAGCTGGGGCACGCCCCAGGTCGAGTACCTCGCACAGGCCCAGAAACTCGCCGACTCCGGCTATGTGGTGGTCACTTACAACGTCCGCGGCTTCTGGCAGTCCGGCGGAGAGATAGAAGTCGCGGGCCCACCTGACATAGCCGACGCGTCCAAGGTGATCGACTGGGCACTGGCGAACACCCCGGCCGACGCGCGCAAGGTCGGCATGGCGGGAGTCTCGTACGGTGCCGGCATCAGTCTGCTCGCCGCCGCGCACGACAAGCGCATCAAGGCGGTCGCCGCGCTCAGCGGCTGGGCCGACCTCATCGAGTCGATCTACTCCGGGCGCACCCAGCATTCCCAGGCAGCCGCCCTGCTCGGCGGCGCCGGCTATCTCACCGGCCGGCCCAGCGCCGAACTCCAGCAGACGCTCGACGACTTCTTCTCCTCGAACCTGGCGAAGGAGCCGGAGATGATCGCCTGGGGGAAGAAACGCTCCCCCGAGACCTATGTCGACCAGATCAACGACAACGGCGCGGCCGTCTTCATGGCCAACGCCTGGGGCGACTCGCTCTTCCCGCCGAACCAATACGCCAAGTTCTACGAGGAGTTGACCGGCCCCAAGCGGCTGGAGTTCCGCCCCGGCGACCACGCCACCGCCGAGGCGACCGGCCTGCTCGGGCTCCCCAACGACGTCTGGACGGACACCGGCCGCTGGTTCGACCACTACCTCAAGGGCATGGACAACGGCATCGACCGCGAGCAGCCGGTCCAGCTCAAGTCCCGCTCCACGGGCGGATACGAGGGCTATCCGGACTGGAAGTCGGTCGGCGCGACCACGAAGAAGATCGCCCTCGCAGGCACCACGACGATCCACGCGAACGTCGACTCGGGCGCCGACGGCGGGATCATCTTCCTCTCCAACATCCTCGACCAGCTCGCACAACTGCCCCCCGTGGCCTCGATCCCGCTGCTGCCCCGCCACTGGGCCGCCGTCTGGCAGTCGCAGAAGTACACCAGTGCCCAACAGGTCCGCGGCACCGCCAAGTTGCACACCACGGTCACCGCCACCAAGGGGAGCGGCACCCTTGTCGCCTACCTCTACGACGTGGGCCCGCTCGGCCTCGGCAAGCTGGTCAGCAACGCGCCGTACACCTTCCACGGGCAGACGCCCGGCAAGCCGTTCGGCCTCGACCTGGAGCTGTACGCCACGGCCTACGACGTCCCGGCAGGGCACCGGCTCGCCCTGGTCGTCGACACGGTCGACCCGCTCTACATCGAGCACAACCCGTCCGGCGCGCAGCTGACCTTCTCCTCACCGGCGAACGACCCGTCCTACGTGTCGGTTCCCCTGCGCGAGCAGTGATCTCCGGCTGCCGCCGGCCGGGTTCAGGGCCTGTCTTTTGGATCAGGCCTGGGACGCGGGGTCTGGCACCGACCAGGCGCCGTTCTTGAAAGCGACCTGATCCAAAAGACAGGCCCTGACCCTGTGAGCTGCCGCTCCCCCTACAGTCTCGGGGCTGTGGGGGGACCCCCACCCGGCAGCAGCGTCCCTGGGTCGGCCGGTGCCACCTCCACGGCCTCGGTCTTGGGACTGCGCTGCTCCCACCGGGACACCCACTGGGCGAACCAGGAGAGCAGCATGCACATCCCGATGTAGATCGGCGAGATCACCATCACCACGGGGATGAACGGCAAATCGTAGTCGAGGTTCGACGCGATCAGTTTCCCGGCGTGGAGGAACTCCTCGTAGGTGATCAGATAGCCGAGCGAGGTGTCCTTCAGGGCCACCACGAGCTGGCTGATGATGGCGGGCAGCATGGCCCGCACACCCTGCGGTACGAGGACGTACGACATGACCTGGGTCTTGCGCATGCCGAGCGAGTACGCGGCCTCCCGCTGGCCGCGTTCGACGGAGTTGACGCCCGAGCGGAAGACCTCGGCGAGCACCGAGCCGTTGTAGAGCGTGAGCCCCGCGACCAGCGCGGGCAGCGGCTGCACCTTGAGCGCCACGAAGATGAAGAAGATCATCACCAGCACGGGCATGGCCCGGAAGAACTCGACGACGAGCGTGGACAGCCAGCGCACCGGGCGGTGGTCCGACAGCCGTCCCGTCGCGAGGGCCGCGCCCAGCGCCAGCGAGAGCACCGCGGCCATCGCGAAGGCCTTGAGCGTGTTGCCGAGGCCCCGCAGCAGCAGTTCCTGGATGCCCGTGTACTCGAAGGGCATCCATTTCGTGTACGTGAACTGGTCGGTGTCGAACAGGAGATACAGGATCCAGCCGATCAGGGCGAGGATCAGGACGCTGGACACGACCCCGTACATCCGGTGCCGTTGGCGGGTCTTGGGCCCGGGGATGTCGTAGAGGGCGGTGCTTTCGGGGGCAGTGGCGGTCATCGGGCGACTCCCCAGCGCTTTTCCAGGACATTGAAGATCGCGCTGATGGTGAGGGTGATGATCAGGTAGCCGACGGCGATCCAGAAGAAGGTCCAGACGATGTTGTAGCCCAGTTCGCTGAGCGTCTTGTAGGTGCCGAGCAGTTCGTTGACGCTGAACGCCCCGGCGATCGCCGAGTTCTTGGCGAGTGCGATGAGGGTGGATCCGACCGGCGGGATCACCGAGCGGAAGGCCTGCGGCAGGACGACCAGCGACAGGGTCTGGCTGAACGTCATACCGAGGCTGCGGGCCGCCTCGCCCTGCCCCTTGGGCACGGTGTTGATGCCTGAGCGCAGAGCCTCGCAGATGAACGCCGAGGTGTAGCAGCCGAGCGCCAGCACCGCGAACACCTGGAAGGGCAGCACGAGTCCGAAGCGCGGCAGGCCGAGCAGCACCGCGAAGAACAGCAGCGTGAGCGGGGTGTTGCGCAGCACGGCCACCCATGCCGTGCCGAAGGCCCGCAGCGAGGCGACCGGTGCGACCCGGAACGACGCCATCACGAAGCCGAGCGCGAGGGCCAACGCCGAGGCGTAGACGGTGAGTTCGACCGTGCCGAGGAAGCCTTCGGCGAAGGTGGAGAAGTTGTCTGTCAGTACGTTCACGTCGGCCTCGCTCAGCTCGCCGGGTAGCGGTCGATGGCGGGCGGCTGGGGCGCGGGTACTCCGGAGAGGCCGAGCGTCGCCTCGTACGCCTTCTTCCAGTCACCGTTCTTCTCGCGGGCCTCCAACGCGTCGTCGAGCGCGAACCGCAACGCGTTGTCGCCGCGCGGGACGCCGATGCCGTACGGCTCCTCGGAGAACGGCTTGCCGACGACCTTGAGCTCGTCGGGCAGCTTCGCCGCGTACCCGATCAGGATGGCGTCGTCGGTGGTGACGGCGTCGACCTGGTAGGTGAGCAGGTTGTCGACGCAGACCGAGTACGTGTCGTACGCCACCAGCGTCGCCTGCGGAAAGTCCTCCTTGATGCGCTGGTACGGGGTCGAACCGGCCGCCGAGCAGACGCGCTTGCCGGCGAGGTCCTGCGGCCCTTGAATGTCCTCCTCGTCCGCGCGCACAAGCAGCGACTGACCGGCCATGTAGTAGGGGCCCGCGAATCCGACGAGCTTCTTGCGCAGGTCGTTGATGGTGTAGGTGCCGACGTAGAAATCGATCTGACCGTTCTGCAGGGCGGTTTCGCGGTTGGCCGAGGCGATCGTCTTGAAGCGGATGGTCTTCGGGTCGAAGCCGAGCGAGGCCGACATCATCCTGGCGATCTCGATGTCGAAGCCGGAGTAGCTGCCGGTCGCCGGGTCCCTTTCGCCCAGGTACGGCTGGTCCTCCTTGACGCCGATGGTGAGGTAGCCGCGTTTCTTGGCGCGCTTCCAGGTGGGCGAGGCCGGGAGCTCAAAGCCTTGTGCCACTTCGTAGTGGGGGAGTTTTTCGGCGGCGGGCCCCTTGGTGGGCGGGCTGCCTTCCTTGCCGCAGGCGGCGGCTGTGACGATGACGATGAAGGTGACGATCAGTGCCGCGAGGGCGCGGCGCACACGTGTCGTACGGATCATGCGGTGCGCTCCCCCGCTCAGTGCTTGAGGATCTTGGAGAGGAAGTCCTTGGCGCGATCGCTGCGCGGGTTGGTGAAGAACTCCTCGGGACTGCGGTCCTCGACGACGCGGCCGTCGCACATGAAGACGACGCGGTTGGCGGCGGAACGTGCGAAGCCCATCTCATGGGTGACGACGACCATGGTCATGCCGTCACGTGCGAGCTGCTGCATGACCTCGAGGACCTCGTTGATCATCTCGGGGTCGAGTGCCGAGGTCGGCTCGTCGAACAGCAACGCCTTGGGGTCCATGGCGAGGGCGCGGGCGATGGCCACGCGCTGCTGCTGGCCGCCGGAGAGCTGTGCCGGGTACTTCGGGGCCTGCGAGGCGAGGCCCACCCTGTCCAGGAGTTCGAGGGAGCGCTTGTCGGCCTCCTCCTTCTTGCGGCCGCGGACCTTGATCGGGGCCAGCGACACGTTCTGCAGGACCGTCTTGTGCGCGAAGAGGTTGAAGGACTGGAAGACCATCCCGACGTCGGCGCGGAGCTTGGCGAGGGCTTTGCCCTCCTCCGGCAGCGGCTGTCCGTCGAGCTTGATCACCCCCGACTCGATGGCCTCCAGCCGGTTGATCGCTCTGCACAGTGTCGACTTTCCCGACCCCGACGGGCCGATGACCACGACCACCTCCCCCTTGCCGACGGTGAGATTGATGCCCTGAAGGACATGCAGCTCCCCGAAGTGCTTGTTCACGTCATGCATCTCGATCAACGGATCGACAGCCATGCCCGGCCCTACCCACTCTCAGCTGTGTCGCAGTCGCCGCAAACTATCCAGACAGAGAGTGACTTTAATACTCGACACGCACTTTTCGGGCATTAGCCGTATTTATGGAGTTTATGGTTTACGGCGTGGCAGGTGGGCCTCGGGTTCCCCCTCCGACACCTCCGCGAACAGTTGGGAGAGTTCGGGAGCCCCGCTGGACGCCCAGGAGTGGCCGGAGGCGACCACATCGATCTCCCGGCCGGAGGTCAGGCGCACCACGGGATGGCCGTTGGGCCAGATCTCCCAGAGCGCGCCGGGGATCGTGCGCACGATGACCGAGCCGAGATAGAGGCCGACGTCGTTGCCGAGCCACGGCAGGCTCTCCTCGTCGTCGCGCCAGCGCGGCAGCAGCTGGTCGAGCGCCTCCAACGAGGCGGCGGAGTCGTCGAGTTCGATCCCCGCCTGGTGCGCCTGCGCGCGCAGCAGCTCGCACTCGGAGAGGAGCTCGGCGACGCCCTCGGGGTCGTGGTCACCGTCGGAGAACACCGCGACGCCGAAGGCGAGACCGTGCTTCTTGCGCCAGTTGCCCAGGAAAGAGATGTTCATAGACCCAGCGTGACATTCGCACTCCAGGTCGCACCACAGGCGCGCCCCGGGAGACGCCCGGAGGTCACGCCCCGAAGGGCACTCACACGTCGAGGTCCACCACGACCGGCGCGTGGTCCGAGGCCCCCTTGCCCTTGCGCTCCTCGCGATCGACGTACGCGTCCTTGACCGCCTTCGAGAACGCCTGGTTGCCGTACACCAGGTCGATACGCATCCCGCGGTTCTTGGGGAAGCCGAGCTGGCGGTAGTCCCAGTACGTGAACGGGTGGTCGTACTTGAGGGGGCGCGGGACCACGTCGGAAAGGCCCGCCTCGCGGAGGGCGGTGAGGGCGGCGCGCTCAGCCGGGGTGACGTGCGTGGCGCCTTCGAAGAGGGCGATGTCCCAGACGTCGTCGTCCGTCGGCGCCACGTTGTAGTCACCCATCACGGCGAAGGGCCGACTGCCCGCCGCGTCGCCCGCGATCGCCGCCTTGAGGGCCTCGAACCAGTGGAGCTTGTACGCGTAGTGGGGGTGGTCCACCTCGCGCCCGTTCGGCACATACACCGACCAGACGCGGACCGGGCCGCAGGTCACGGAGAGGGCGCGGGGCTCCTGGACACCGTCGAAACCGGGGTCGCCGGGCAGGCCCTTGACCACGTCCTCCAGGCCTACCCGGGAGATCACCGCCACGCCGTTCCACCGCCCCGTCGCGTGCACCGCCGTCTCGTAGCCCAGCTCGCGCAGCTCGTCGACGGGGAACTGCTCGGCGGCGACCTTGGCCTCCTGGAGGCACAGCACGTCCGTGCCACTGCTCTCCAGCCAGGCGAGAAGTCTCGGGAGACGGGCGGTGATCGAGTTCACGTTCCAGGTCGCGATGCGCATGCTTCACAACCTACCCGGCGGGTATGACAACGGGTCTCCGCGGCCCGCACTGGTGTCCGCCCCCGCTAGGGCCTGTCCGGCGGATCATGCCGGAGGCGCGGGGTCTGGCACGCCGATCTGCGGCGTTGTCGTCGGTTGCCGACTCCCCCAAGTTCTCGGCTTCGCTCGAACAGGGGGGACCCCCATCGCGTCGACGCCCTCCTCCGCCTTGCAGCTCGACGCACCAGACCCCGCTCACCTGCGCCGACAAGGTGCCGCTGCTTCCCTCCGACCTGATCCGCCGGACAGGCCCTCATGCTCAGACCTCCGCCGACGCCCCTGGCGTGAGGCGCAGGTGCTCCGAGCCGCCCAGGGCGCCGATCTGATTGTCGTAGATCGGACGGGCGAGGTCCGTGAGGAGGGCGTCGTGGATGTCGTACGCGCGCTGCGGCTTGACCTCGCGGACGTACTCGATGACCTCGGCGATCTTGTTCCACGGGGCCATGACCGGGAGCATCAGCGTCTCGACCGGCTGATCGGGGACGGTGAGTGCGTCGCCGGGGTGGAAGACACGGCCGCCGTCGATGAGGTAGCCGACGTTGGTGATGCGCGGGATGTCCGGGTGGATCACGGCGTGCAGTTCGCCGTGCACCTGGACGTCGAAGCCCGCGGCGGTGAACGTGTCGCCGTGGCCGACGGTGTGCACACGGCCCGGGAAGGCGGTGGAGATCTTCTCCGCGACCGACTTCAGGGTCCAGATCCGGGCCGCCGGGTTGGACTCCAGGCCCGCCCGCAACCGCTCCTCGTTGAAGTGGTCGGGGTGCTCGTGCGTGACCAGGATGGCCTCCGCGCCCACGGCGGCGTCCTCCTCGCTGAAACCACCGGGGTCGATGACGAGCGTGCGTCCGTCCTTCTCGAGACGGACGCAGGCGTGCGACTTCTTCGTGAACTTCATGGGGTCCATCCTGCCCCTGCCGGGGCGGCGGTGGCCCGCTCAGCGTGGTGCTTCCACTGCCAGGATGATCACTCCGTGGGGGTCGTCTCCTCGCGGATGACCTGCTGCGCCACCTTGAACGCGCTGTTCGCGGCCGGCACGCCGCAGTAGACGGCCGCCTGGAGGAGCACTTCCTTGATCTCGACCGGGGTGAGGCCGTTGCGGAGGGCGGCGCGGGTGTGGAAGGCGAGCTCGTCGAGGTGACCGCCCGCGACCAGCGCGGTGAGCGTGACGCAGCTGCGCGAACGCCGGTCGAGCCCGGGCCGGTCCCAGATCTCGCCCCACGCGTACCGGGTGATGAAATCCTGGAAGTCCCCGGAGAACTCGTCCGCCGAGGCCAGCGCCCGGTCCACATGCGCGTCGCCGAGCACCTCGCGGCGGACCTTGATCCCGGCGTCGTACGGGTCGGGCCTGCCCAGGATCTCGGGCTGCGCGACGGGCGGGGAGATCTCGGCGACCGGGGCGACCGGCGGGGGCGTCGCGAGGGCCGGCTTGACCGGGGCCGCCTGGATCGCCATCTGCCCGGTGGTCGAGTCGTAGGCCGGCTGCCAGGCGGTGGAGAAGTGCCGTACCAGCAGATCCATGACCGCGGCGGGCTGTTCCACGGGCACCAGGTGCGAGGCGCCGGGTACGACCGCAAGCCGCGCGTCCGGTATGCCGGCGACCAGTGTGCGGGCCTCGGCGGGCCCGGTGACCTGGTCGTCCGAGCCGACCAGGACGAGGGTCGGCACGCCGATATGGCCCAGCTCCGCGCGTACGTCGAACGCGGCGAGCGCCTCGCAGGCGGCGATGTAGCAGCCGGGGTCGGTGGTGCGCACCATCTGCACGGCCCACTCGGTGATCGCGGGCTGGGCGGCGGCGAACCCGCCCGTGAACCACCGCTCGGGCGAGGTGCGGGCGATCGGGTCGAGCCCATTCGTACGCACGATGACGCCGCGCTGGCGGAACTCGTCGGGCGTACCGAAGCGGGGTGAGGCGGCGATCACCGCGAGGGAGGCGATCCGCTCCGGGTGCCGCAGGGCCAGCTCGATCCCGATGGCGCCGCTGAACGCGCAGCCCGCGTAGCCGAAACGCTGCACGCCGAGCCCGTCGAGGGTGGCGAGCAGCCGCCCGGCGATCTCGGCGACCGAACCCGCGGGGTACGCGGGGGCTCCGCCGTGGCCCGGCAGGTCGAACCGGAAGATCCGCCAGTTCTTCGAGAGCTCCGGGATCTGCCGGTCCCACATGTGCCATGTGGTACCCAGTGAGGGACCGAGGATCAGGACAGGGGCGTCTTCTGGCCCGTCAAAGCGGTATTGCAGGGTGTTCATCGGTGTCTCACTCACCCGCCTGACCCTCTCATCTGTCACGGACGCCCCTATAACGGGGGGTCGGTAGAGACCATCCTGACCAGGTTGAAGACCTCGCGGGCGGCATATCGCTTGAGGCAACGGATGATCACACGACGGGTCTTGCCCTCCTGGGTACGGCGTTCGTAGTACGCCTGGGTGCGCGGGTCGTGGCGCAGCCGGGTGAACACGATGCGGTGCAGAGCGGCGTTCGCCTGCCGGTCGCCACCATGGTTGAGCCGACGCGAGCTCCGACCGCCCGAGGAGTACTCGATGGGGCTGACTCCGCACAAAGCGGCGAAAGAAGCCTCGCTGCTCAGCCGCTCGGGATTGTCGCCCATGGTGATCAGGAGCGTGACAGCGGAGTCCGGGCCGATACCAACCGGCGCGAGCAGCTGCGGGGCATGTCGTTCAACGAGCCCGGTCAGTCGCTGATTCAGCTCATCGATCTGCCCGGTCAGCTGCTCGATACGCTGAGCCAGCAGGTTCAGCGTCATGAGAGTGGCCTCAGCTACGGTGTCCTCATCGCCCCCGCCGGCCCCGCCCTCGCGCGGGCTGAGGCCCGCGCAGGTGCGGAACAGTTCGCGGTTGCCCAGGCTGGAGAGTCGTTCCCGCAGGGCGGGGTCGGCTACGACCAGAACGGCCTTGAGTTGGTTGATCGCCTGGGTGCGGGCCTTGACCGCGGAATCCTTGGCGAGTTTGAACATCCGAGCACTCTGCACAGGACCGTCGCCAGTTTTCGCCCGCGCCCGGGCGCGACCGCTGAGCACGGCCCGCGCAGCTGCCTGCGCATCGAGCGGATCCGACTTCCCCAGCAGACGACGGGCCGAGCGGTCGGGCCGATTCACCTCGAACACCACGACATGCTGCGCCAGCAGGTAGCGCGACAGGCCCGCGCCGAAGGTACCGGTCCCCTCCACTCCGGCCCGCCGCACTACTCCCGACTTGCGGGCCCAGGCGAGCAGCCGACGGTAGCCGACCGCTGTGGCCGGAAAGGACTTGGTGCCCAGGATCTGGCCCAGTGGGCAGACCACTGCGGCGACATGATCCTCGCCGTGTGTGTCCACCCCCAGGACGACCTCGCCCCAAGCGGGCGGGCCTGTGCTGGTGGAAGAGGTGCTGCGCTGTCTGGTCGTCATGCTGGTCCGCCTCCCGCGTGGTGATGTGCTGGGTGGCTGGCACCTGCCCGGTCGGGTGGTCTGAACCGTGATGGCGCCTGAAAGACGGCAAGGCCCCTATTGGGACACACCCTGTGGCTCGGTGACAGCAGGCATCATCCCGCAACGGCAGTCGACATGCCTGTGACAAGACACTTCGGTCAAAGGTGTCATGAGTCAGACCCCCGTCCGGAACGGTGTTACGCAACCGTCCCACTGCCCCCGGCGCAACCGCACGACCCGACCGCTCCCGGAAGATTTCGTCCGAACCGGTACTGAACCTGCTCTGGACGGGATAACGATGAGTTGACTCCTCGTCCACCCGTGACCGGCATTGAGGCTTTTCCATCCTCACGTTGATGCGCGGTGAAGGACGAGGACCGCCTTCACGATGTCGGCGATCCGGGGTCGTACTGCAGCGGAGTTTTCGCAGGAGGCGTCAGCCCTTCAGGAGGGCCATGGCCTGTTCGCCGACGCAGCGGATCTTCGCGTGGGTGGTGTTGTGGCGACGCCTCCACAGCTTGAGCCGACGGCCTCGAAACGGTACGTGGCCCGGATGTCCGGCACCTTGGTACGCCTTGTCAGCCCAGCACTTGAGCCGTTCGGCCGCGACCGCGTCGATGATTCCGTGGCGTCCGGCGGCCGTCAGGTCATGGGCCGAGCCGGGCAGGGCGGGCGCACAGCAGACGGCCGAACGGATCGGTCAGGACCTGGACTTTCATGCCGTGGCGTTTGTATTTCCCTGCAGTACGTGGTGTCGGCGGCGATCCGGTCGATCGGCAGGAGGGTGCCGTCCAGGACCACGAATGCCTTCTTCCCGGCCGTGTCCGCGCCCTCGGCCAGGCTGGGAGCGCGGGCGGACAGGAAGTCGACGGCCTCGGGGATGTAGCGGTAGACCGTGGCAACGCCAATACCGAACCCGGCGGCGAGCCGGGCGTAGGTGTCACCGCACCGCAGGTGAGCCAGGGCGAGCAGGGCCTGCCGGTCGGCTGCCGCGTCGCCACCACGTGCCGATCTCACGTCATCGCGCGGCCAGTTGCCCGGTCAGGTAGCGCAGCGTGCGGCTGGACAGGTCGATCGCCGACGGGTGGACAAACACGCGAAGCTCCTGGCAGCACGGTGGATCTTGGTCGTGACACCGTGCTGCCAGGAGCTTCTTCGTTCCGCTGGACCTGTCTAACTCGTGCTCAGCGCAGCCAGGTTGGAAAGGGCTCTTTACGTGGGCGAATCCGACGGACGCCGCCGAGCCGACCGTTTACCGGCAAGAGAAAGCCGCGAGGCGCTTGCGGATGAGGCAGCGGCCGTGACCGCCGCGGCAAGGGAGGCGACGGAGAGCACGGTGAACAAGTGCGGGTAGCCGCCCAAGGTCTCGGCGAGACTCGCACCCGCCCAGGGCGCGATCGCAGCGGCGACGGCTGCGGGTGCGGCCAGTAGGCCGGAGAGCTTGCCGTAGTGGGTGGCACCCCAGCGATCAGTGACGGCAGTGGCTTGAAGGAGCGTGAGGTTGCCGCGGACCATGCCGCGGCGACGGCCAGAACCACGAGGAGGGAGATGGGGCCGGGAGCCAGGCCCAGGGCGAGGGTGGTGACGCCGCCCGCGGCGATGAGGAGCACCGCGCGAGTGGCGGCCGTGGTGTGCCTGGCGAGACGTGCATACAGGGTGCGGCCCAGAGTCTGGCCTGCGCCGCCAAGTCCCACGGCCCATGCGGCTGTTGTAGTGCTCGCGCCGCGTTCGGTCAGGAGCGGGACGAGGCCGATGACGACCGCGTAGACCGCGAATCCGGAGAGGGCGAAGGCGGCCGCGAGAAGAAGGAAAGGGGCGTGACCGGGCGACCGTGTCCTGCTCGTCCGGCGAGGTGGCGTGGGTGGGTTGCTCCGGTGGCGGTGGCCATGGGGCGCGTAGGGCGAGTGCGTGTGCGGGGATGGTGATCAGGGCAAGGATCACGGCCAGGATCGCGTACGTGGTGCGCCAGCTGAAGTGGTCGGCGAGGGCGGCGGTGACGGGTGCGAAGACGGTGGAGGCCAGGCCGCCGACCAGGGTGATGACGGTGAGGGCGCGGACGCGGTGCGGTCCCCACCAGCGGGTGACGGCGGCGAAGGCGGGCTGGTAGAAGGTGGCCGCCATCGCGGTGCCGGCCAGGAACCAGGCGGCGTAGAAGACCGGCACGTTGGGGGCAGCGGCGACGGCCAGGACGGCGGCCCGCCGGCCCCGCCCCAAGCCCGGGAAGATCGGCCAGAACCCGCAGGTGCGGGACTTCATCCAGGACCATCTGACCCGGCGGTGGAGCCCCGAGCAGATCTGTCACGCTCTGCGCAGAAAGTTCCCCGACCGGTCGGAGATGCACGTGACCCACGAGACGGTCTACCAGGCTCTCTACGTCCAGGGCCGGGGCGAACTCCGTCGCGAACTTGCCAAGGCCCTGCGGACCGGACGCGCACGCTCTCCTTGGTGGGGCGTTACTCTCACGACTACTATTGACACTCCGTCACCTTAGGGCTCTCGCCCCTTAGGCAATCCCGAATTCCTCTTGCATTGGACGTATCGAGCGTGACGTAGGCGACCCGTCCGTTCCCTTGAGTGAGCTCGCTGCCCACCGCCCACCAGCCGGAAGATTGGGGCGAAGCAAAGGGGATTCGCCTGATGCTGGTGGCTCCGCTCCGGGCGTTGTATGTCGGAGGATGCACATTTCCATCACTGGGAACTGGGCTTCAAACAGTCTGGTCTTCGCCATATCACACGGACCTTGCGCGACAGCACCTTAAACGCCTTCGCAGCGCTTCACGTTTTCCCGCCATGCTGTTGCCCCCTCGCGCTTTCGTGTCCAGGTAAGGCGGGTGGTCCAGAGGCTTCTCCTTCCGAACCTCTACTCTCTGAAAGAGTGATCCAACGCCGAGTTAGACGGCGCAACTTCGCCCTGCGGACGGCTTTCCCGTCCGCCTCGGTCGGGCGTTAATCCGGCGACTACTACGGGCCCTCCGTCGCCCTAGGACCCGCATCCCGTAGGCGATCCCACGTTCGTTTCTGCTTGTACGTTCTAGCGCGAGTTAGGCGTCCCACTCATCTCCTTGAATGCCCTCGCTGGGCATCGCTCCGCACTCCGGAAGTTGCTCCGACCACACCATACGAAGCCGGAGCAGAGCACGGCGCCGGTTTCAGTTGTCTTTCTGGCGGATGGGAACTTGCATCTTTTGGAGAATTGGGCTTGAAACAATCCAGTCTTCGCCATATCGCGCGGGCCACCCAGTACCCTGTCCCTGACAACTGGGCCCGGTCACTGGTTTTCTGACATGCTTTTGTCCCCTTCACCTTTCGGATCCAGGTAAGTCATCGGGCCCAGGAACCTCCTTCCAAGTTCCTCCCGGCTGAACCGGGGATACAAACAGAGCGCCTCGTGGCGCACAAGGTCTGCTCGACGATCCACCGCTTCGGCGCCGGCGCGAAGTCCTTCGTGTGCGGATCGCGCTGCACCACCTCGATGTCGATGCCCAGGGCGGCGCCGTGGTCGATGACCGCGTTCTTGAAACCGGCGTTCACCCAGCCCTTGGTCACGGACGGGTTGTCCGCGGCGACCTGGTCCAGCAGCGTGATGCCGATGGCGTTGTCGTGCACGCTCGCCGGAACCACGATCACCGCGATGAGCAGGCCCAGGATGTCGGTGGTGATGCCCCGCTTGCGGCCCCGGCTCTTCTTGCCCGGATCCAGCCCCGTCGTGGCCTTGGGCGCGTTGACGGAGGCGTGCACGGTCTGGGTGTCCATCACGATCGCGGACGGGTCCTCACGGCGGCCGCGGCTCTCGCGCACCTGCCAGCGCAGCAGGTTGTGGATCACCTGGTCGGTGCCGTCGTCGCGCCATTTGCCGAAGTAGTAGTACACGGCGGTGTACGGCGGGAAGTAGTGCGGCAGGTAGCGCCATTGGCGGCCCACCCGGGCTTGGTACAGGATCGCGTCGACGATCTCTCGCATCTCGTACCGGCCCTCATGACCGCTGACCGAGCGGTGCTGTCCCTTCCAGGACGTGATGACCGGCCGGATCAGCTCCCACACCTCCAAGTCGCCCTCGCGTCAGCACCGCGCACTGCCGGGGCTGTCGCAGCGGCCGGCCACGCCGGCTGATCCGCGACACCGGCACGGGAAGCGTCGGAGATGGGGGTGAAGATCAGCCAAGTGATGTCCCGTCAACCGTTCGCGCTGCGCCCGGTGGCCGGCCTGGTGGCTCGACTTGCCGCTGGATCTGGCCGGTGTCCCGGATGGACCGTCTCATCGTCCAGGCAGTGCGTCGCGCCATGGGTCGGGTGTCAACCCTGCCGTTGAGGTTCCTCGCGGCGATGGCCGCGCTCTACGGGCGCTCGGCCATCGCTCACACCTCCAGCACCAACCGCTCTCCTTCCGGTGCACGCGAGACGCAGGGCAGCATGGCGCCGGCCGCACGTTCGGTGGCGGTGAGCCGACGGTCACGATGATCGACATGGCCATGGGCCACCCGTACCCGGCAGGTGCCGCAAAACCCCTGGCGGCAGGAGAACGGTAGGTCCGGCAGGGCCTCGTGGAGAACATCCAGGGCGGAGCGGTCGTACGGCACTGGCAGAACCCGTCCGGTGTCGCCCAGCTGAAGTTCGAAGGGACGGCCGTCCGTGATCGGGGCCGGGGCGAAACGCTCGAAGTGCAGGGCTGACGCGCGGCTGTCACCGAACGCGCGCCGAACGCCGTCGATCATGGGCGCGGGCCCGCAGCAGTACACCGCACCCGCCGCCGGGCTCAAGCTCAACAGATCGGCTGCTTCGGGCACGCCAGACTCGTCGTCAGGACGGATGAAGACCCGGCCAGGGGCCGCGGCCGCGAGTTCGGCCAGCTCTGCCGCGAAGGGCATCGAGCCGCGGCTGCGGCCGGTGTGCACGAGCCTCCAGTCCAGCCCGCGTCGGGCGGCTTCCCGAGCCATCGGCAGGATCGGGGTGATGCCGATGCCGCCCGCGATGAGCAGGATGACTGCTTCGGCGGCGAAGGGGAAGGCGTTCCGGGGCCCGGTGATGGTGACCCGCACACCGTCCCCGAGGGCGTCGTGTACCTCGGCCGAACCGCCTGCGCCGTTGGCGATGCGGCGTACCGCGATGCGGTACCGGTACCGGTCGGCCGGGTCGCCGCACAGAGAGTACTGCCGCTTACGGCCGGAGGGCAGGTGCAGTTCGATGTGGGCGCCGGGCTGCCAGGGCGGGAGTGTTCCCCCGTCGGGTGCTGCCAGCCGCAGGGAGACGACATCCTCGGCCTCTTGGTGCTTGGTGGCGACCACCAGTTTCCGGATCACGGGCATCTCGGTGGCCGGCGGGCGCCTGGGAGGAGTGCTGCGCCGCGCGAGGCGCGTGACCGCGTTGTCGCTGAAGGCCGCCAGCTTCTGCATGAAGGAGTCGCCGCGCGGTCTGCCGTACAGGTCCGGCGGCCGGGTGAGGGGTGTGCTGATGTCCAAGGGATGCCTCGCTGGTTGCTGGGTCATTGGGCAGCCGCTCGGGCAGCGGGGGACGCCGCCAGGTAGGCGACCGCCTGCTGGGTCGAGCCCTCCTGGGTCGGGTGGTAGCCGGGGCGGAAGTAGCGCAGTACCGAGCGGGCGAACGCGCCCGGTGGCGGCAACAGGTCCTTGCGGGCGGCGGCCAGGTAGTCGCGGAAGCGGACCTTGACCCGGTCGTCGAGTTCGGGGTCGGCGCTCATCAGGAAGCGGACTCCGCGGATCCACAGGCGGGTCAGCACCGGAGCGGTGACGAGCATGCCGGCCACTCGGCGCCGGTAGCGGGGATCGAGGTGCACCAGCAGGTCGAACGCGACCGAACGGTGTTCGACCTCCTCCGCGCCGTGCCAGCGGAACAGATCGAGCATCGCGGGGTCCGCGCCGGCCTGGTCCAGGTGCCCGTTGCTGAGAATCCAGTGACCCATGTACGCGGTGAAGTGCTCGAAGGCCGCTATGAGGGCGAGCCGTTGGAGGAGGTGCGCGAGTGTGGCGGCTGGCGTCAGCTCCGGCCGGTCTCCGAGCACCCTTCGGAAGATCCATTCGGACTGCCGGGTGTACGGGGCCGGGTCCAGCCCCTTGGTGAGCAGGTGCTCCAGGACCTCCTGGTGCGCCTCGGCGTGCATCGCCTCCTGGCCGATGAAGCCGCGTACGTCCTCGCGCAGCCGGTCGTCGGTGATCAGTGGCAGTGCCTGCTCGAACGTGCGCACGAACCAGCGTTCGAGTTCGGGGAGCATCAGGTGGAGTACATCGAAGGTGTGGGTCGCGAAGGGCTCACCCGGCAGCCAGTGCAGCGGGGTGGCGCCCCAGTCGAAGGTGACGTCCCGGGGTTGCAGCACCAGGTCGTGGTGGTCGATGAGCTCGGACGGACGCTCCGGGTGGGCATGTGCGGCTCGGAACATGACAGGTTCCTCCTCCGTCGGCGATCGGTGTGTGCGGAAGGGCGGTCAGGCAGTCGTCCAGTACTGCCAGTCTGTTACTGCTGGTCTGTCAGATCGGGTGCGCGGTGTGGTCCGGATCGCGGCGGGAGCCGTCTTCGATGCGGTTGGCGAACTCCGCGATCCGGGACGCGATCTCCTCGGGGTGGCTGAGCTGTACCCAGTGCCCGGCGTCGATCGGGCGCCGTTGTATCTGGCGCGTCCAGTGCTCCACTCCGTACGACAGCACCGGGGTGACGCAGAAGTCGCGCGTGGGGATGATGAGCTGAATCGGGACGGTGGTCGGCCGGTCCCGGGGACGCAGCAGGCGGGGCAGCATGTTGGCGCGGTACAGCGCGGTGCCGACCACGGCGTCGCGGGCCAGCGTCGGATCGGGGTAGGGGGTGTGCCCGGGCACGCCTTGGGAGCCGGTGAGGAAGGCGCGCCAGCGGTGTCCCAGCGCTCTCCAGGTCAGCGCGGGCAGGAGCGGAAGATGGAAGTAGGCGATGTACCAGGACCGTGCTGCCTGCCGCAGCATCTTCGGCAGATCCGGATGCCGCGGCCGAAGGCGGGCACGGATCAAGTGGCCGACGTGGTCCAGGCAGGGTCCGGAGATGGAGGTGAACGAGGCGATCCGCCCGGCCAGGCGGGTGCCGGTGACCGACTCCCAGGAGTGGATCGATCCCCAGTCGTGTCCGACCAGGTGCACCGGGCGGTCGGGGCTCACGGCGTCGAGAACCGCCTCCAGGTCGGCTTCCAGGCGGGACATCCGGTAGGCGCGCAGACCCCTGGGCCGGTGGGAGGCACCGGCTCCCCGCACGTCGAAGGCGGTGACGTGGAAGCGGTCGGCCAGGCGATCGGCGACCGGTCGCCACACGGCGCTGGTGTCCGGATAGCCGTGGACCAGCACCACCGGAGGAGCCGTGGACGCTCCCCACTGGTAGGCGGCCAGCTCCACGCCGTCCGCGGCGATCCGGCGGGCGGCCGTGCCGGTCATCGGCCACCGCTGGCAGGGGTCAGTTCGCCGTAGTTCAGACCGCCGTGGACGAAGCTGGGCACCACCGGCCAGTGCCGCTTGAAGGGGGCCAGCTCCGAGGAGGGCAGGATCTGCAGCCAGCGCGGATCGCGCCGGCTGGGGTCGGCGAGCGTCTTCTCCTTGACCATGGAGTCGTACTGGTCGAGAGAGTCCTCCAGAGTGTTGGCGTTGGGCACCACCTCATGGCCGTAGAACGCGGCGTGGCGGCGCACCCCGGGGATGCGGGAGAGCTCGGGCTGCCAGTTGTCGGCCGAGATGCCGTTCTCGGAGGAGACCCACACCCCGTCGGGGGTGTTCAGCACCAGGGAGTGGTTGCCGTCCGTATGGCCCGGGGTCCACAGCAGGCTGACGCCGACACCGAGTGCGACATCGCCGTCGAAGGCGGTGACGCGCTCGTCCGGTACCCCGTCCATGCCTCCGTCGACGTACCAGGCCCACTGCATCGGATGCATCGATTCGAAGGTGCCCAGCTCCCTGCGGTGCACCAACAACCGGGCGCGCGGGAACAGCGCTTCGCGGGGCGCCCGTTCGCCCGGAATGGTGCTGGTACTTCCCATGATCATGCGCACGTCCTGGACGTGCAGGTGGTCGAAGCTGACGAAGTCCACGTCCTCGGGTCGCAGACCGCAGGAGGGCAGGACGGTGTTCGGGTCCTGGTAGAGGCGGGCGAAGACGTGCTCGGTGAGAAAGTCCCCCGCCAGACGCTTGAGCTGGGCGTAGAACGGCGCTTGAGCCGTTCCGGCGGCGACGGTCGGCTCCCACACCAGTGTTTTCGGCTCACCGTCGAAGCCGTCGAACTGCACGACGAGCATCCGGTTGACGATGCTCACGAACGGGTTGACGGCGAGCGCGGCGCCGTGGAAGCCGAACCGGGTCGGGTACGGGGCGGCGGCGATGTCGAAACTGCGGACGGCGTGGATGCGGCCCTGCTGGACGAACCGCTCGCGGTAGGTGGCCGCGGCGCTGCGCACGGCGTGCAGCCGGTCGCCGCGGGGCCATACGTCGTGGACCCCTTCGAATTCGGGGATGGGACGCGGAGCGGCGGCGTCCTGGGCCTTCTTCGCGCTGGGCGCCGGCTTGGGCGTGGTGGTCACGGGCTCAACTTTCGGGATGGCGGGCGGTCCGGGTGCGCTGCTCGTAGGCCGCGCGGACCGACCGGTCGGACAGGGCGGCGAGCTGGTTGGGGACAAGGAGGTGATGCAGGGCGTCGCGGGCACGGCCTGGCAGCAGCGCGGCCAACCGGGTCAGGGCGGCCACCTGGCGGGGAACGAAGACCTCGAACCGCGGGCGCAGCACGACGTCGAGCACCGCGTCAGCCACCTGATCTGTCGTCAGGCGTCGGGTGGGGCCGGTCGCGGTGCCCACGGCCAGCTCGGTGTCCACGACGCCGGGCATCACCAAGGACACGTGCACGCCGGTGCCGCGCAGTTCGGCGCGGACGGCTGTGCTGTAGCCGTGGATGGCGTGCTTCGTCGCCGCGTAGGTCGCCTCGCCGGCCGGGGCGACCTTGCTGGCGGCGGAGGCGATGTTCACCACGTGGCCGCGACCGCGTTTCCGCATCCCCGGGATCACGAGTTTCATCCCCCGCACTACGCCGTGGACGTTGACGTCGAACTGGCGCAGGGCGGCTTCCTCCGGTTCCTCCTCGAAGGGGCCCACCCACATGATTCCGGCGTTGTTGACCAGTACGTCGATCGGCCCCAGCTGGGTCTCGACGGTGCGCAGGAAGTCTTCGAAGGAAGGTGTGTCGGTGACGTCGAGAGGCAGCCCGAGCAGCCGGCCACCGGGATGCGCGCCGATGGCACCAGCCGCCTCCGTGGCAACTTCCGCGTCGAGGTCGCCGATCGCCACGGCGGCTCCGGCCGCGGCGAGCCGGGCCGCGACGGCATGCCCGATTCCGCGGCCCGCCCCGGTGACCGCGATCACTCGGCCGGTCAGCGGTTGTGTGCGGGGGAGCCTGTCGCGGTCTCTTCGGCTGGACGTGTACGGGTATTTGGGCGGTGCTGCCACGGTCGAGCCCCTTTCTTGCCCTGAGCATGAGCGGAACGCCGAGCGGCAAGCGGCCCCCCACGCGCGTCTGACACGATGCCATGTCAGATGAACTGACAAGCTAGAGTGTCAGTTCGGAGCACACCGGTGTCAACACCTCTGCGAAGGGGAAAAATGACCGGCACACAGACCGCTGGGCGGCGCTACGGCGGACGCGATGCGGCGCAACGACAGCAGGAGCGCCGCACCCGCCTCATCCAGGCGGGCCTCGACATGTTCGGCACGGTCGGATACGCCTCAGCCTCCGTCAAGCAGGTGTGCTCGCATGCCGGACTGACCGAGCGCTACTTCTACGAGTCATTCCGCGACCGTGAAGACCTTCTCGCCGGGGTCTACAACGAGCTGATCGCTACGATCAGCGCCGAAACCGCGCAGGCCGCAGCCGCTGCCGCACCCGATGTCGACGCCCAGCTGCGCGCCGGCCTCGAGGTGTTCATCCGTACACTGGCCGGCGACGCCCGCATGGCCCGCCTGGTGCTGATCGAGGTCGTGGGCGCCAGCCCCCGCCTCGAAGTACGGCGCCGTGAGGTCCTGCACGAATTCGCCGCCATGGTCGCCGCCGTCGTTGGACCGCTCCCTGGCCCGGAAGCCTCCTCCAGCCGGCTCACCATGACCGCGATGAGTCTGGTCGGCGGAGTCAACGAACTCCTCGTGGACTGGACGCTCGGTCACCAGAACGCCACCGTCGAAGAACTGATCGACCTGTGCTGCACCCTGTTCATCGCGGCTTACCGAGCCATCAGCGATCAGCCCTGATCACGCAGGCCCGGATTCCTTCAGGAGCTTCTGCATCGGACGGCAGCGCACGCCCCCTGCTCACCGGCCCGGCGCACTCGGCGGCCCTGGTTCGATCAGGCAGGCCGACGAGAAACATTGCGCAATGAACGCAGGTGCGGCGCACCTGCCGGCTATCGGCTGTCGGACGGGTTACATATCGATCATCCATCCGGAAGCGACGCGATGTGATCGGGTTGAGCGGCCGCGAACCATGACGGGCACGTCGCGTCGGGGGAGCTGCTGAACGGCGGGGGATCACCCGCCGCCTGCGCCCCCGCTGGCGCGCCTGTCCCGGGGTCCAGCCCGCGCGGGACCGGCCCTGCCGCTATCGCCGGGTGCCCGCAATTGCCCAGGCCCGCTAAGACGTCATCTCATTTGGTGAGTCTGCGATAGCAGATGAGGGTGCAGGCGATGCTGGTGAAGGCGAGGAAGTGGTCG
>NZ_JBTLMO010000085.1:0-24003 GCF_054462255.1 Streptomyces sp. SD15 | reverse complement strand
CCACCTCGGCCTACTCCAACTCGCCTGCAGCATCATCTGCTTGAGACGACTCCGAACCTCATTCTGAAACGATCAGTAAGCCGGGGAACCATGTCCACCGGGCCCCCGCCCGCTACTAGCGGCTGCGCCGCCGACCGAAAAGGTGTACCGGTTGGCCCGCCACTCCGACTTCGGAGCGGCGCTCGACTCCTTCCTCACCTGTTTCGACCCCTCATCACATAGGACAAGCGGATGCGCGAGGCCGCCCGCGAGGCCGGACCGACCGCTGACCGGGCCGCCCCGACTGTAGGGATCTGACAGGAGCCACGGTGAGCCACTGTCGGTGCCCGATTCTTCGCGCGGCGGAGCGGACCGATAGGTTTTCGGGGTAGGCGCCTGTCTTGCAGGGGTTTCAGACTGCTATCGAAAGGGTGATCCGTTGAGCCGCTCGGTTCTCGTCACCGGAGGCAACCGGGGCATCGGCCTCGCCATCGCCCGCGCGTTCGCCGATGCCGGCGACAAAGTCGCGATCACATACCGCTCGGGTGAGCCGCCGGCCGCCCTCACCGCACTGGGCTGCCTCGCCGTCAAGTGCGACATCACCGACACCGAGCAGGTGGAGCAGGCCTACAAGGAGATCGAGGCCGAGCACGGCCCCGTCGAGATCCTTGTCGCCAACGCAGGCGTCACCAAGGACCAGCTTCTGATGCGCATGTCCGAGGAGGACTTCACCTCGGTCATCGACACCAACCTCACGGGCACCTTCCGCGTCGTCAAGCGCGCCAACCGCGGCATGCTGCGCGCCAAGAAGGGCCGTGTCGTCCTCATCTCCTCGGTCGTCGGTCTGTATGGCGGCCCCGGCCAGGCGAACTACGCCGCCTCCAAGGCCGGCCTCGTCGGCTTCGCGCGCTCCCTCGCCCGTGAGCTGGGCTCGCGCAACATCACCTTCAATGTCGTGGCGCCCGGCTTCGTCGACACCGACATGACCAAGGTGCTCACCGACGAGCAGCGCGAGGGCATCGTGAAGCAGGTGCCGCTCGGCCGGTACGCGCAGCCCGAGGAGATCGCCGCGGCGGTGCGGTTCCTCGCCTCGGACGACGCCTCGTACATCACTGGAGCCGTCATCCCCGTTGACGGCGGACTGGGAATGGGTCACTGATCACCATGAGTGGAATTCTCGAGGGCAAGCGCGTCCTGATCACCGGTGTGCTGATGGAGTCCTCCATCGCCTTCCACACCGCCAGGCTGGCCCAGGAGCAGGGCGCCGAGATCATCCTGACCGCGTTCCCGCGGCCCACGCTGACCGAGCGCATCGCCAAGAAGCTTCCCAAGCCCACCAAGGTCATCGAGCTCGACGTCACCAACGACGAGCACCTCGCCCGCCTTGCCGACATCGTCGGTGAGGAGCTCGGCGGCCTCGACGGCGTCGTCCACTCCATCGGCTTCGCGCCGCAGGACGCGCTCGGCGGCAACTTCCTCAACACGCCGTTCGAGTCGGTCGCCACGGCCATGCACGTCTCGGCGTACTCCCTGAAGTCGCTGACCATGGCCTGCCTGCCGCTGATGCAGAACGGCGGCTCGGTCGTCGGCCTCACCTTCGACGCCCAGTACGCCTGGCCGCAGTACGACTGGATGGGCCCGGCCAAGGCCGCCCTGGAGGCCACCAGCCGCTACATGGCGCGCGACCTGGGCAAGCAGAACATCCGCTGCAACCTCGTCTCCGCGGGCCCCATCGGCTCGATGGCCGCCAAGTCCATCCCGGGCTTCAGCGACCTGGCCGCCGTGTGGGACAGCCGCTCGCCCCTGGAGTGGGACCTCAAGGACCCGGAGCCGGCCGGCCGCGGAGTCGTCGCTCTGCTGAGCGACTGGTTCCCGAAGACCACCGGCGAGATCATCCACGTCGACGGTGGTCTGCACGCCATCGGTGCCTGATCTCTTGTCATTGCCGTACGAGGCCTACGCCCCGGTTCCCGCAGCAGGCGGGGAGCGGGGCGTCGCCCGTTCGGCCCATCCGGTCGGGCGCACCCCGCGTCGTACCGCGCACGCTGGGAGTACGCACCGCCCCGCAGCCGTACGGCCGAGGAGGTCCCCCTTGTGCTCCTGTCCCGCCGTTTTGCCCCGGTGTTCGCCGCAGTGGTCCTCATGATGGTTCTGCCGTACGACGCCATGCCTCACGCGCGCGTGGAGGGGGGAAAACCAGCTGTGCCGGACCCGTTCGGCGCCGAGTGCCGCACCACCGTCACCGGCTCCCATGCCGTCGCGTACTGCCACAACCCCTACGTGAACCCGGATCGCGTGCGCCTGCACATCGAGTGCGACCGCTGGTGGGACCTCGACAGCGACAGCGTCCCGGTCGAGGCGGGGCCCGCGATGACGGTGCGGCTGACCGGCCGCTGCTGGCAGGAGATCAGGTCGGTGTGGGTCAGTCACCAGAAGCTGGAGAGTTGAGCCTCCCCGGGCGGCACAGGAACGGATAGCCCGCGGCCTCCGTGGCGGCCGCCTCCGCGTCGCCCGCGCGGATCGCGTCGACGAGCCGCGCGTGGTCCATGTACGTCTCCGGCGTCAGCGTCCCGCCGACGTCCTCGCGCAGCCAGTCGCGCAGCACCTCGCCCAGGTCCGCGTACATCGCCGTCATGACGTCGTTGTGGGACGCGGCCACCACCGCCAGATGGAAGGTGGCGTCGGCGGTCACGAAGGCCTCGGCGTCGCCCGACTCCCAGGCCTCCTCACGGCGTACGAGCAGGGTGTCGAGCTGCTTCAGATCGCGCTCGGTGCGCCGCTCGGCGGCCAGCTTCGCGGCGCTCGACTCCAACGTGGAGCGCAGCTCGGCGATGTGCCGAGGATCGGCGTCGGCGAACCGACGGTGCATCACGCCCGCCAGTTCGCTGGTCGCCACGACGTAGGTGCCCGAGCCCTGGCGGATGTCGAGCAGACCGTTGTGGGCGAGTGCGCGGACGGCCTCGCGAACCGTGTTGCGGGCAACCCCCAGTTGTTCGACCAGCTCAGGCTCGGTGGGAATCCGGGAGCCGACCGGCCACTCGCCCGAGGTGATCTGGTTCCGCAGCTCGGCGATGACCTGCTCGGACAGCGCCGAACGGCGGGGGTGGCTCAGCGGCATGACGGTCCTTCGTATGGGCCCGGTGGTGATCCTCCGCGCGGGTCCTTCGCGCGGGGACCGAGAATCCGGAGATTAACGCAAGGGGGTTGGACAGCCAATCATCCCATGATTCTATGATGGGCGTCATGGTGAGCGAGGAGACCCGGACGATGACGTCCACACGGATACGCGGCTGGTCGGATACGGACCCGTCGGACCCCTCGGACTGCTCGGACCCCTCGGACCTCGAGAGTGAAACGCACGCCACGCGCGCGTGGATGACGCGTCTGGTGACCATCGGCATCGTCCTCACCGCCCTGAACCTGCGACCCGCGATCACCAGCCTCGGTGCCCTCCTCGAGGAGGTGCGCGACGGGCTCGGCATGAGTGGCAGCGTCGCCGGGCTGCTCACCTCCGTGCCGCCGCTGTGCTTCGCCGCCTTCGGCGTCATGGCGCCGCGCCTGGCCCGCCGCTTCGGGCCCGGCGCGGTCGTCTGCGCGGGCATGGTCGCCATCGCGGCGGGCCTCGCGATCCGGCCGTACGCCGGGAGCACGGTCGGCTTCCTTGCCGCCAGCGCACTCGCGCTCATGGGCATCGCCGTCAGCAACGTCCTGATGCCGGTGATCGTCAAGCGCTGGTTCCCGGACCGGGTCGGCTCCATGACCGGCCTCTACTCGATGGCGCTCGCGCTGGGCACCTCGGCCGCGGCAGCGGTGACCGTGCCCGTGACCGACACCCTGGGCGGTAGTTGGCAGTCGGGGCTCGCGGTGTGGGCGGGGCTCGCGGCGGCGGCCGTACTGCCGTGGATTCCCCTTGTACGCGCGCGGGGTGCCGATTCCGGGAATGGTGCCCTTGGCCGGGACACCGGTTCCGGGGCCGGTGAGCCTGCGAGGCGGGAGCCCGACGGACTGCGGATCACCCGGAGCCGAACCGCCTGGGCCCTCGCCGTCTTCTTCGGGCTCCAGGCCACCGCCGCTTACATCACGATGGGCTGGATGGCGCAGATCTTCCGTGACGCGGGTGTCTCCGCGGGTACGGCGGGACTGCTCCTCGCCGTCACGATGGCGATGGGCGTGCCGCTGGCCTTCGTCATTCCGCGTGTCGCCACGCGCCTGTCCCACCAGGGGCCGATCGTGGTCGCACTCGGCGTCTGCGGACTCGCCGGATACGCGGGCCTCTACTTCGCCCCGGCGGGCGGCGCATGGGCCTGGGCCCTCCTGCTCGGCGTCTCCAACTGCGCCTTCCCGCTGGCCCTCACTCTGGTCGGCATGCGGGCCAGGACCGGCGCGGGCGTCGTCAAGCTCTCGGCCTTCGCGCAGAGCGCCGGCTATCTGCTCTCGATCCCGGGCCCCCTGCTCGTGGGCGTGCTCTACCAGCACAGCGGCGGCTGGGGCCTGCCGATCGCGCTCATGGCCGGGCTGATGATCCCGCAGATGGCGGCGGGCATCCTGGCGGGCCGCGACCGCACGGTGGAGGACGAGGCCACGCGCCACCTCAGCCGTGAGGCCCCCTGAGGGTGCGGTCCCACCCCTGAAGGTCACCCCTGAATGGGCCGACCCCCACCCGTGGAGGCGCGAACGACGGGTGCGACACTGGCCGCATGCCTGTGCTCGACCCGAACCCCCAGAACGGCCAGAAGAAGATGTTGCTCGTGCTCGGAGCGATGCTGGCCATCACCGTGATCATCGCCGTCATCGCGTCGATCGCCTCGCCGTGACCGTGCTCACCGCTGCCGGATGGTGGGGCTAACCCCCCATCCCCTAGGGGGTGAGTGTCAGGGTCAAGTGGGTGGACCACCTGATGGGTTGAGGGCGCGAAACTCCGTAACTTCGAGATGTGGCCGCGAGGACGCGGACCACGGACCACTCGAAGCCCCACGGAGGCGGCATGTCGGCCCGTACGCACACCCGGCCCCACGGCGCGACCCCGGGCCGCGTCGAGATCCGGCTGCCTTGGTGGGCCCTCGCTCTGCCGACGCTCGCCTTCATCACCCTCCTGCTCCTGATACTGAACCCGGCGGACGCGCACGCCGCGGGCGGCGACCCCGCGATCACCGACCTTTTCGAGCGCATCCAGCGGACGGTGCTGCACCAGTAACCCTGAGCGCTCGACGCCACCGTGCCGCGCCGGTCGCCCACCGTGCCGCACCCGTCGCCCATCGTCCCGCAAGGCCGATAACCCGTGGTGAGGGAGCCGGTCAACTCTCTGCGCCGCGTGGCGTGTTTCATGCGAAGCTGGGACTCATGAGCGTCGCAGAACCCCGCAGGATTGTTCTCTTCCGGCATGCGAAAGCCGACTGGCCACAGATGTCCGACCACGAGCGGCCGCTCGCCGACCGGGGCCGCATGGACGCCGCCGTCGCCGGACGCAAGTTGGCCGACACCGGCATCCCCTTCGATCTGGCCCTCTGCTCCACCGCGACCCGGACCCGCGAAACCTGGAAGCTCGCCGTGCACGAGCTCCCGCACCGGCCGAAAACGGTCTACGAGGAGCGGCTCTACGAGGCCTCGCCCGGCGAGCTGATCGCCGTGCTCAACGAAACCCCGGACGACGCGCAGAACGTGGTCCTGATCGGCCACAATCCCGGCATCCAGGGTCTCGCCGACATCCTGGCCGGACAGGCCGAGAGCGACACCCGCGCCCGGATGGCCGCCCACGGCTTCCACACCGCCGCCTTCGCGGTGCTGTCCTTCGACGGCTCCTGGAAATCCCTGGAGCCCGGAGTGGGCACGCTGCTCGACTACTGGGCGCCGACCGAGTAACCCGACCCGAGAAGAGGCGGGGGCCCGGCACCACCACGGTGCCGGGCCCCTGTCGTGACGAGCGTCGGCTCGCCGGACGTCAAAAACGCGAGTTCAGCGGTTGCCCACGTACCTGCGCGAGTTCAGCGGTCACCCACGTACCTGCGTACGTTCAGTGGTCGTCCAGGTGCATGTCCGCCGCCTCGACCTCTTCGCGGGTGACCCCCAGCAGATACAGAACGGTGTCCAGGAAGGGGAAGTTCACCGCGGTGTGCGCGGCCTCGCGCACGACCGGCTTGGCGTTGAACGCGACCCCGAGACCGGCCGCGTTGAGCATGTCGAGGTCATTGGCACCGTCGCCGATCGCCACGGTCTGGGCGAGCGGCACTCCCGCCTCCGCGGCGAACCGACGCAGCAGCCGCGCCTTGCCCGCGCGGTCCACGATCTCCCCTATGACCTTGCCGGTCAGCTTCCCGTCGACGATCTCCAGCGTGTTGGCCTGCGCGAAGTCGAGCCCGAGCCGCTCCTTGAGATCGTCCGTGACCTGGGTGAACCCGCCCGAGACGACACCGACTTGGAAGCCGAGCCGCTTCAGCGTGCGGATCAGCGTGCGCGCGCCCGGCGTCAGCCGCACCTCCTCGCGCACCTTGTTCACCACCGAGGCGTCGAGCCCCTTGAGCAGCGCCACACGCGCGTGCAGCGACTGCTCGAAGTCCAGCTCCCCGCGCATCGCGGCCGCCGTCACCTCGGCGACCTCCTCCTCGCACCCGGCGTGCGCGGCGAAGAGCTCGATCACCTCGTCCTGGATGAGCGTCGAGTCCACGTCCATGACGACCAGGCGCTGGGCCCGCCGGTGCAGCCCCGCCGCGACGACCGCGACATCGACGCCGAGCGCCGCCGCCTCCGTCACCAGCGCGGTCCGCAGCGTCTCCGTCTCCGTACCGGACACGGCGAATTCGACGGCCGTCACCGGGTACTTGGCGAGCCGGAAGATACGGTCGATGTTGCCGCCGGTCTTCGTGATCCGCGCGGCGATCGCGGCCGTCGACTCCGCGGTGAGCGGATGCCCGAGCACGGTGACCAGCGAACGCCCGAGGCCACGTGGCCGGTTGTCACCGAGGCCGGAGATGATCTCCGCCTGCATCTTCATCGACTCCGCCCAGCTGTGGACGGTGGCCCGCAGATCACCCTCGAGCCCGCCGGGCGGCTCGCTGACGAGCGCGCACAGCACCATCCGGCCACGGGTGACGACCTGCTCGATGTCGACCACGTCGACGGAGTAGGCGGCAAGGGTGTCGAAGAGTCCGGCCGTGATACCCGGCCGGTCCTTGCCGAAGATCTTGACGAGGAGAGTGGGGACCTCGGAGGTCTGCGAAGCGCTCATGGTGGTCCCACCGTATCCGGCACCCCTTGCCCGCCGCTCCTGAGGTCCGCCCTGCGGACGGGGAACACTGCGTGTCGGCGTGATGTCGAGTGTGTTGCCCAGGGGCGACCAAGCGTGTTGCCCGGGGGCGACGATCAGTCCCGCCGTCGGGGGCTCGGCGGCGCGGGCGGTCCCTCGCCGGGCTCGCCGGGCGGCGGCTGCGGCGGCGGGGGCACGTTCCGCCCCCGTGGCCGCCGCTTCTGCGGCCCAGGTGGCGGCGCCAGCGGCCGGACGACCGTCGGCGCTCCGTACACGTCGCCGGGCGGCCGCGTCGGCTCGGACCGCAGGCCGTCCGCGGGGCGGGGCTTCCGCGGCTCCTCGGGCTTGCGCAGCTCGTCGGGCAGCCGCAGATACGGATTGGTGTCGGGGTTCGCCGGCCGGTACGGCGCGCCCGGGGCATACGGCCCCGGCTGCCGGGGGAGGTCCGGATGGGGCTGGACAACCGGAGTGCCGGCGTCACCCAGTGCCAGCGGCGCCGCCCGTCGTCCCGCGGCCCCGCTCGCGTAGGCCAGCAGCGCCCCCACGGCCCCCGCACCCGCTCCCCACGCGGCGCCGAGCAGCAGCGCCATGCCCAGGTGCCCGTGCAGTTCGACGCCCGCGCCGAACGCGTCGATGCCGAACACCGACAGCGAGGCGTCCACGGACACATCCGTCAGCCATGCCAGCAGCGGCAGTGCCAGGGCCGTCACGACCCCGAGCCGAAGAGCGCAGCGCCCCGCGAAACCGAGGGCACCCTGCCCTCGTACGTTCGCAGCACCCGGCTTCCCCCCGGGGGCGGCATCCCGCTCCCGTACAAAAGGCGTACGCGAGGCGGCCAGGACGCCCGCGAACAGCATCATGACCGCGGTCGCGACCCCCAACAGCCACACGCGCCCGTCCAGTTCGGCGAGGCGGCCCAGTGTGACGGGCTGGTCGGAGCTGACGCTCAGCAGATCGTCGAGGGGGTCGGGCAGCAGCTTGGCGAGTTCGCCGGTGGCCTGGCCGTCCCAGGGGACGAAGAGGCCGATCGGGATGCCGAGCCACACCCCGTTGGGCGCGCCGAGCAGCGCCGCGCCCGCGATCCGCCGGGGATGGTCGTCACCGATCGCCGCGTACGCCGCCGCCGCGAGCCCCGCCGCGACCGCCACCAGCAACACCGTGACCAGCGCGGAGGCGGCAGGCCGCACCACCCGGTGCACGACCTCCCAGCCGCGCGGCAGGGGAGTGCGCCGCGAGGCGAGCAGCGAGATCACCAGGATGCCGGCCACCCAGGCCGCGCCGCCGAGCAGCGTGGGCACCGTGTCGACGGTGAATCCCACGGCCGCCTGCGCGTTCACGAGATCGCCGATCTTGTCGGGCAGCAGTCCGCCGAGGTCCCCGAGCCCGCCGGGGAGCTGGTCGGTGATGTCACCGAGCCCGCCGCCGCCCGTGACCTCGTCGAGTCCGAGCTCGCTCCCGTCGATGGTGATGATGTCGTGGCCCGCCCAGGCGAGCCCGCCCAGCGTCGCCACGAACAGGACGACCACCGCGCCCGCACGCGCGAGGAGTTCGAACGGCGCAATCACAACTCCCGCCGCACGCAAGGAACGTAGGAAGAACAGGGAAAGCAGAAGCGCGCCCACCAGCCCCACACCCAGTGGCGTGATCTCTATGGCCGTATGCGCCTCTGCCCCTTTCAGGCCGAAGGCCGACACATCGCCGGACGGCTTGACCGAACCACCTGCCCCAAGCGCCACAACCGCCGCGGTCATCGGCCCCAGTGAGCCCGCCGCGTCCGCGCCGAGCAGATGCAGGCCGAGCGCCGCCGTGCCCGCCATCCCGATCAACGCCCAGCTCACAGAGGCGATCGCGGACAACAGCACATCCCCCCACGGCACGCCCCTGCCATGTCCCGCGGTGCCGATACTCATCGTCAGACCCCCCGATCCGCGCCGCGGCGTCGCCACCGCGGATGTCCCCCTCGCATCGGATTACCACTCTCCGGTCCGGTTTCAACCGCGTCAACGGAAACGGACAACCCGCCCGTACACGGTCTTCACAGCGCCCGACTTTCAGTCAGAGGGCTGCTCCTGAAATAGTTCCCCCCGATGTTCGACATCCCTAGACTCCCTGCGATGGGGACAACTCGGGGGACAACTCAGTGGGGCATGGAGTGCCGGAACTCGTACTGGAATTGAACGGACGAACCTGGACGCTCGATGCGTCCAGGTCATACACCCTCGGACGCGATCCGCAGGGGGACATCGTGCTCGACGACGCCAGGGTGTCCTGGCGCCACGCCACGATCAGTTGGAGCGGCCGCAGTTGGGCCATCGAGGACCACGGCAGCACCAACGGCACCTTTGTGCAGGGGCAGCGGATCCACCAGATGGAGATCGGCCCCGGCTCCGCCGTGCACCTCGGCAACGCGACCGACGGCCCACGCCTGAACCTGTCCGGTGCCGCCGTCGCCACACCGCAGGCGCAGCCCCAGCAACAGCCGTACGCCGCACAGGGCGCGAGCCCCGGCTGGGCCCAGCAGGCGCCGCAGCAGCAGGCACCGGAGCAGAGCCACCAGCAGCCGCAGCAGGCCGCGCACATCCCGCCGCAACAGGGACCCGGTGGTGGCGCGGGGGCGCCACCGGTCTACGGCGACCGCAGCCCTACGACCTTCCACCAGCTGGCCCTCGGCCGGGTGATGCACATCGGCCGTGCGCTGGAGAACGAGCTGGTCGTCTCCGACCTCCAAGTCTCGCGCCGCCACGCCGAGTTCCACGCGACGCCCGACGGCCGCTACGAGATCCACGACCTCGGCTCGCACAACGGCACGTACGTCAACGGTATGCCGATCGCCAAGGGTGGCTCGGCGCTGCTCGGCCCGAACGACATCGTCGGCGTCGGCCACTCGACGTTCCGCCTGGTCGGCGACCGCCTCGAGGAGTTCGTCGACACCGGTGAGATCTCCTTCTCGGCCCGTCATCTGACCGTCACGGTCGACGGCGGCAAGCAGATCCTGAGGGACGTCTCCTTCGGCGTGCCCGAGAAGTCGCTCATCGCGGTGATCGGCCCCTCCGGCTCCGGCAAGTCGACACTCCTGAAGGCGCTCACGGGCTACCGCCCCGCCAACCAGGGTGACGTCCTCTACGACAACCGGAACCTGTACAAGCAGTTCGCCGAGCTGCGCCAGCGCATAGGTCTGGTCCCGCAGGACGACATCCTGCACAAGGAACTGACCGTCAAGAAGGCCCTCAAGTACGCGGCCAAGCTGCGCTTCCCCGCGGACACCACGACGCAGGAGCGCGACGCCCGCATCGACGAGGTGCTGCGCGAGCTGAAGCTGGACATCCACAAGGAGAAGAAGGTCACCTCCCTCTCCGGTGGCCAGCGCAAGCGCGTCTCGGTGGCCCTGGAGCTGCTCACCAAGCCGTCGCTGATCTTCCTGGACGAGCCGACCTCCGGCCTCGACCCGGGCATGGACCGCGACGTCATGCAGCTGCTGCGCGGCCTCGCCGACGACGGCCGTACGGTCCTCGTCGTCACGCACTCGGTCGCCGAGCTGGCCATCTGCGACAAACTCCTGGTGATGGCGCCCGGCGGTTCCGTCGCCTACTTCGGTCCGCCGGAGGAGGCGCTGAACTTCTTCGGCTACGACACCTGGGCCGACGTCTTCTCCGCCTTCGAGAACTACCGCGACTACGACTGGGCGGGCCGCTGGAAGGGCTCGCAGCACTACCAGATGTACGCCGCGGACATCGACGCGGTCGCCCCGCAGTCGGTGAACGTGTCACCGCAGCAGGCGATGAAGCCGCCGAAGCCGCAGGGATGGATGTCGCAGCTGGGCACGCTGGTCCGCCGCTATACGTCGGTGATCGCGTCCGACAAGGGCTTCGTCGGGCTGATGGTGGTCCTTCCGGCAGTGCTCGGTTCGGTGAGTGTGCTCATCGACTTCGGCGACAACCTGTTGCCCAGCGGCAAGAACGGAAATCCCACCGCCCAGACAGTCCTGCTGATCATCGCGGTCGGTGCCTGTTTCGCCGGTGCCGCCAACTCCGTACGCGAGCTGATCAAGGAGCGGGTGATCTACGAGCGGGAACGCGCGACGGGCCTGTCCCGCTCGGCGTACCTGATGTCCAAGGTGATCGTCCTCGGCGCGATCACCATGCTGCAGGGCGCGCTGATCGGCGCGATCGGCTTCAGCACGCGTGACGTCCCGTCCGAGGGTCTGTTCCTCGGGGCGTACACGAGGGTTGAGCTCACGCTGCCGATCATGGCGCTCGGCTTCACCTCGATGATGTTCGGCCTGGTGGTCTCCGCGCTGGTCAAGACGGCCGAGAAGACCATGCCGCTGCTGGTCATGTTCGCGATCATCCAGGTCGTCTTCACCGGCTGTCTGGTCACCCTGGACGGCGTCGTGGGCGTCAACGAGTTCTCGTACCTGATGCCCTCGCGCTGGGCGGTCGCCGCCGCGGGCGCCACGCTGGACTTCAACCTGCTGAGGCCGAACCAGGACAAACCGGGTGATACGGACCCGTTGTGGGAGAACACGATCGGCGCCTGGAGCCTCGACATGGCCGCCCTCATCGCGCTCGCCGTGATCTGCGGCTTCCTCGTGGCCCGCTTCCTGCGCCGCCACGAGCCCGAGGTCATGCGCAAGTAATCACGGAGGCATGACCGAAGGGCGGCACCCGCCGGGGTGCCGCCCTTCGGCGTACGTGTCAGAGGTCCGCGCCCGGCCTCAGTACGCGCTGTTGACGTTGTCGATCGAGCCGTACCGGTCGGCCGCGTAGTTGGCGGCGGCCGTGATGTTGGCGATCGGGTTGTACTGGCTCCAGGCCGTGCCCGGGACGTGGTAGGCGTCGAAGGTCGGCTTGATGATCTGCAGCAGACCGATCGACGGGGTGCCCTTCTGGGCGTTGATGTCCCAGCCGTTGATGGCGTTCGGGTTGCCCGACGACTCCCGGATGATGTTGCGGTACAGGCCGTTGTAGGTGCCCGGGATGCCGTGCTTCGCCATGATGCTGAGCGACTGGCGGATCCAGCCGTCGAGGTTGTTGGCGTACGTCTTCATGGCGACGTTCTGGATCGAGACGCGCTGCGTGGAGCGGCTCGCGGCCTGCACCTTCGTGCGCGCGTCCGCCGCCTTCTGCTGGGCGGCGGCTTCGGCGGCAGCCTTCACCTTGGCGGCCTCGGAGGCCTCGGCGGCCTTCTTCGCGGCTTCCGCGGCGGCCTTCTTCTGCGCCGCGACTGCCTCGGTCTTCACGCTGGTGGCGGCCAGCTGGTCGGTGATGCGGGCCTTCACGTCCTTGATCGGCTGCTGGCCGAAGGCGACCGAAGCCGAGGAGGCGGCGTCGGCCGTGGTGGTGGTCCCCGGGTTGCCCGGCGCCAAGGAGAGGGCGAGGGCGGCGGCACCGAGGGTGGCGACACCGGCGATCGACAGCTTGTGGACCTTGGTCAGCTTGGGACTATGTCCAGGAGTGCGGGTGTTCTTGGGCATGGCTGAGGACCTCTTCGAATAGCGCGGAGGTCGCTCTCGGTCCGGCGGGGACAGAGTGTTTCCGGAACAAACGCCGGGGGCGGAACCCGCGGCGCTGAGCGACGGAGGCAATTCTTAGCGGTCGCAAAATTCCCTGGCAATGACGTGACATACGAAGCTGGGTAGTGGACCCAGGAAGGGCAAATCGGGGCAGACTGTCACGTCTGCCCCGCTCACTAGGTACCCTTTATCTCCTATGCACCTTCGTACGTGATGTGCGTCCTATGTGCGGGCTCACACCGTCCTGGCGTCGGACTCACCGGCAGTTGCTGGAGCAATGCTCAGCGTGAGAGTTCTCCTCCGGGAGGATCAGGTGCACGTCCCCGAACTCGTGCCACAGGTAGAGCCCCCTCAATGCCTCGCCGTAGCTGTGCTCGATCGCTGCCCGTCCCGAGAGCGCCTCCAGCATCAGCAGATGCGAGGCCTCCGGCTCGTGCAGCCCGGTCAGCAGCCCGTCGACCACGCGTACGCCCCGCTCCGGGGCCACCACGAGGTCCGTCCAGCCCTTGCTGCCCCGGACCACCCCGTCGGAGCCCACGGCCGACTCGACGGCGCGTACGGCCGTCGTACCGACCGCGATGATGCGGCCGTCCCCCGCCCGCGCCGCGTTGATCAGCCGGGCCGAAGCCTCCGGCACCTCGTACCGCTCCGGATACGGGGGCTCGTGGGCCTCGGCCGACGCGACACCGGTGTGCAGCCTGATCGGCGCGAACTGCACGCCCCGGCTGACCAGCTCCGCCACCAGACGCGCGGTGAAGGGCCGCGCCGCGCTGGGCATCTCCGCACTGCCGTCGCCGTCGGCGGACGGCAGCGCGAACACCGTCTGATAGACGGACAGCGGCTGGTCCCTCTCTGTATAGGAGTAACGAATGGGGCGGCCGTGCCTCCGCAGCAACCCCGGCACGTCCGGATCCGACACCCGCCCCCACCACAGCCGCGGGCTCCGTGGCGTCAGCGGATCCTCCAGTAGGAGACATACGTCCCCGGCAAGGCGCACCTCCGTCCCCGCGGGCCCGCCCGCACGCGCGCGCGTGGTGCCCCTTCCGTCGGGATCCCGCAGCTCGACGGCCCACCGCCCGTCATCGCCCCGCGTGGAGAAATGCACCACCACGCGCGCGTGCCCGATCCGCCCGTCGACGGCGGCGGCCAGCGTGGCGGAGGTGTTGACGACGAGCAGATCCCCGGCCCGCAGCTGCCGCGGCAGCTCCACGAACGCGTGATGCGACACCTCAATGCCGCGTGACACGAGCAGCCGTACGGAGTCCCGGTCCCGCCCGGTCCCGCGCTGCTCGGCCGGCACCCGCGCGGACAACTCCTCGGGAACTGGCACGGCGGTCGTCATCGCACCTCCCACAGGACCGGAGCACCGCAGCGACCGCTTGTTCCCCTCACCGGGCCACCTCCGGCAGGAGGCCGGGCGCCGCGTAGCGGCCACTCGCCGGACGCTCGTCCAGCAGGCGCAGGAAGGCCGGAACCACACTGGCCGGCGTCGGTCGCGGATCGTCGTCGTCCGGTACGGCCGCCGCGTACAGGTCCGTGCCCATGTCCCCGGGGTCGACGGCCCAGACCCTCAGCCCGGGCTCCTCCTCGCCGAGCACGGCGGACAGGTGGTCGAGGGCGGCCTTCGACGCCCCGTAACCGCCCCAGGTCTCGTACGCCTCGGCGGCCGCGTCCGAGCTGATCGCGACGACCGTGCCCGCCGCCGAGGCCCGCAGCAGTGGCAGTGCCTCCTGCACCAGGCCCAGCGCCGCGACCACATTGACCTCCATGGCCCGCCGCAGCCCGTCCAAGGGAAGGCCGTCCAGCCGGACCAGCGGCTCGGCGCCCAGCGCGCTCGCGTTGTTCACCAGCAGATCGACGCCGCCGAGCCCGCGAGCCGCCGCCACCAGCTCGGCGCGGTGCCCGGCGTCCGTGACGTCCCCCGGCAGCGCCTCCACCCGTGTCCCGTACGCCGACAGCGCCACCGCCGTCTCCTCCAGCACCCCCGCGGTTCTGGCGTCGAGCACCAGATCCCAGCCGCGTTCCGCGAGGGCCGCACCGAGCGCCCGCCCCAGCCCCTTCGAAGCCCCCGTGATGATCGCTACCGGCATGACGTCCGTCCCCTCGTCCCTGCACCGCCGATCTCGGCGGGTGCCCTCAACCTAGGAATCGGGCCGCCCTCGCCGCCTCGTCCGCGGGCCCCAATGACCTGGGGTCCTTCGGCCTAGGCCCACCGGCCTAGGCGGCGGCCACCACAGGTCGGATACGCACTGTCACCCCCCGCCGGTACTTTGGGGGCATGAGCCAAGGCCCCCGGTCCGGTCTGTACGCGGTGAGCTCCGCGCTGCTGGCCATGAGCAGGCACCTCGAGGTGCGCGACGTCCTCAAGACGATCGTCGCCTCGGCGCGCGAGCTGCTCGACGCGCAGTACGCGGCGCTCGGCGTCCCCGACGACCACGGAGGCTTCGCCCAGTTCGTGGTCGACGGCGTCAGCGACGCCCAGTGGAAGGCCATCGGCCCACTCCCGCGCCAGCACGGCATCCTCGCCGCGATGCTGCACGAGGCCCGCCCCGAGCGACTCGCCGACGTGCGCAAGGACCCCCGCTTCGAGGGCTGGCCCGCCGCCCACCCCGACATGTCCGACTTCCTGGGCCTGCCGATCCGCGACGGTGACGAGGTCATCGGAGCGCTCTTCCTGGCCAATAAGAACTGCCCGAAGCCGGACGGCAGTTGTGGCTTCACCGAGGACGACCAGGAGCTCCTGACGATCCTCGCCCAGCACGCGGCGATCGCCCTGACGAACGCCCGGCTCTACGAACGCAGCCGCGAACTCACCATCGCCGAGGAGCGCTCCCGGCTCGCCCATGAACTCCACGACGCCGTCAGCCAGAAGCTGTTCTCCCTGCGCCTGACCGCGCAGGCCGCCGCCGCCCTCGTCGACCGCGACCCCGGGCGCGCCAAGGGCGAACTGCAACAGGTGGCCGCGCTCGCCGCGGAGGCCACCGACGAACTGCGCGCCGCCGTCATCGAGTTGCGCCCCGCCGCCCTCGACGAGGACGGCCTGGTGGCCACCCTGCGCACCCAGATCCAGGTCCTCGACCGCGCCCACTCCGCACGCGTGACCTTCACCAGCCGCGGGGTGCGGGCGCTGCCCGCCGCCCAGGAGGAGGCCATGCTGCGCGTCGCCCAGGAGGCCCTGCACAACGCGCTGCGGCACTCCGCAGCCGGCCGGGTCGACGTCACCCTGGAGAAGCGCGGTCCTGGCGCCGTCCTGCGTGTCACCGACGACGGCAGCGGCTTCGATCCCGCCGCGATTCGCACCGCGGGACGCCACCTC
This sequence comes from Streptomyces sp. SD15, assembly GCF_054462255.1. NCBI lineage: Bacteria > Bacillati > Actinomycetota > Actinomycetes > Kitasatosporales > Streptomycetaceae > Streptomyces > Streptomyces sp. SD15. The sequence goes on along the minus strand of NZ_JBTLMO010000085.1, from coordinate 7,956 downwards.
GGCCTGGTGTCGATGCGTGACCGGGCGAGCGGCGTCGGCGGCACGCTGGCCGTGGAATCGGCGCCCGCAAAGGGCACCACGATCGAGATGGAGGTCCCTGGTGGCTGACGCAATCAAGGTGCTGCTGGTCGACGACCACCAAGTGGTCCGCCGGGGCCTGCGCACCTTCCTCGAAGTGCAGGACGACATCGAGGTCGTGGGAGAGGCGTCCGACGGCGCCGAGGGGGTCGCCCGCGCCGAGGAGTTGAAGCCCGACGTCGTCCTCATGGACGTCAAGATGCCGGGCATGGACGGTATCGACGCGCTGCGCAAACTCCGCGAACTCGCCAACCCCGCGCGCGTGCTGATCGTCACCAGCTTCACCGAGCAGCGCACGGTCGTCCCGGCCCTGCGCGCGGGCGCCGCCGGGTATGTGTACAAGGACGTGGACCCCGACGCCCTGGCCGGAGCCATCCGCTCCGTGCACGCCGGGCACATCCTGCTGCAGCCTGAGGTCGCGGGTGTTCTGCTGTCCCAGGAGGAGGCCAACTCGGGTCAGGGGAGAGGTGGTTCGCTCACCGAACGGGAGCGCGAGGTGCTCGGCCTGATCGCCGACGGTCGCTCCAACCGCGAAATCGCACGCGCGCTCGTCCTCTCGGAGAAGACCGTCAAGACGCATGTCTCGAACATCCTGATGAAGCTCGACCTCGCCGACCGGACACAGGCCGCGCTCTGGGCCGTACGGCATGGGGCCGCAGGCTGATCGCCCCCGCAGACGGGCGGCAATTCGGAGGGTTCCGCTCCGGGATGAGATTCATACCGTCGGGTGTATGTCACTCGGTTGGCGCATCCTCCGCGGACTCCGGCCGTTCTCCAGTGCGTGCTGCGGCGACCTTGCCGCAGCGATCGTCAGGAGGGGACTTAGAAGTGAAGAACCTGAAGAAGGCCACGGCTGTCGCGATGGTGGCCGGTGGCCTGGTTGCCGCCGGTGCCGGTATGGCCTCCGCGACGGACGGCTCGTGGGCGGACGGCAAGGCCGTGGGCTCCCCGGGCGTCGTCTCGGGCAACGTCGTCCAGGCCCCGATCCACATCCCCGTGAACGCGGTAGGCAACAGCGTGAACGTGATCGGCGTACTGAACCCGGCCTTCGGCAACCTGGGCCTCAACCACTGAGGTCCGTCCCGAATCGTCATGACCACCGGCCTCCCAGGCGCTCCTGGGGGGCCGGTCAGGTTTTTTCGGCTGGTCGGCGGCCTGAACCCGGCGTTCGGCAACACGGGCGTGAACGACTGACGTCCCTGTCGGAAAGGGCCCCGCGAACGGAAACCGTCCGCGGGGCCCTTTCCGTCGCCGAGGGGGCAGTGAACCCCCGGGTTCAGTGAGCCCCCCGCTCCCGCTCCTCCACGAACGCGTTGTACGCGGCCACCTGAGCCCGCCGCGCCGTCCGCTCCACCGGCCGCAGCGCCAGCGCCCGCGCGGACATCTCCGAGGCACTCACCGCCCCGCCATGTCCGTTCTCGTACGCGACGGAGATCAGCAGCCCCACCCGCTGGGCGAGCTCCAACACCCGTACCGCACGCGGCGGATATCCGGGAGCCAGCACCTCGCGCCCGCGCTCGGCCCGTGCCCGATACGCATCGACCGCCGCCTCAGCTACCGGCCCCGACCCCGCGACGTCGAGCCGCGACAACACCTCCGTCGCTTCGCGGAGCGCCTCCGCCAGCTCCCGCTCGGCCTCACCGAGCGACGGCACATCGGCGGGCGGAGCCTCCCGCACGGCGAGGCAGTGCCACACCACCTCGACATGGACATCACCCTCGGGCCCGGCCTCGTACACCTCCGGCACGAGCCCCAGCGCGGCGCCGTGACAGACGACCGCCTCCTCGGCCTCGAGGGCCCGCGCGTTGAAGTCCGGCGGCCCGCTCAGCCCGAGCGGATGCCCCGGCGCGGGCAGCGCGACCCGCAGTCCGGTCACCCCGAGCGCGCGCAGCCGTCCGAGGGCGAGCGTGAGCCCGACGGGCCCCGACTCGCCCGGCAGCCCTTCGACCCGGTGCACAGCGTCCTCACCGACAATGGTGAGCACGGCGTCATCCGGGGATACAAGTCCGACCAATAGGGCATTTCCCCATGCGGCCAACCGTCCTGAGCGTGGTTCCGAGAGCATGCCTCCACCCTAAGGACCGACCGATGGATGGGAGCGACCGACCGGTGGCGTAGGTTTTCCCTGGGGGCTGCGTCCACAGACGTAAGCGACGGCCGAGACTGCAATGGGAGACAACGCGCTCATGAGCGATGTACTGGAGCTGGAGGACGTATCCGTGGTCCGCGAGGGCCGGGCTCTGGTGGACCAGGTCTCCTGGTCGGTCAAGGAGGGGGAGCGCTGGGTCATCCTCGGTCCGAACGGTGCCGGAAAAACGACCCTCCTGAACCTCGCCTCCAGCTACCTCTTCCCCAGCCAGGGCACCGCCACCATCCTCGGCGAGACTCTCGGCAAGGTCGACGTCTTCGAGCTGCGCCCGCGCATCGGCGTGGCCGGTATCGCCATGGCCGAGAAGCTGCCCAAGCGCCAGACCGTCCTGCAGACCGTGCTCACCGCCGCCTACGGCATGACCGCCGGCTGGCACGAGGACTACGAGGACATCGACGAGCAGCGCGCCCGCGCCTTCCTCGACCGCCTCGGCATGAGCGACTACCTGGACCGCAAGTTCGGCACGCTCTCCGAGGGTGAGCGCAAGCGCACCCTGATCGCCCGCGCCCTGATGACCGACCCCGAGCTGCTCCTGCTCGACGAGCCCGCCGCCGGCCTCGACCTCGGCGGCCGCGAGGACCTCGTACGCCGCCTCGGCCGCCTCGCCCGCGACCCGATCGCCCCCTCCATGATCATGGTCACGCACCACGTCGAGGAGATCGCCCCCGGCTTCACCCATGTCCTGATGATCCGTCAGGGCAAGGTGCTCGCCGCGGGCCCGCTGGAGCTCGAACTCACCTCACGCAACCTCTCCCTCTGCTTCGGCCTCCCGCTCGTCGTCGAACAGGTCGGCGAGCGCTGGACCGCGCAGGGCCTGCCCATGTCCTGATCGCGCAAACCTGGGGAAGCCCCCGGTAAGAAGCGTGTTCCAATCGATCGGCGCCCTGTCCGCGGCAGGACCCGCGGTCCTACCATGACCATGTGGACGACATCAACGCATGGGTGTGGTGGCTTATCGCCGCGGCCGGGCTCGGCATCCCGCTCGTCGTGACCGCGATGCCGGAGTTCGGGATGCTCGCGGTGGGCGGCGTCGCAGGCTCCGTCACAGCGGCCCTCGGAGGCGGTGTCGTACTCCAAGTCGTCGTCTTCGCCGCCGTGTCGGTGGCACTCCTCGCCGTCGTACGCCCCATCGCGGCCCGGCACCGCGCCCAGCAGCCCCAACTCGCCACAGGCATAGAGGCGTTGAAGGGCAAGCAAGCGGTGGTGCTGGAGCGGGTCGACGGCTCGGGCGGCGGTCGTATCAAGCTCGCCGGAGAGATCTGGTCGGCGCGCTCCCTCGATTCCGGACAGGCCTACGAGGTGGGTCAAGAGGTGGACGTCGTGGACATCGACGGAGCCACGGCGATCGTCATGTGACCTCGCACGACGCAAGTGAACCGAACGCCCCACAGCACAGACAACTGTCTGTCACACTCGTCCAGCAAGATCTTCAACAACCATAAGATCTTCAGGAAATACCGAGGCGGAGAAGGGTACGGGGAGCAACGATGGAACCGATCATCATCGTCCTGATCATTCTGGTGGTGTTGGTCTTCATCGCCCTGATCAAGACCATCCAAGTCATCCCACAGGCCAGCGCCGCGATCGTCGAGCGCTTCGGCCGCTACACGCGGACACTGAACGCGGGCCTCAACATCGTGGTCCCGTTCATCGACTCGATCCGCAACCGCATCGACCTGCGTGAACAGGTCGTCCCGTTCCCGCCGCAGCCGGTGATCACCCAGGACAACCTGGTGGTCAACATCGACACGGTCATCTACTACCAGGTGACCGACGCGCGCGCCGCCACGTACGAAGTCGCCAGCTACATCCAGGCCATCGAGCAGCTCACCGTCACCACGCTGCGCAACATCATCGGTGGCATGGACCTGGAGCGAACCCTGACCTCCCGCGAGGAGATCAACGCGGCCCTGCGCGGCGTCCTCGACGAGGCCACCGGCAAGTGGGGCATCCGCGTCAACCGCGTCGAGCTCAAGGCCATCGAGCCGCCCACCTCCATCCAGGACTCGATGGAGAAGCAGATGCGCGCCGACCGTGACAAGCGCGCCGCGATCCTCACCGCCGAAGGTATCCGCCAGTCGCAGATCCTCACCGCCGAGGGTGAGAAGCAGTCCGCGATCCTGCGCGCCGAGGGTGAGGCCAAGGCCGCCGCCCTGCGCGCCGAGGGCGAGGCCCAGGCCATCCGTACGGTCTTCGAGTCCATCCACGCCGGGGACGCGGACCAGAAGCTCCTCGCCTACCAGTACCTCCAGATGCTCCCGAAGATCGCCGAGGGCGACGCCAACAAGCTCTGGATCGTGCCCAGCGAGATCGGCGACGCCCTCAAGGGCCTGAGCGGCGCCATGGGCAACTTCGGTCCGATGGGCGGCGGTTCGGGCAACGGCGGCGCAGAACGCCGCGAGAAGCCCTCCGTCACCGACTGACGACAGCCCCCGCGCCCCGCTGAGGGGCGCGGGGAACTGCGTGCTCAGCCACAGATGACCCGCAGCGAACGAACTACCGGCAGTTTTCCGGCTGTCGCAGCGGAGCGCCTACGCGGCGGGCTGCGCCAGCCACTCCGGCAGCGCATCGAAGTCGTCCCGGCCCAGCGCCAACAGCATCGCGTCCGCGGGCGTAGGCTCGAACGGCTGCCGCAGCAACGGCATGCCCGCCTGCTCCGGAGTACGGTCCGCCTTGCGGTGGTTGTCCTCCGCGCAGGACGCGACCGTGTTCAACCAGGAGTCCTGACCGCCCTGCGCACGCGGCACCACGTGGTCGACGGTCGTCGCACGCCTTCCGCAGTACGCGCACCTGTGCCGGTCGCGTACCAGCACACCGCGCCGCGACCATGGTGCTTGTCTTCGGAAAGGCACTCGTACATACCTGCACAGCCGGATCACCCGGGGCACGGGTATGTCGAGCGCGGCACCGCGCATACGGAGTTCGGGGTGGGCCTGCTCGACGACGGCCTTGTCCTGGAGCACCAGAACGACGGCTCGGTTCAACGTCACCGTCGACAGCGGCTCAAAGCTTGCGTTCAGAACCAGCGTGTCCCGCATCCTGCCCACCTCCCGTTTGCACCGGCCCACCCCTGGCGGGCTTGGATCAACTCTGGCCGGGCACGCCGAGATGGACAACGCAATAAAAAATGCCCGCCCCTGATCACTTCCAAGACCAGAGGCGGGCAAACGTTCAGTGAACGTCAGTCTTGCGCGGGAGCCGCGTACTCACCGATCAGCTGGGCGCGCGCCAACGTGTGGAACCGCAGATTGAAGCCCATGACGGCGGGCGACACATCTGCGTCGGGACCGAGCTTCTCCTGATCCACGGCATACACCGTGAAGACATAGCGATGCGCCGGATCCCCGGCCGGCGGCGCGGCACCACCGAAGTCCTTGGACCCGTAGTCATTGCGCACGTGGACCGCCCCCTCGGGCAGCCCCTCGAATTTGCCGGTGCCCGCGCCGGTCGGCAGCTCGGTGACCGAGACCGGAATGTCGAACACCACCCAGTGCCAGAACCCACTCCCCGTCGGAGCGTCCGGATCGAAGCAGGTCAGGGCGAAGCTCTTGGTCTCCGGCGGGAAGCCCTCCCAGCTCAGCTGCGGCGAGGTGTTCCCGGCTGCGTAGACCTGAGCGTCCTTCAGCACCGCGCCCGGCTCGACGTCCTCACTGGTGATCGTGAACGCAGGCACGGGCGGATGGAAGTCATGGGGGAGCGGCGGCCGCTTGAGCTCGGTCACGTCAGTACCTCCTGAACGGCGGAATCTCTCGATCCCGAGCCTAGAACCAGCTGCGCTTGCTGCCGACCTCCGACAGCCACTGGTTCAGGTACGCGGTCCAGTCCGTGCCCTGGTAGTCGTGCAGCCCCACCTTGAAGGAGCGGAACGAGTCGCTGCCCTCACTGAAGAGGCCCGGCTTCTTGTCCATCTCCAGGATGACGTCCATCTCGCGCTCGTCCGCGACGAAGCTCAGCTCCACCTGGTTCAGACCGCGGTACTGCGACGGCGGGAAGAACTCGATCTCCTGGTAGAACGGCAGCTTCTGCCGGGTGCCCCGGATGTGACCGCGCTCCATGTCCGCGTGCTTGAAGCGGAAGCCCAGCTGGATGAAGGCATCCAGGATCGCCTGCTGCGCCGGCAGCGGGTGCACATTGATCGGGTCCAGGTCACCGGAGTCCACGGCGCGCGCGATCTCCAGCTCCGTGGTCACACCGATGTTCATCCCGCGCAGAGGCTGACCGTCGATCGTGGTGATCGGGGTCTCCCACGGAATGTCGAGCCCGAACGGAACCGCGTGCACGGCACCGGCCTGCAGTTCGAAGGCCCCGCCGAGCCGCAGCTTGGTGAACTCGATGTCCTGCTTGTGCTCCTGGTCGTCCTGCCCTTCGACCTCGACCCTGGCCTGGAGCCCGACCGACAGCCCCTCGATGGCCTGATCGACGGAACCGCCCTGGATCCGCACCTCACCCTGCACGACACCGCCCGGAACGACGTTGACCTCGGTCAGCACCGTCTCGACCGAAGCCCCACCGGCACCCAGGCTCGCAAGCAGCCGCTTGAACCCCATGTCACTTCCTCCCCAGGCATACGCCTGTGCTCTGTCGGGATCCTTGATCCTTACAAACGCGATTCGACCGCGGCCGGTTCCGCGCCCCCACCCTTCCAAGGAAGACGCCCCCTGACCACCCCGTCGGCACAGCCCGTGGTCCAGTACTACTGGGCTACGCTCGTACGCCATGATCGCGGCCCCTGACCGTACGCCCCTCACCCGGGAGTTCTTCGACCGCCCTGTACTGGACGTCGCCCCCGACCTCCTGGGGTGCATCCTCGTCCGCACCACACCGGACGGTCCGATCGAGCTCCGCCTCACGGAGGTCGAGGCGTACGACGGCCCGAACGACCCCGGCTCCCACGCCTATCGCGGCCGCACAGCCCGCAACGATGTGATGTTCGGTCCGCCCGGGCATGTGTACGTCTACTTCACCTACGGCATGTGGCACTGCATGAACCTGGTGTGCGGTCCGGAGGGGAGTGCAAGCGCGGTGCTGCTGCGGGCCGGCGAGATCACCGAGGGCGCGGAACTCGCCCGCAAACGTCGACTCTCGGCCCGAAATGACAAGGAACTGGCCAAAGGGCCTGCCCGCCTGGCGACGGCGTTGGGGGTGGACCGAGCGCTCGACGGCACCGACGCGTGTGCCCCCGGCGGCGCCCCGCTGACTCTCCTGACGGGCACCCCTGTCCACTCCGACCAGGTACGCAGCGGTCCCCGCACCGGCGTGGCCGGCGACGGGGGTGTCCACCCGTGGCGCTTCTGGATCGCCAACGACCCCACGGTGAGCCCTTATCGGGCCTATACGCCCCGCCGTCGCTCAACTTGACGCGTCCTTGGGGGGTCCGTAATGTAGCCCGAGCCGCTTGAACCGGTTACGGCGTTCAGCCAGCAGCCGAGAGTGGCCAACCCACTACCTACAACTTCCCCTCGGCGGGGGCGAATTCTGCATGCCTGCATGTCTGAATTCGAACTCGCGAAAACTCGATTATGAGTTGCGGAGGGAATCGGCTAGCGTAGTGAATGTCAAAAGGCCGAGAGACGAAAGCACTCAAAGCCGGAAGGCGAATCCCGCCGACAGGGAATCGGACACGAAAGAGTCTGATAGAGTCGGAAACGCAAGACCGAAGGGAAGCGCCCGGAGGAAAGCCTGAGAGAGTCTCTCGGGTGAGTACAAAGGAAGCGTCCGTTCCTTGAGAA
>NZ_JBTLMO010000084.1:0-26122 GCF_054462255.1 Streptomyces sp. SD15 | reverse complement strand
CCATCCCTACCTGGGGGCTCCGCCCCCAGACCCCCGTTCGGCCTGGACGGCCTCGTCCTCAAACGCCGGACGGGCTGGGATGCCTGGCGGGGGTCCAGGGGGCGCAGCGCCCCTGGCGGGGGTTTGGGGGCGGAGCCCCCAAGGATGGGACGGGTAGGGGCGGCGGGGGCGAGAAACCCTTGGCGTCTCCGCAGGACAGGGGATCCCGGCCCAGTAGGGTCAACTCCGTGAGTAACGAAGACATCACGCTGACCGCGGGCGACGCGGAGGTGACCGTCACGCCGGGCAACGGCGGACGGGTCGGGAGTCTGAGGGTCGGCGGCGTCGAACTGCTGCGGCAGGGCGAGAAGTTCGGCTGCTTCCCGATGGCCCCATGGTGCGGAAGAATCCGCGAAGGCCGCTTCCTGGACGGCCCCACCGTCCAGCAAATGCCGCTCAACTCCCCACCGCACGCCATCCACGGCACCGTCCGCGACGGCGCCTGGAACACCGCCCGCACCACCAAGAACGAGGCCGTGATGACGTACGACCTCGTCGACCCCTGGCCCCACTCGGGCCGCGTCACCCAGGCGTTCACCCTGACCGAGGACACCTTCACGCTCACCATGTCCGTGGAGACGTACGAGGACTCCTTCCCCGCCCAGATCGGCTGGCACCCGTGGTTCAACCGGACCCTGGGACAGGACGACCGGGGAGAGGAGAGCGTCCGCCTCGACTTCCACCCCGCCTGGCAGGAGGAGCGGGGCGACGACCACCTGCCCACCGGCCGCCGCGTCGATCCTCGCCCCAGCCCCTGGGACGACTGCTTCGGCATGCCCGACGGAGTCGACGTCACGCTGACCTGGCCCGGACAGCTCGAGCTGGAGGTCGCCAGCCGCGAGGAGTGGGTCGTGGTGTACGACGAGCAGGAGGCCGCGGTGTGCGTGGAGCCGCAGACGGGTCCTCCCAACGGCCTCAACACCCACCCCCGTCTGGTCACCCCCATCGAGCCCCTGGAGGCGACGATGACCTGGAGCTGGCGGCGCCTCTAAGCTTGCGGACATGAGTGACGTACGCGGCGCGCTGCTGCAGCAGATCAAGGACAAGGCCGTGGTGCACGGCAAGGTGACCCTGTCGTCGGGTCTCGAGGCGGACTACTACGTCGACCTGCGCCGCATCACCCTCGACGGCGAAGCCGCGCCGCTCGTCGGTCAGGTGCTGCTCGACCTGACCGCCGAGCTGGACTTCGACGCGGTGGGCGGGCTCACGATGGGCGCCGACCCCGTCGCCGCGGCCATGCTGCACGCCGCCGCCGCGCGCGGAAAGCGCCTCGACGCCTTCGTCGTACGCAAGGCCGCCAAGGCGCACGGCCTGCAGCGTCGCGTCGAGGGCCCGGAGATCAGCGGCCGACGCGTGCTCGTCGTCGAGGACACCTCCACCACCGGCGGTTCCCCGCTCACCGCCGTGGAAGCGGTGCGCGAGGCCGGCGCCGAGGTCGTCGGCGTCGCGACGATCGTCGACCGCGCCACCGGCGCCGCCGAGAAGATCGAGGCGGGCGCCGGGGTGCCGTACCTCTTCGCGTACTCCAAGGACGAGCTCGGCCTGGACTGACGGTTACCGACGAGTCTCGGACACGGTGGCCGAAGCATCGGGTCAAGTCTGGAAAGATGGGGATGACGATGACGTCGCCCCCTAGGTCAGGGCCGTAAGCAGCAGAACGCCACCCGCACATACAAGGAGCGGACAGATGCCCATCGCAACCCCCGAGGTCTACAACGAGATGCTCGACCGGGCGAAGGCAGGCAAGTTCGCCTACCCGGCCATCAACGTGACCTCGTCCCAGACCCTGCACGCTGCGCTGCGCGGCTTCGCGGAGGCGGAGAGCGACGGCATCATCCAGATGTCCACCGGCGGCGCGGAGTTCCTGGGCGGCCAGCACAACAAGGACATGGTGACCGGCGCGGTCGCGCTCGCCGAGTTCGCGCACATCGTCGCCGCCAAGTACGACATCACGGTCGCGCTGCACACGGACCACTGTCCCAAGGACAAGCTGGCCACGTATGTGCGTCCGCTGCTCGACATCTCCGCCGAGCGCGTCGCCAAGGGCGAGAACCCGCTGTTCCAGTCGCACATGTGGGACGGCTCCGCCGAGACCCTCGCCGACAACCTGGCCATCGGCCAGGAACTGCTCGCGAAGGCCGCCGCCGCGAAGATCATCCTCGAGGTCGAGATCACCCCGACCGGTGGCGAGGAGGACGGCGTCAGCCACGAGATCAACGACGAGCTGTACACCACCGTCGACGACGCGCTGCGCACCGCCGAGGCCCTCGGCCTGGGCGAGAGGGGCCGCTACCTGCTCGCCGCCTCCTTCGGCAACGTGCACGGCGTCTACAAGCCCGGCAACGTCGTCCTGCGCCCCGAGCTCCTCAAGGACCTCCAGGCGGGCGTCGGCGCCAAGTACGGCAAGGCGTCCCCGTTCGACTTCGTCTTCCACGGCGGCTCCGGCTCCACCGCCGAGGAGATCGCCACCGCGCTGGAGAACGGCGTCGTGAAGATGAACCTCGACACCGACACCCAGTACGCCTTCACGCGCCCCGTAGCGGACCACATGTTCCGCAACTACGACGGCGTCCTGAAGGTCGACGGCGAGGTCGGCACGAAGTCGAAGTACGACCCGCGCACCTGGGGCAAGCTCGCCGAGGCCGGCATGGCCAAGCGCGTGACCGAGGCGTGCGCGGCGCTGCGTTCCACGGGCACGAAGCTCAAGTAGTCATCCAGGCGTAGTTTCCGGTTCGGGCTCGGCACCCTCGTGGTGCCGGGCCCTTCCGTATGCTGCGAGGTATGGCTGTTCCTCCGCAGGAGAGATCGGGCGAGAAACCGGCCGTACGGATCGCGAGCCCCACGGGCAAGTGGATCCTGCTGACGACTGTCCTCGGCTCCAGCATGGCCATGCTGGACTCGACGGTCGTCAATGTGGCACTGCCACGCATCGGCCGTGACCTGGACGCGAGCCTGGCCGCCCTCCAGTGGACCGTCAACGCGTACATGCTGACCCTCGCGGGCCTGATCCTGCTGGGCGGCTCGCTCGGCGACCGTTTCGGGCGTCGCAAGGTCTTCGTCGTCGGCGTGGTGTGGTTCGCCCTCGCCTCGCTGCTGTGCGGGCTCGCGCCGACCGGGGGCGTGCTGATCGCGGCCCGCGCGTTGCAGGGCATCGGGGGCGCGCTGCTGACGCCCGGTTCGCTGGCGCTCATCCAGGCGTCCTTCCACCCGGACGACCGGGCCAGGGCCGTCGGCCTGTGGTCGGGCCTCGGCGGCGCCGGCGCGGCGGTCGGCCCGTTCCTGGGCGGCTGGCTGGTGGACGGCCCCGGCTGGCGCTGGGTCTTCCTGCTGAACATCCCGGTGGCGCTGGTGTGCGTGCCCATCGCCCTGCGGTACGTCCCCGAGTCGGCTGACGGCCGAGCCCACGGCCGCGGCTTCGACGTGCTCGGCGCGGCCCTCGGCGCGATCTCGCTCGCCCTGGTGACGTACGCCCTGATCGAGGCCCCGAGCGGTGCCGTGCTCGTCCCGGTGACGGCGGTCGCGGGCGTGGTGGCGGGGGTCGCCTTCGTGTACGTCGAGCGGCGCCGCCCGGATCCGATGATGCCGCTCGACATCTTCGCGTCGCGCCAGTTCACGGCGGTCAATCTCGTCACCCTGTGCGTGTACGCGGCCTTCTCCGGCTTCTTCTTCCTGACCGCGCTCCAGCTCCAGGTCGTGTCGGGCTACTCCGCCCTCGGCGCCGGTACGGCACTGCTGCCCACGACCATCCTGATGCTGCTCTTCTCCGCCCGCTCCGGCGAGCTCGCCCAGCGCATCGGCCCGCGCATCCCGCTCACGGTCGGGCCGCTGCTGTGCGCGGCCGGGATGCTGCTGATGGTGCGGGTGGGGCCGGACGCCTCGTACGTCGTCGACGTCCTGCCCGCGCTCCTCGTCATGGGCGCGGGCATGGTGACGCTGGTCGCGCCGCTGACCGCCACCGTCCTCGCCTCCGTGGACACCGCGCGGGCCGGTCTGGCCAGTGGGATCAACAACGCGGCGGCGCGGGCGGCCGGGCTGATCGCCGTGGCCGCGCTGCCGCTGCTGGCCGGGATGGGGCCGGAGGCGTACCTCTCGGCGGACGCCTTCAACGCCGCCTTCCGGCGGGCGATGCCGCTGTGCGCGGGCGTCCTCGTCGTCGGGGCGGCGCTGGCCTTCGCGACCGTACGCCGTCTGCCGCCCGACTGCCGGCACCCCGAGTGCCTTACCCACGGCAGTGTGCTGGCGCCACCGCTGGAGCCCGGGCCGAAGCTTTCGGGCGCGGTGCCGGGTGCGGTGCCGGGTGCGGTGCCAAGGTCGACGCCGGGTTCGCCGCCGGGTCCGGGCAAGTGAGGTTTTCGGCCCAGGGTTCGGATATGTGACGCGGGTTTCAGCTGATCCCGAGCATGCCTTTTCAGCGCCGGGCGGCAATCTTCAGCCTGTCCGGCGACGGAGGACGAGTCCGTCCGGGCCGAAGCGGCGGGCCGGGGACGGCAGCCCCCGGGGGACGCCCACACCCACCCCGGCCGCCACCCCCGCCGACCGGTACCCCACCCCTGCGTACCCCCCGGAGGGATGCCGCAGACTGGAACCCATGACGATTCACGAGAACCTCCTCGGGGGCCCGCCCCCGACCCACCTGCCCGACGACCCGGAGCCGCGCGAGCTCCTCGCGAACGGCACGGCGCCCGCCGATGTCGCCGCCAAGTACCCGACCTCCTCGCTCGCCTGGGCCCAGCTGGCCGACGAGGCGTACGAGCGGGGCAGCGTCGTCGAGTCGTACGCCTACGCGCGTACCGGCTACCACCGGGGCCTGGACGCCCTGCGCCGCAGCGGCTGGAAGGGCCACGGCCCGGTGCCCTGGGAGCACGAGCCGAACCGCGGCTTCCTGCGCGCCCTGCACGCCCTCGCCCGCGCCGCGCAGGCGATCGGCGAGCAGGAGGAGTACCAGCGCTGCAGCCAGTTCCTGAAGGACTCCTCGCCGACGGCGGCGCAGACGCTGGGCTGAGTCCTCGCCGTTCATGCAGGCAATAAGGTCCGCCTGGTCGATGTGACCAGGCGGACCTTGCGCTTTCGGGGGACGATTGCGGAGGATGCCCGATGGGGACCGGGGCCCCCGTGTCGGAATCGGCAGGGGCGGACCGCTACCCGGAGTACGCAACAGGAGACAGCGATGTCCCACCAGGCTCAGCCCGAAGAGGCTTCGGAGCCCGAGACCCCGCATCTCGACTTCGCAGGAACCACCCCGTACGAGGACTACGTCCAGGCGGACGTCCTGACCCACCTCCAGCACACCCGCTCCGACGACCCCGGAGAGATGGTCTTCCTGGTGACCACCCAGGTCATGGAGCTGTGGTTCACGGTCATCGTCCACGAGTGGGAGACCGCGGCGCAGGCCCTGCGTGGCGACGACATCCCGACGGCGGTGGCCGCGCTGAAGCGGTCCGTACGGGAGCTGGAAGCGCTGAACGCGTCCTGGCGCCCGCTGTCGCAGCTCACGCCGGCCCAGTTCAACTCGTACCGCTCCGCCCTCGGCGAGGGCTCCGGCTTCCAGTCCGCGATGTACCGCCGGATGGAGTTCCTGCTCGGCGAGAAGTCCTCGTCCATGCTCGTCCCGCACCGGGGCGCGCCGCGCGTGCACGCCGAGCTGGAGAAGGCCCTGCACGAGCCGAGCCTCTACGACGAGGTGCTGCGGCTGCTGGCACGGCGCGGGCACGCGATCCCGGCGTCCGTGCTGGAGCGGGACGTGTCCGTGCGCTACGCCCCCTCGCCGGAGGTGGAAGAGGTGTGGACGCGCCTGTACGCGGGCGACGAGAGCGACGAACTCGCCCGTCTCGGCGAGGCGCTGACGGACGTCGCCGAGCTGGTGTGGCGCTGGCGCAACGACCATCTCGTCGCCACCCGTCGCGCGATGGGCGCGAAGGCGGGCACGGGCGGCTCCGCCGGGGTGGCCTGGCTCGAGAAGCGCGCGCAGAAGAACGTGTTCCCCGAGCTGTGGACGGCGAGGTCCCATGTCTGAGCTGCGTGATGTCGCCGCCGAGCTGGACGCGGTCGACGAACTCGCCAAGCTGCGCGAGCAGTTCGTACTGGACGACGTGGTGTACCTGGACGGGAACTCGCTCGGCGCGCTGCCGGTGGGTGTCCCCGGGCGGGTCGAGGACGTCGTACGCCGCCAGTGGGGTCAGCTCCGTATCCGTTCCTGGGACGAGAGCGGCTGGTGGACGGCGCCGGAGCGGATCGGCGACCGGATCGCTCCGCTGGTCGGGGCGGCACCCGGCCAGATCGTGGTGGGCGATTCGACGAGCGTGAACGTCTTCAAGGCGCTGGTGGGGGCGGTGCGCCTGGCCGGTGAGGGCCGGGACGAGATCGTCGTCGACGCGACGACGTTCCCGACGGACGGATACATCGCGGAGTCCGCGGCCCGCCTGACGGGCTGCGAGCTGCGTCCGCTGGAACCGTCGGAGGTGCCGGGTGCGGTGGGCTCCCGTACGGCGGCGGTCCTGCTGAACCACGTCGACTACCGCACGGGCCGCCTGCACGACCTCCCGTCCCTGACGTCCGCGATCCACGACGCGGGCGCGCTGGCGGTCTGGGACCTGTGCCACAGCGCGGGCGCCCTGCCGGTGGGCCTCGACGCCCACGGGGTCGATCTGGCGGTCGGCTGCACGTACAAGTACCTGAACGGGGGGCCGGGCTCACCCGCGTACCTCTACGTCCGCGCCGCCCTGCAGGACCGCTTCGACTCCCCGCTCCCCGGCTGGAACTCCCACGCGGACCCCTTCGGCATGAGCCCGTCGTACGCCCCCGCTCCGGGCGCGCTGCGGGGCCGTGTGGGCACGCCGGACATCCTGTCGATGCTGGCCCTGGAAGCCGCTCTGGAGGTGTGGGAGGGCGTCTCGATCGACTCGGTCCGCACCAAGTCGCTCGCCCTCACCGACTTCTTCCTGGAGTGCGTCTCGGCGTATGCCCCCGAGGGCCGCGTGGAGTCCGTGACTCCCTCCGCCCACGAGGAGCGGGGCAGCCAGGTCGCCCTGCGGTGCGCGGACGCCGGCGAGGTGATGCGACGCCTGATCGAACGGGGCGTCGTGGGCGACTTCCGCCACCCCGACATCCTGCGCTTCGGCTTCACCCCGCTGTACGTGGGATTCGGGGACGTGGAGCGCGCGGCGAGGGTGCTGGGGGAGACGCTGACGTAGGGGTTCTCGGCCCTCTGGACCCGGTCCTCGCCCTTCAGCCCGTCCGGCGTTTGAGGACGAGCCCTTCGGGCCATGGCGGGGGTCCAGGGGGCGCAGCGCCCCTGGCGGGGGTCTGGGGGCGGAGCCCCCAGGAACGGATGATGGGGGTCCCCCCTGCTCGAGCGAAGCCGAGAGCTTGGGGGAGGGTAGGGGCGGCGGGGGCGAAACCCACCCCGGAGGGGACCACCCCGGCACACCGTCGTCCTACCGTTGCCCCCTCACCGAGCGTGACATCCGCGTGTAGACGCACGTCACGGGCCTGATACCGTCCCCGCCAACGGCCGAATATCTCCCCTGGTCCGCCAAATCCTTTTCACCGCAGAGAGGTTGGAGCATGCCGGACGACGCCGCGGCACGGGACGCCGCCGAAGAGGCCTCGGCCTTCTCTCACCCGCCCGTCGACCCCGACGCCACCGCCGCGTACGGCGACCACCCCGACCAGGTGATCGACTTCTACACCCCGCGCGAGCCGGACCCGGACGTCCCCGCCCCGCTCGTGATCGTCCTGCACGGCGGCGCCTGGCGCGCCCCGTACGACCGCCGGCACATCACCCCGTTCGCGGACTTCCTGGCCCGCCGCGGCTTCGCCGTGGCCAACGTCGAGTACCGCCGGGGCGCCACGATCCCCGCACAGGGCGGCAAGGGCCCGGTCGCGGGCCGCTGGCCGGACACGTTCGACGACATCGCGGCCGCGCTCGACGCGCTGCCCGCACTCGTACGCGAGAACCTGCCGCAGGCAGACCTCCGCCGTACGGTGATCACCGGCCACTCCGCGGGCGGCCACCTCGCCCTGTGGGCCGCCGCGCGCCATGTCCTGCCCGCCGACGCCCCCTGGCGCACCGACCGCCCCGCCCCGCTGCGCGGCGTCGTCGCCCTCGCCCCGATCGCGGACTTCCGGGTCGCCGAGAAGCTGGATGTCTGCTCCGGGGCGTCCGGCCAACTCCTCGGCGGCGAGGGCAAGTTCGCGGAACGCCAGCCGTACGCCGACCCCGCGTTCCTCCTCCCCACCGGTATCGCCACGACCCTCGTGCAGGGCCGCACCGACGTGGTCGTGCCCCAGGCGGTGGCCGAGTCGTACGCCGACGCGGCGGCGAGGGCGGGTGAGGTGGTCGGCCTGACACTCCTCGATGGCGTCGGCCACTTCCCCCTGATCGACCCGGCGGCGGACGCGTGCGCGGTCGTGGCGGAGGAGATCGCCCAACTGGCCTGGTAGTCATACTGAGCCCCGGTGTCTCTCGGCCGCCCCCTAGGGATACCCGTAGTACCTGAGAGGGATCCGGCAGGACCCTCTCACTGGTGACGACCACGACCCACTCGACGGCCTACCGTTTTGAACGTGACCGAGACGACCCAGACGCAGATGACGCCGCCGGGCGGGGCCAAGCCACGCAGCCCGGAGTTCCGGCTGGCCGCGGACGCCTTGCGCGGGCTGCGGCAGGACCTGTTCCACGACGCCTTCGCCTACCGTCCGCTGCCGCGGATGCGGGTGGACGGCCCGCTCACCCGACGCCTGCCCGAGGGGCTGAGGCAGTACGCGGCCTGGACCCCGCACGCGGCGGTGGCGGCGGGCGGCCTGCTGGCGATGGTCGCGGCCTACGTCTACGCCGACGGTGACGGCACGGGCAATTTCGGGGCGCTGCTGTGTGCCCTCCTCGCGCTGTTCCCGGTCCTGCTGACCTTGGTCCGGCCGGTCGGTGCCTTCTGGTTCTCGCTCGCGGCGACACCCGTCGCCGCCGTGTTCAGCAGCTCCTGGAGCGAATGGCCATGGCTGCCGGGCAGCTTCATCGCCCACGTGACGGTGCTGACGGTCGTGGCGCTGCGGACGCGCCCCCGCATCGCCGCATGGATGTGGGTGCTGACCGCGGTGTACGGGGTGATCGTCGAGACGTTCTTCGGATCGGGCCGCTACTACGGCACCAATACGGTGTCGCTGCTGTTCCTCTCCGCCCTGGCCCTCCTGGTCGTCACTGTCCTGCACATACGCCGCGAGGCGGAGCAGGAGGTGACCGCCCACCAGTCGGAGACGGCGCAGGAGCGTTCCAAGCGCACCCTCCTCGAGGAGCGCACGACGATCGCCCGCGAGCTGCACGACGTGGTCGCCCACCACATGTCGGTGGTCGCCATCCAGGCGGAGGCCGCCCCCTACCGGGTGGAGAACCCGCCGCCGGAGCTGGAGCAGGCCTTCGTCACCATCCGGGAGAACGCGGTGGCGGCGCTCACCGAGCTGCGCCGCGTCCTCGGGGTCGTGCGGGCCGAGGACTACGAGGCTCCGGACGCCCCGCAGCCCACCCTCGCCGACCTCGACGCGCTCCTCGCCAATGTGCGGGACGCGGGCCTGACCGTCGAGAAGGCGGTCACGGGCGCGGTGCGTGAACTCCCGCAGGGCGTCGAGCTGTCGGCGTACCGCATAGTCCAGGAAGCGCTGAGCAACACCCTGCGGCACGCGCCGGGCGCGACGGCCCGCGTGGAGATCGGCTACGTCCTCGGCGGGCTCGGCCTGCGCATAGTCAACGACCCCGCGCCGGCCACCACGCTGGTGAAGTCCACCCACGGCGCGGGGCACGGCATCACCGGCATGCGCGAGCGGGTCACGATGCTGGACGGAGAGATGACAGCGGGCGAGACGGACGACGGGGGATACGAGGTGGCGGTGTTTCTGCCGGTGCCGACGGTGGAGGAAACCGGATGACGAACGGCACCATCCGCGTCCTGATAGCCGATGACCAGGTGATGGTCCGCGAGGGCTTCTCCGTGCTGCTGGGCGCCATGCCGGACATCGAGGTGGTCGGCGAGGCGGTCAACGGCCGGGACGCGGTCGAGCGGGTCCGCGAGCTCGGCCCGGACGTCGTGCTGATGGACATCCGTATGCCGGAGATGAACGGCATCGAGGCGACCCGGGAGATCGTCGCCGCGGACAGCGCCGCGAAGGTGCTGGTCCTGACGACGTTCGACCTCGACGAGTACGTGTACCAGGCGCTGCGCGCGGGAGCCTCCGGGTTCCTGCTCAAGGACGCCTCGGCGCGCCAGCTCGCCGACGGGGTGAGGGTGGTGGCGGCCGGGGAAGCGCTGCTCGCGCCCTCCGTCACCAAGCGGCTGATCACCGAGTTCTCCAAGCTCGCGGAGGCCCCTCGGCTCTCCGCCACGGCACATGCGGCCTACGGTGACCTGACCGAGCGCGAGACGGAGGTGCTGGTCCTCATCGCACAAGGTCTGTCGAACGCGGAGATCGCCGCGCGGCTGTTCGTCGCCGAGTCCACGATCAAGACCCATGTGAGCCGCATCCTGGTGA
Source organism: Streptomyces sp. SD15 (assembly GCF_054462255.1). Taxonomy (NCBI): domain Bacteria; kingdom Bacillati; phylum Actinomycetota; class Actinomycetes; order Kitasatosporales; family Streptomycetaceae; genus Streptomyces; species Streptomyces sp. SD15. The sequence goes on along the minus strand of NZ_JBTLMO010000084.1, from coordinate 15,565 downwards.
AGCTGGGACTGCGGGACCGTACGCAGGCGGCGGTGTTCGCCTACGAGGCGCGGCTGATCACCCCCAGATGACGACAGGGCCCTGGGGGGAGGGGACGGACGGGGGCCCGCCCGCCGAGACACCCCTGTTCAGCGGGGCCGAGTCGGGCTAGCGTCCGCCCATGGCACCGTCGCACACCTCGCAGTCCCCTCTGACCTTCGATCCCTGGAACCCGGAGTTCGTGGCGAACCCGTACCCCGCGTACGCGGAGCTGCGCGAGCGCGGTCGGGTGGTCCACTACGAGCCCACCGACCAGTGGCTGATCCCGCACCACGCGGACGTGTCGGCGCTGCTGCGGGACCGGCGCCTGGGCCGGACGTACCAGCACCGCTTCACGCACGAGGACTTCGGCCGGACGGCACCCCCGCCCGAGCACGAGCCGTTCCACGTCCTCAACGACCACGGGATGCTCGACCTGGAGCCGCCGGACCACACGCGGATCCGACGGCTGGTGTCGAAGGCGTTCACGCCGCGCACGGTGGAGCAGCTCAAGCCGTATGTGCACGGTCTGGCGAACGAGCTGGTGGCCGGCCTGGTCGAGGCGGGCGGCGGTGACCTGCTGACGGACGTGGCGGAGCCGCTCCCGGTGGCCGTGATCGCCGAGATGCTGGGCATCCCGGAGTCGGACCGCGCCCAGCTTCGCCCCTGGTCGGCGGACATCTGCGGGATGTACGAGTTGAGTCCGTCGGAGGAGACGGCGGCGAAGGCGGTCCGGGCGTCGGTCGAGTTCACGGAGTATCTCCAGAAGCTGATCGAGGCCCGTCGCAAGGAGCCGGGCGACGACCTGATCTCGGGCCTGATCACGGCGTACGACGAGGGTGACCGCCTCACCGAGCAAGAGATGATCTCGACCTGTGTGCTGCTGCTGAACGCCGGCCACGAGGCCACGGTCAACGCGACGGTGAACGGCTGGTGGGCCCTGTTCCGCAACCCGGACCAACTGTCGGCCCTGCGCGCGGATCACTCCCTGATCCCGTCCGCCGTGGAAGAGCTGATGCGTTACGACACCCCGCTCCAGCTCTTCGAGCGCTGGGTCCTGGACGAGATCGAGATCGACGGCACGGTGATCCCGAGGGGCGCGGAAATCGCGATGCTCTTCGGCTCCGCCAACCACGACCCGGAGGTCTTCGAGAACCCCGGACAACTGGACCTGACCCGCAAGGACAACCCGCACATCTCCTTCTCGGCGGGCATCCACTACTGCATCGGCGCACCGCTGGCGAGGATCGAGCTGGCGGCGTCCATGGGCGCGCTGCTGGAGCGGGCGCCGATGCTGGCGCCGGCGGCGGAGCCGACTCGGAAGCCGAACTTCGTGATCAGGGGACTGGAGGGCCTGAGCGTCGAAGTCGGGTGATCACGGGGTCACGGGTCTGGGGAATCCTGGAGTACGTAGAGACGTACGACGTCGTCTGTCGCTTCCCACCACCCCGCAGGGCTGGGCGGGATGCGCACGGCCGGCTGCCAGCACTCTTCGTCGGGTAGGAGCAGGGGCGTCCGGCCCGGCGAGGGGAAGCGCTGTGTCCGTCTGCGCCAGCGCCGCCAGCGTGCCTCGCGTGGGTTCGGCATGCTCCAGACATACGGGTCCGGAACGCGCGGCGCCTGGGTGACGGTGACGGCCGGGGGGTTCGGTGCCGCGTGCGGGCCTGGCTTCTGTGGACGGGGTAACAGTACGGTGACCAGCTTGGCGGCCAGCCGGGCGATGGGGTTGCCCATGTCACGGCTCCTGGTGGGAGGTTGGCGGGCCCTCTGGCATAGGAAAGGTGGCCCACCCGCGCTTGGTGAACCGGCGTAAGTCGTAACCCCATTGCTCGGCCAGCGCGGCGACCACGGCCAACCCCCGTCCGTCCTCGTCCTGTTGGTCGGCGGAGCGCCGGGCCGGAACCCTCTCCTTGTCGGGATCGGACACCTCAAGCAGCAGATGGTCATCCCGGAGGGACAAGGACACCTCGACCAGGGCGAACGCGACCTGACAGTGCCGCACGGCGTTGGTGACCAACTCCGTGGCCACAAGGGCGACGTCGAGGGAGAGGTCGCCGGGGATGCCCCAGTCCGCCAGCACTTTGCGGATCTGGGCGCGGGCGTCGGGGACGTTTCTCGTGTGCTTGGGGATGCGAAAGGTGGTGGCTCGGTGGGGCTGATGGAGCTGCGCTGAGGCGGGTTCGGGCATGGCGGTGTACCCCTGACGCTCGGTCACGTTCACGCCGTACAGCGGCGCGTGCACTGAGGCTAGGGCTCGAATTCCCACTCGTGCAACAGGATCTGATGCACACGTGCATGAGTTACCGCTATCGTGTGACGTGGCCTACAAGAGCCTGTCGAGCGGGCAGACTTGGCAGTCCGAGTGGTCAGGAGAGGGAGGCGGCGACATGCCCGCAGGTGGGAAGCCGACTGTGCGCAGCAGGCGGTTCGGCCGCAAGATGCAGCGCCACAGGACCAGCGCCGGGTTCGATCAGGCGCAGGCGGCTGCCTTCATCTACGGATCGCGATCCAAGATCAGCCGCATGGAAGACGGCATCACCACCGCGAAACCTGCGGAAGTCCTCCTGCTCCTGGACAGGTACGGAGTTGACGACGAGAAGGAACGCGAGCACCTTGTGTGGCTCGCGAAGAACAGTGGTCACCGTGGCTGGTGGCTCGAACATGCCGCGCACCTGCGGCCGGACTACCTCGACCACATCGCGCTGGAGGACGACGCGACGTACATCCGGGAGTGGCAGCCGGTCCTGATGCCGGGACTGCTGCAAACTCCGGCCTATGCGGAGGCGGTTATCGTGGCGACTCCTCACTACATCGCTCCTGACCGGGTCGCCCAGTTGGTGAAGGTGCGCGAGGGGCGGCAGGTAAAGATCGGGGATGACGGAGCGACGTACGCCGCCATCCTCTGGGAAGCGGTCATCGCACACCCGTTGGTGAGCGTCGAGATTCACCGGGAACAGCTGTCCGCGATTCTTGAGGCCGGGAAGCGGAAGAACGTGACCGTGCAGGTGCTGCCGTTCAGCGCGGGAGCCGTGGCGGGCTCCACGTATGCCTTCTCGTCCTTCAGCTTCGACTCCGAGCCGACCGTCGAAGCCGTAACCCTGGAGAACCTGCGGGGTACTTCGGTCCTTGAGGCTCCCGAGGATCTCGCTGCTTACGCCAACGCGTACGACGAACTACGATCGGCAGCACTGGCACCGGACGCAAGTGCGCGACTGATCCGGAGCGCACTGCGAAGCAGCAAGGAAGACGCATCGTGACCGAGGTCGTAAGCACCTTCCGGAAGTCGTCGTACTCCGCAGGGGAGGGCAACTGCGTCGAGGTTGCCGCCACAACCACCGGCGGCCGTGCCGTACGGGACAGCAAGCAGCAGGGCGGGCCCTTGCTCGCTGTCTCCCGTGAAGGCTGGCACGCGTTCGTCACCGGCGCGCGGGCCGACGAGTTCGGCCGCGTCACCCGGGGCTGACCCTACGCGGGTGCGTGAGCGCGCACCATGAGCGTGCCCAGGTTTCCCGGTTCCGGGGCCTTGAGTACCTGCGTGTCAATGTCGGTGAAGCCGTGTCGCTTCAGGATGTCCGCCCACATCTCGGGGGCGTACTGCCAGCGAAGTACGGTCAGCTCGCGCTCGCGACCTTCGAGCCACTTGCCCCGCATCTGCTGAGGGCCGTAGGAACCGGTGACCGGTTCGGCCTGGGAGAACGCGAAGACCCCGCCGGGGGTCAGTCGCTTGAAGACGCACGGGAACAGGTCCTCGGGGTCCGTGAACCACACCGCACCCCATACCGAATAGATCGCGTCGTACTCCGCAGGGGCCGATGAGAGGTAGGCGCATGCCTCGCCTTGGATGAAGGACAGCCCAGGAGCGTCTTTCCACCAGGCGCGGGCCCGCTCGACCTGGACGGGGGAGAAATCGACGCCGGTCACGTCGACGCCCCGGCGGGCCAGGTGGGCGGCCTCCTTGCCCTCCGCCGGCCCGAGTTCCAGCGCGCGGCGGGGACTGCCGAGGACTTCGGTCCCGGGCCCGTGCCCGGGATACTGCGTCCAGTCGAACCGGTCGGCCTGCGGCGCCGGTTGGGTGCCCCCGCCTTTGTAGGGCTTGTACCTGTCCCAGTACTCGGCCGGTGTCATGGGCGCGTGGGGCATGAAGCTCCTCGGGAGGGTGGAGTGACCGGTATCCCTTGAGCGGGACACCGTATCGGGACTCTCTCCCGCGCGTGAGTGAATGGCAGCACTTCACCGGGATGCGCACGCGAAGAGGTCCGGGAGCGTCTGTGACGCCCCCGGACCCGACCGCTTGAGATCAGTGGCAGTTCGCCCCCGGACTGCACGGCCCGCACTTGCCGTAGTCCCGTTCCCAGAGCTTCCAGTCCACGTCGAAGCCCGCGTCCGCGATGATCTGCGCGGTGCGCTCCACGGAGCCGTCGTACTTGAACTCGATCTCCGGGATGTGCTCCAGGAACTTGCCGTCGAAGTGCTCCGCGCAGAACTCGCGGTAGTTCCTGGTGTCCAGGATGAAGACGTGGACCGCCAGGTCGACCAGACGACCGCAGCACATCTCCAGTTCCTGTCCCCACTTCTCCATGGCCGTGATCAGGTACGAGACCGCCGCGCCGAACAGCCGGTTGGCCATCACCTCGTCCACGGGGTGATCTCGCATCAGGAGCTGGATCTCCCGGTCCCACACGTTGCGCTTCACGTAGTCCCGGGGGTCTCGGACCTTGGTCTCCACTGCTGCCATCACGCTGCCCTCCATTGCGTCGTCGGGGCCTGCCACCCAGAGCAGGCCCGCATTCGAAGGACACCGTCGGACGGCGACGGGCAGTGATCAACTGTCTTGTCTTGCACGCCATTTGCAGGTCCTGCACGCGCCATCGACGCCCCTTCGCTCGCTCGCTACCGTGGATTAGCCCGGCCCCGGCGATGGGGTCTCCCCTGGTCGAGCGAAGCCGAGAGCTTGGGGAAGGGAGGCGCGTTGCGCCCATGGACCCGCTGTGGAGTTCCACCAAGGCCCGTACGCTCGTCGACCACCAAGATCCCGGAGGGCTCATCCGCATGGGCCGAGTCGGCCGGGGATGGCGGCAAGCCGACCTCGGGGCACGCCTTGGCTGCTCCGCCTCCACCGTCTCCCGGATGGAGCAACGCGGCAGCAGAACGGCTGACTTGCGCCTTCTGCGTCGGGCTGCCCAAGAGGTCGGCGTGCCGCCGCACGTCTTGGGTGCGGCACTCGGATTGAACCTGCTCCAAGCCACTAGAGTGGCGGCCGATGGTCCACGTTGCGCCAAGGAGGACCCCATGCGCCGCCGGACACTGCTTGCGGCCGCCGGGCTGGCGGCCCCTGCCCAGCTTCTCGCCGGCGTGGACGACGCCTTAGCGATCACACCTGCCCCGACCGGCTCGGCCGTACCACTCGATACCCGCCTGGCGTGGGCACGATCCCTCTTCGATGCGGGCAGGCACGCCGACCTTCTCAAAGCGCTGCCGGGGCTCCTTGCCGACGCCCACGATGCCGCCCGGTCCCGGAACGACCTCGCCCACGCGCGGCTTTCGTCTTGCTACAGCCTGGCCGCCCGGCTCCTCGTCAAGATTGGCCGTTACGACCGGGCGCGGCTCACCGCGGACCGCGCCACCGTCTATGCGGAGCTCTCCGGCTCCCCGCTGGCCGCCGCCGCTGCCGCCCGGGAACTGAGTATCGTCCTGCGCCACCAGGACCAGCCCGGGGCCGCTCAGCACCTGATCCTTAGCGCTGCCGCCCAGGTCGAGGCCACCGGGCTGACGACCCCGGCCCAGTCAGCTGCCTACGCCCAGATGCTGTGCACCACCTCGTACACGGCGGCGCGGGCCGGGGACCGGGACCAGGCGCTGACCATGATCCGCGCGGCGTCTCGAGCCGCGCGCGATCTCCCGCAGCAAGTCCCGGCAGGCCGTTTGTTCCCCATCACGCCGGCAGCCGTCGATCTCTACGAGGTCGGCGTTCACTGGGCGCTGGGTGACGCTGGGGCTGCCCTCAAGACAGGTCGGGCGCTGCACCCGGACCAGTTCCCCACCGCAGAGCGCAAGGGGCGGATGCATACCGATCTCGGCCGTGCGTGGTGGCAGTGGGGCAAACCGGAGCAGACCGCCCACGAGTTGCTTTCCGCCGTCCGCATCTCCCCCGGAGAGGTCCTCGACCGCCCGGCAATCCGTCAGATCGTCAGCGACCTGTCCTCACGGCATCCGCGAGTGAGCGGTGTCCGCGAGCTGGCTGCGGCGACCAGCGTCCGCAGCTGAGCGTCGGCCGTCTCAGAGCGACGGCTGACGCGCGACAGGGCCTATTCGGGTCAGCTGTCGCTGTCTTCCCCATAGAGGCTGTCGTTTTGTAGGGCCTTCCATACATAAGGACGCTGTTGGCGAATCCGCTGCAGGGGATCCTTCTCGGAAACCGCCAACACTTTTGCGCAAAGTGTTGGCGGTTTCCGGCACCCATGGGGTGGGGGAGACACCGCCGACCAGATTCGCCAACAGCATCTGCATACGCTGCGGGCCTCGCCCCCGGTTTCCGGCAGGCGCTCCGAGCGACTGGTTCACAGCCGCGGTATCTGCTCGAATCGCTGCCAGCCGCCGGGATCACCGGATGGGGATGTCGTTGCGGGTGCTTCAGCGCACGTACAACGTCACCTGGCGGATGGTTAGGCGGGCTCTGGACGGTCAGTGGCCGCAGCCGCGGGAGAAGCAGCGGCGCATGGTCGAGCCCGGCGCCGGTGGGTCGGCGACAGCACGGCGAGATCAGCCGTTGCCGACTTCCTGCGCCACGCGCTCCAGTCGGTGCCGGTGGTTCGCCCACCATGCCTGATCTCCTGGTGGCATGTTGTCGTTGCCCTTCAAGTACCCGACAGTTCCGTCGATGAGCTCTCGCACAATGTCGGCGTGGTCGGCATGCCGCTGGGTATCGGAGATCACGCGTACCAGGATGTGGTGCAGTGTCACCTCTCGCCGTTCCTCCGGCCACCACGGGACGTGACCGATCGCGTCAAGCGTCAGCGTCGCAATCGTGCTGTTGGAGTGCTCCCACGCCTGGTGATACAGCCCAACGATCTCTTTGCGTGCCTCATCCGCAGTGGCCCACATGTCCGCGTTGGCTTCTGTGTCCTCCGTATACCACCAGGGCGGCGGGGGTCGAGGTGACCTCGCACGACGCGGACACCCACCGGCGTCACCGTGAGGAGAAGCCCCTCGGTTACGCCGACGCCGGGATCCCGTACTACCTGCTGATCGACCGTGACGACTGCTCGGTCACTCTGTACGGCGATCCGGCCCCGGGTGTCGGGTACCGCAGTACCGACAAGAAGCCCTTCGGTGCGAAGCTCTCACTCCCGGAGCCCATCGGCATCGAGCTCGACACCGAAGAACTCAAGCAGTACGCCGACTGACCGCGCCGGACGGACGCCTACCGTCGTGACCCGAGCCGGTCCGCCACCGCCCATACGGCCAGGGCCGCGGCCGTCCCGCCGATGACGAAGAGCGGCAACTCGGCGTAGAGCAAAGACCAGTTGGGCCCCGCCTCGAACTCGTGCCATCGCCCCCGTGCCCGCACGAACCACACCGCGAGCCCGGCCCCCGCCCCGGCGAAGACGACCAGACACCCGCCGGCTGCTTGCAAACGTTGCCCCATGCCCCCAGGGACGCGTCGTCCCACCCGGCGGTTGCCGGAAGTCTCACGCCCCCACGTCCCGCCGTCGCAACCCCGTGAGCCCGGCCGCCACCAGCGCCACCGCGATCCCCGTCAGAAGAACCACCGGCGTCCACGCCATCTCCCCGCCCGGCAGCTTCGGGAGGTGCCCGAAGGGGGAGAGGTTCATGACGGACCGGGGGATGTTCAGGGCGGGCCCGATCCAGCCCAGCAGGAGGGCGAGGCCCGCCGCGCCCCAAGCGCCCGGGGCCAGTTGGGGCGAGAGCCCGTACAGCAGGACGGCCAGTGCGCCCAGGGTCCAGATCGCCGGGACCTGGACCAGACAGGCACCGAGGACCGGGCCGAACTCGTCGCCGTAACCGAGCGCCAGTCCCAGCCCGCCCAGCAGCATGATCAGGACCGCGCCACCGAAGGCGATGACGAGGTGGCCGGAGGCCCACCGCAGCCGGCCGACCGCGTTCGCGAGCACCGGTTCGGCGCGCTGGGAGGTCTCCTCGCCGTGCAGCCGCAGCACGGACGAGACGACGTACAGCGCGGCGACCATCCCCAGCATGCCGACCATCGCGGCGAGGAACGCGTCGGTGATCCCGGACTGCCCGCCCATCCGTTCGATGATCTCGCGGGTCTTGTCGTTGTCGCCGACGAGATCCGCCGCCCCCTTCGTCATCCCGCCGAAGGCGGCCCCGGCCGCGAGGAACCCGAGGCTCCAGCCGAGCACGGCGCCCCGCTGCAACCGCCAGGCCAGCGCCCAGGCGGTGCCCAGCCGCCCCACCGCCGGACCGGGCCGGGTCGGCAGGAAGCTCATGCCGACGTCGCGCCGCCCGGCGAGCTCGTAGGCGACCGCGCCCTGCACCACGACCGCCGCGATGAACAGCAGCAGCACCCACCAGCGTTCGTCCGCGAAGGAGCGGAGGTTCTCCAGCCAGCCGATGGGAGAGATCCAGGTGAGCGGTGAGGAGCCGTCCGTCGTCGACGAGTCGCCGGCCGCCTTCAGGACGAAGGCCGCGCCGAGCAGTCCGCCGGTCAGGCCCTTCGCGAGCCGCGCGCTCTCCGTGAACTGCGCGACGATCGCCGCCATCGTGGCGAAGACCATGCCGACACCCGCCGTGCCGAGCCCCAGCACCAGCGCCCCGGCGCCGCCCTGCCCGGCGAGCCCGCCCGCGATCAGCAGCCCGAGCACGCCGTTGGCGACGAGCGCCGCCAGCAGCGCCGAGGTCAGCGGGGCCCGACGCCCCACCACCCCCGTCGAGATGAGTTCCTGGCGTCCGCTCTCCTCCTCGTCCCGGGTGTGCCGTACGACGATGAGCAGGCTCATGATCGCGGCGAAGAGTCCGGCGTAGGCGCCGATGCGCCAGGCCGTGAGTCCGCCGAGCGAGTCGCTGAACACGGGGCCGTACGTGGCGCGTAGCGAGCTGTTGGTGAGCATCTGCTCGGCGACGTCGGCGCGTTCGGCGGCGGTGCTGTAGACGGTCTTCAGCGAGTTGGGCATCGAGAGCACCATCAGACCGATGACGCCCACCCACAGCGGGATCATCACCCGGTCCCGGCGCAGCGCGAACCTCAGCAGCGTGCCCGTACCGGCGAGTTGACGCGTCCCGCCGTGCCGAGAGGCGAACCGGGTGTCGGCGGCCAGGGCGGTCATCGCGCCATCGCCTCCGTGCGTACGTCGTCCTGGTAGTGCCGCAGGAACAGCTCCTCCAGGGTGGGCGGGGTCGAGGTCAGGGACCGTACGCCCGAGTCGGTCAGCGAGCGCAGTACGGCGTCCAGCTTGTCGGTGTCGACCTGGAGCTTGACCCGCCGCCCCTGTACGTCGAGATCGTGCACGCCGGGCAGATGCGACAACCCGTTGGGCGGGCCGGCGAGTTCGGCGGTGACGCTGGTACGGGTCAGATGGCGCAGTTGGGCGAGTGAACCGCTCTCCACCGTCCGGCCCTTGCGGATGATGCTGACCCGGTCGCACAGCTCCTCGACCTCGCTGAGGATGTGCGAGGAGAGAAGGATGGTCCGGCCGCGGTCGCGCTCCTCCTCGACGCAGCTCTGGAAGACCTCCTCCATCAGCGGGTCGAGGCCGGAGGTCGGTTCGTCCAGGATCAGCAGGTCGACGTCGGAGGCGAAGGCGGCGACGAGGGCGACCTTCTGGCGGTTGCCCTTGGAGTACGTGCGGCCCTTCTTGGTGGGGTCCAGCTCGAACCGTTCGACGAGGTCCGCCCGGCGTGCCGGGTCGAGTCCGCCGCGCAGCCGCCCGTACAGGTCGATGACCTCGCCGCCGGACAGGTTGCGCCACAGCGTCACATCGCCGGGCACGTAGGCGACCCGGCGGTGCAGCTCCACCGCGTCCGCCCAGGGATCCCGGCCCAGCAGCTGCACCGCACCCGAGTCGGCGCGCAGCAGGCCGAGCAGGACGCGGATGGTGGTGGACTTCCCGGCGCCGTTCGGGCCGAGGAAGCCGTGCACCTCACCGGTCTCGACGTCCAGGTCGAGTCCGTCCAGTGCATGTGTCTTACCGAACGACTTGTGCAGTCCGGAGACGGTGATTGCCTTCGTCATGATTTAGAACGTACGCGTGCTTCACAAATTTGTGAAGTTAAGGAAACGTAAAAACGCCGGATACACTAGAGGGCGGTGCGCGAGCAGGGGAGATGATCCAGGGATGACCCAACCCACTGGGGCGGCGCGGGACTCGGAAGCGGTCTCCAAGTTCGTCGAAGGCTTCGCGGCACAGCTGGTCCAGGCGGGGATGCAGCGGATGGCGGCCCGCGTCTTCGCGGCGCTGCTCGCCTCCGACGCGGGCACCATGACCTCCGCCGAGCTCGGCGAGCAGTTGCGGATCAGTCCGGCCGCGGTCTCCGGCGCGGTGCGTTATCTCGCGCAGCAGCACATGGTCTCGCGTGAGCGCGAACCCGGCTCACGGCGCGAGCGCTACCGCGTGCACAGCGACCAGTGGTACGAGGCCCTGACCAACCGCGAGGCGGTCCTCAAGCGCTGGGAGTACGCCCTGCGCGAGGGTGTCGAGAGCCTGGGACGCGACACCCCGGCGGGACGCCGCATCGCCGAGACCCTCGCCTTCTTCGAGTTCATCGACGGCGAGATCGCCAAGATGATGGACCGCTGGCGCGTCCATCGGGAGAAGGTCTTCGGCGAGGACTGAGGCGTGAGGCGTGAGGCGTGCGACGGGACTTACTCGTCGGCCCCCGGGGAGGGCTCGACAGGTTGCCCCACTTGCGAGGGCCAAGCCGGCCGGTACCGCGCCACGAACTCGTCGAAGTCGTCGCACAGGTAGGCCGGATCCGCCGGTTTCAGCCGCAGCTGGTGCCGGTCGTCCGCCCACCACACCTCGAACGAGGTGACGGTGCCTTCCGCGGGCCATCGTTCGGCCGGTTGGGGAAGGATGGCCATGTCGACGAAGCCGCCCACCTCAAGCCCGACGTCCACGAAGATGCCGATGGCCCCGGGCCGGGGAACCCGCACGACGGTGCCGGTGAGGACCTGTCCGAAGCGCAGTCCGCTTCGTATCCGCGTCCATTCGGCGTCACTGACCATCCGCGCATCCTCGCACGGGGCGCCCGCCATGGCGCCTGCCCCGTGCACTTCTCCGATGGAAGCGGGGACTACCGCTCCTTCGTCTCCTCCAGCACCGTCCGCCCCAGCAGCGCGTACCGCTCCGGAGCCCGGCGCTTCAGGTACGTCGCGTACGCCACGCCGCCGACCGCGATCAGGGCGACGATCCAGGGGGTGGCCTTCAGTACGAGGGAGTCGGACTCCGTACCCGCCGCGGCCCCCATGTTGGACACCAGCAGGACCACCACGCCGAGCATCGCGAGGCCGCCGAGGAGCGGGGCGGTGAAGGTCTTGAACCAGTGCCTGCTCTCGGGGTGGTGGGTGCGGAAGTAGGCGAGGACCGCGAAGGAGCAGACGGCCTGCACGACGAGGATGGCCATCGTGCCGAGGATGGCGAGCAGGACGTACGTGCCGGTGTACGGGTCCTTGCCGGCGATCCAGAAGGCGCCGATCAGGACGGCGCTGACGACCGTCTGGACGAGGCCCGCGATGTGCGGGGAGCCGTGCTTGGGGTGTGTACGGCCGATCGTGCGCTGGAGTGACGGGAGTACGCCCTCACGGCCCAGCGCGTACATGTAACGGGCCGCGCAGTTGTGGAAGGCCATGCCGCAGGCCAGCGAGCCGGTGATCATCAGCCACTGCATGACGTCGACGGCCCAGTGGCCGACGTAGCGCTCGGTGGGGTTGAAGAACAATGCCAGCGGGTTCGCCGAAGAAGCAGCGTTCACGGCCTCCGCCTCGCCGTTGCCGGTGATGGCCATCCAGGAGACGAAGACGTAGAAGACGCCGACGCCCAGGACGCTGATCATCGTCGCCTTGGGGATGATCTTCTTCGGATCGCGGGACTCCTCGCCGTACATCGCGGTGGACTCGAAGCCGACCCAGGACCAGAAGGCGAAGAAGAGGCCGAGCCCGGCGCTGGTGCCCTGGAAGGCGTTGACCGGGTTGACCGGGCCGAAGGTGAAGCCGTTCGGGCCGCCGCCGTGCAGGGCGACGGAGATCGCCATGGCGGCCAGGATCGTCACCTCGGTGGCCAGCAGCACGACGAGCAGCTTCTCGGCGACCGTCACCCCGAACCACGTACCCGTGGCGTTGACGGCCAGCATCAGGATCGCGAAGGCCCACCAGGGGACGTCAAGTCCTGTCTGGTCGTTGAGGGTTGTGGTGGCGAAGGTCGAGAAGATGCCGATCAGGGCCGGCTCGAACACGACGTACGCGAAGGTCGCCAGGAGGCCCGAGGCGAGACCGGCGGTGCGGCCGAGGCCGTAGGAGATGAAGCCGTAGAAGGCTCCGGTGGAGGTGATGTGCTTCGCCATCGAGGTGAAGCCGACCGCAAAGATCGCCAGGACGACCATTGCGACGAGATAGCTCGCCGGGGCGCCGATGCCGTTTCCGGCAGAGACCATGAAGGGCACGTTGCCCGTCATGGCGGTGATCGGGGCGGCCGTGGCGATGGCCATGAAGACCACACCGAGCAACCCGATCGCGTTCGGCTTCAGCCGGTGGACGACCCCTCCGTCCGCGTCCGCCGCGCCCGGCGCCTCAGGGGCCACGCCCTCTTGTACTGCCATCAGGTGGCCCCTTTCCGCATGTGCTCAGTCGGTGATCGGTGGTGTGCGACGAGCCGGAATCCTGCTGGCCGAATGAGTCGTCTCGCCGGTCGGAGCGTTAAATGCTTGTCAACCAGACCTTTAGGTCGGCGCGGGAACGAACGTCTGCGTTAACTCTCCGGCCGGACGTGGACCGGCCCCCGCACCCCTCCGTACGGTCGCCGGGAGGAACCCGAACGTAGATCGATGGAGATCGACGGAGGCCGACGGAGGCCGACGGGGATCGATGGAGGCCGACGGAGACGCATGACCACCTACACCGCCACCCTCGGCGGCCGGACCCACCGGTTCGACGGACTGGCCCGGCTGCTCGCCGCCGCGAGCCCCGAGCGTTCCGGCGACCGCCTCGCCGGGCTCGCCGCCGAGTCCGCGCAGGCGCGCGTCGCCGCGCGGTGGGCACTCGCCGAGGTCCCGCTCGCGCGGTTCCTCGCCGAGCCGGTGATCCCGTACGAGGACGACGACGTGACCCGGCTCATCATGGACAGCCATGACGCCGTGGCCTTCGCCCCCGTGGCCGGGCTCAGCGTGGGGGAGTTCCGCGAGTGGCTGCTGTCCACGGCGGCGGACGCGACAGCGCTCGCCGCGCTGGCCCCCGGGCTGACGCCCGAGATGGTGGCCGCGGTGTCCAAGCTGATGGGCAACGCGGACCTGGTGGCCGTCGCCCGCAAGGTACGGGTCGTCACCGCCTTCCGCTCCACGATCGGCCTGCCGGGACGCCTGGCGACCCGACTCCAGCCCAACCACCCCACCGACGACCCGGCGGGCGTGGCGGCCGCCCTGCTCGACGGCCTGCTCCTCGGCTCGGGCGACGCGGTCATCGGCATCAACCCGGCGACGGACAGCCCGAAGGCGGTACGGGACCTGCTGGAGCTCCTGGACGGCGTGATCCAGCGCTACGCGATCCCCACCCAGTCCTGCGTTCTGTGCCACGTCACGACGAGCATCGACCTCATGGAACGCGGCGCCCCTGTCGACCTCGTCTTCCAGTCCATCGCCGGTACGCAGGCCGCGAACGCCTCCTTCGGCGTCACGCTCGGCCTGCTCGACGAGGCGTACGAGGCGGCGGGCGCGCTGGGCAGGGGGACGGTAGGTTCCAACGCCCTGTACTTCGAGACCGGCCAGGGCAGCGCGCTGTCCGCCGACGCGCACCACGGGGTGGACCAGCAGACGGTGGAGGCACGGGCGTACGCGGTCGCCCGCCGCTACGACCCGCTGCTCGTGAACACGGTCGTCGGCTTCATCGGCCCCGAGTACCTGTACGACGGCCGCCAGATCCTCCGCGCCGCCCTGGAGGACCACTTCTGCGGCAAACTCCTCGGCCTCCCAATGGGCCTCGACATCTGCTACACCAACCACGCCGACGCCGATGACGACGACATCGCCACGATGCTCACCGTGCTCGGCGTCGCCGGAGCCTCCTTCGTCATCTGCACACCGGGCGGCGACGACATCATGCTCAACTACCAATCGGCCTCCTATCACGACGCGTTGTACCTCCGCGAGGTGCTCGGGCTGCGGCCCGCACCGGAGTTCGAGGCGTGGCTGGAGCGGAGCGGACTACTGGACAACGGGGGCGGGATACGGGACGTGGCGGGTACGGGGCATCCGTTGACGGCGATCGGGCGGGGTTTGGCGGCATGACGGAACGTCAACTGGTGAGAGAGGCCGGGGAGTCGGACGCCGACCTCTGGAATTCCCTGCGCCGGCACACCCAGGCCCGTATCGGGCTCGGGCGGGCGGGCTCGGCGTTGCCCACGCGGCACCGGCTGGAGCTGCAGGCCGCGCACGCCGCCGCGCGGGACGCGGTGCACTCACCCTTCGACCCGGACGTGGTGGCGTCCGCGCTGACGGGTGTGCCGACGATACGGGTGCGCAGTGCCGCTCCCGACCGGCTCACGTATCTGCAGCGCCCCGACCTCGGACGCCGGTTGCACGACATCGACCGGGCGCATCTGCCGCGCGGCGGCTGGGACGTGGTGTTCGTGGTCGCCGACGGGCTGTCCAGCCGGGCGGTGCACGAGCATGCGGCGGCGGTGGTCCGCGCGACGACGGACCGGCTCCCGCCGGACTGGCAGGTGGCCCCGGTGGTCCTCGCCGAACAGGCCCGGGTGGCTCTGGGCGACGACATCGCGCACGCGCTGGGTGCCGCCATGGCCGTTGTCCTCATCGGGGAGCGGCCCGGCATGTCCGCCGCGGACTCGCTGGGCGCGTACCTGACCTACGAGCCCCGCCCGGGCCATACCACGGACGCCGACCGTAACTGTCTCTCCAACATCCGCCCGCCGTTGGGCCTGACCCATGAGGCGGCTGCCGCCAAGCTGACGGAGCTGACGCGGCGGGCGCGGGAGCTCGGTCGTACGGGGGTGGCTTTGAAGGACGAGTCGGGGGACGGGGTGCTGCCGCCGACGTAGTTTCCTCGCCCCCGCCGCCCCTACCCGTCCCATCCGTACTTGGGGGCTCCGCCCCCAGACCCCCGTTCGGCCTGAACGGCCTCGTCCTCAAACGCCGGACGGGCTGGATGCCCCGGGCGGGCTTGAAGGTTCAGCTGAGGGCTTGGCGGTTCGGTCGACGGGCTTGGTGGTTTTGGTGCCGGGTGGCGATCTTCAGCCCGTCCGGCGTTTGAGCACGAGCCCTTCGGGCGAGCGGGGGTCCAGGGGGCGGCAGCCCCTTGGCGGGGTCCGGGGCGGAGCCCCGGGAGGATGGGACGGGTAGGGGC
>NZ_JBTLMO010000083.1:0-26154 GCF_054462255.1 Streptomyces sp. SD15 | reverse complement strand
ACCGGAAGGCCCTCACCTGTTCAAGATCCCTCAGCCGAGACCTGGCTCACCCGTCCACAACCTCCCGAGACAGAACACCTAGCCCTCGCCGCACTCCCCGGACAGATGCCAAGTGGCCAACCTCTTTCGACCGGTTCCGTCGGACGCCGTCCACCGAGGCCTCGGCCCTCAGCCCCCACCAGTCCTTCGAAAGCATGGCTGTGCGATGCACGGCATCCACCTCTCCACGATCTTCGCGCGCCCGGCGTGACTGAAAGCCGCCCGGGAACGTCTGGATGCCAGGCCGGTTCACCGGTCACCGAACTTCCAGACGTGGCCCAGCAATCGCGGTGACCCGGCACCTGTTGCCTGAGTCGACCGATTCGAGATGGCGAGTTGATGAACAGATCCGGCGGGCCGTTCCACGGACGCGATCCGTGCAAGTCTGGGAAGTGGACGGGCCGACGCCGAGCACCCGGATACCGATCGGCTGCGGCGGTCGGCCGTCTGTGACAGTGAGGAGCGCGCCATGGGCGCGAACACGGCCGAGACCGCGTTACCCGACACCCTTCAGAAGCTCACAGACCATCTGACGGCCTCCTACGCCGACCTGCTGACGGCCGCAGTCGTGCGGGAGGTCGTGCAGGACTGCTACCAGCCGCTCAGCAACGCTCGTATCACCAACTACGTGCCGATCCTCGTCGAGCACAACAGCCGCACCAGGCTACGACGACTCGCCCGACGCCCCGATCCCACGGTTCCCCTTCGTGCGGAGTCCGACGGGACACGAGGCCACTCCGTCACCACGGCTCTGCGAAGGCTTCGCATCGCCCTGACCCGCTCGGCATAGACACCGCGTCCGTTCAAGGCACACTGGGCACACGGGCCCGCTCCATCAACTGCTCGCCCAGTGCCCGGTCCAGGTCGACTGCTCCTGCCAACCCCACACCCGTTCCACCGAGGCGGAGGCCGCGCCCGTCATCAGTACGACAACGGGTTCTCAGGACAACGCCGACCGTTTCCCCGGCGGGGGCAGCTTCTGGAGCAGTTCCCAGAGCGGTCGTGAGCCTCCCGCCCACTCGCCCAGCGTTCCCCGGTCGACCAGATGCAGCTTCTGGGACTTCGCCAGCGGCTCACACCCCGAGGTGAAGCGTCCGTTCGTCACCAGAACCACCACGTCCCCGCCGTGCAGCTGGCGGCCGGTGCCGTTGAGCACATGCAGATCCGGGGTGCCCA
The DNA here is from genome assembly GCF_054462255.1 of Streptomyces sp. SD15. Taxonomy (NCBI): domain Bacteria; kingdom Bacillati; phylum Actinomycetota; class Actinomycetes; order Kitasatosporales; family Streptomycetaceae; genus Streptomyces; species Streptomyces sp. SD15. Next base: position 24,939 of record NZ_JBTLMO010000083.1, on the reverse strand, counting down.
CCGGCGATCCCGAGGCCCCGTCCTGCCGGTGCTTGCACTGGATCACCCAGCGCCTGCCGAGCGGATCCGTCGCTGTCACATCCGCGCCGTTGTCCCCGGCCCCGCCCACCTGTACGGCATCCGTGCAGCCGTCACGGCGCATCAGGTCCCGTACCGCGAACTCGAAGTCCTCGTGGTGGAGCCCGTCGAGCTGGGGGAGCCTGTACCGCAGCCTCCGCACGTGCACCCGCTCCCAGCGGGCGCTCACCGCCCACTGCGTGAGCCAGAGACCGCCGGCCCCGCCCACGACTGCGGCGAGCACGGCGAGCAGCCACCAGTTGCCCAGCAGCCACTCACCCACGGCGACGCAGAACCCGACGCCCGCGGCAGCCGCGATGGCGAGCACCAACGGCTGGGGACCTCGGGGCTTCGTCGGGGTCGGGGCCCGCTTCGGAGACTTACGAGTCCGCCGCACCGGCGGCCGGCGGCTCACCACTGCCCCCGGCCGACAGAAACACGACCGCAGACGCCCGGAACCGGAGTCGTTCGCCCGCCATCCACGTCAGAAGTGACCCGTCCGCTGCTGAAGCCTCGGATCACCAGGCCCGCCGACGGCAGAATCGTCAGCTTGTGCCACGCTCCCGGAGCACAGCGATCGGCCCCCCGGACTTGTGTTCCGTCGTTCCTCGCGTACGGATCGGTCCAAGGCACCGTGTCCTCCTCGGCGCTCCTGCGTGGCCGCTCCGACCGGACAACAGGCGTCGGCGCGGACATTCTTGACACTAGGTCAGGTGTCCTGGCCCGCTGAGAGCGAGCGCCCTTTTCGGCCGCGTAGAACACTCGCACCCCGCCCGTCGCGTGCCCCCAGGGCACACGCGTTCCCATCGGGTGGGCCCTCGACGGGGGTGCGAATCCGAGCGGGATTCGGACGGTGATCGGATTGCGTTCCGCCCCAGCTCTCGTCGGACGTCAGCCTCAGCGAGATGCTGTTGATGCAGTTGCGCTTGATCGGGGGAGTCGGAAACCCCGCCCGCAAGGAGATACCCGAAGTCGGCCGAGAAGCGCGCGTGACCGTGCATTCCGGGCGGACCAACGATGCCCGGCGCCGGCCTGAGCCGTCACTCATTTCCGGTGCGACGCCACGGCCGGAACCGTCGCAGTCCGCTCCTCACCGTGCGCGCTGCGGTCCGCCCCGAACCCCTTCCCGGCGACCTGGACCGGCCGGACGGCAGAGTCGCGATGCGATCGCTGTGGCTCGTGGTGAACAGCTGAATCGCGAGTGCGCCCACAGCGATCACACGAGCAGGAAGGCATTCCGCCTCCATGCCCGCGCCTGTCAGCTGGCCCGAGCCCGGCGGCGCTGGGGCCCGTCCGGCACCGCGTGCCGAAGGACGCGGCCCCACATGGACGCGTACTGGCGCCACAGCGGCCCGCTCACGTACGTGATCCCGTGCCGGGCGCAGATCTCGCGCACCCGTGGCGCGAGTTCGGCGTAGCGGTTGCTGGGCAGGTCGGGGAAGACGTGGTGCTCGATCTGGTGGCTCAGGTTGCCGGTGAGCACGTGGAGGAGGAAGCCGCCCTCGATGTTCGCCGAGCCCTGGATCTGGCGCAGGTACCACTGGCCGCGCGTCTCGCCCTCCAGCTGCTCCTCCTCGTACGAGAAGGTCTGGACGTCGCCGGGGAAGTGGCCGCAGAAGATCACGGTGTGCGCCCAGATGTTGCGAAGCCCGTTCGCGGTGACGTTGCCGACCATGCAGGGCAGCGCCGAGGGGCCTGCGAGCAGGGGGAAGAGGACGTAGTTTTCCGTCAGGGTGTTCGTGAGGGAGGTGGCAATTTCGTCGAAGACGGCGTCGGCCTCGCCCACGGCCTGGCATGGGCTGTCGACGAAGGTGCTGAGGGCCTGTTGAAGGCGCAGGGCCAGCTCGTCCCGTTCGCCCTGCGGGAGCAGCTCCGAGTCGGCGCAGGTCCGGGTCGGCCGGTTCTTCGGTGACCAGTGCCTCGAAGAGGCCTCGGGCTGCGACGATGGCCTCCCGCATCTCCTCGGTGCCGCTCTGGCCGTGGGCTGCTGTGTGCATGCTGCGGTAGCCCTGGACGAAGTAGGCGTGGTGGACGGAGAGGGCGGCCAACTGCTCCTCGCACTGCGCGCCGTCGGGGAAGCCGCGCTCCCCTGCCAGGCGCGCCAGCAGCGCGTCCGCCTCGGTGACGGCCTTCCACGGTGAGGTCGACGAACTGCTCCTGGACGGCGGCCCACTGAGCCACGTACTGCTCGCGGGTCTCGGGCGACAGCGGCTGTTCCCGGAGGGAGCCGTGGCGCTTGACGCGCTCGCCGAGTTCCCGCTCCGCATCCCGGACACCATCACTTTGAACCACCGACCCGTCGGCTCTTCGCCCGTTCGGCCTGGTCAAATGCTGTCGGGGGGTGGGAGGGGCACGCTGGTGTGCGCGGTGCCCGAGGCACCGGAGGGTGCCGTGGCGGGTGTCGCCGAGGTCGCGCTGAGTGCGAGGAGCGCGACGTCGTCGGCGGGTCCTGCGGGGAAGGTGTCCAGCAGCGAGGTGAGGTCGCTGATGATCGCGGCGGCGCCGAGGGCCCGGTTGGTGGCGGCGTGGTGGGTGAGGTGCGCGACCAGGCTGCTCTCACCGAACCCGGCGCCTCGGAGGGTACGGCCCTCGGTGAGTCCGTTGCTGTAGAGGAAGAGCGCCTCGCCGGGCAGGAGTTGAATGTCCCGGGAGACGAAGTCCGCCTGGTGCAGGGCGCCGACGAGCATCCCTCCGGCCAGGCTCACCGGCTCGGTTCGGGCGACCGCCCGGTCGGGTCCGCCGCGCCGGGCGGGTCGCAGATGGTGGGCCGGGAGGTGGCCGCCTCCGGCCAGGGTGAGGGCGAAACCGCCCGCGGGCTCGGGGGCGAGGGTGCCGAAGACCAGGGTGCAGAAGCGGCTGCCGTCGGGCGACGCCGACAGCAGAGCGGAGTTCAGCGTCCGTAGTACGGCACACGGGTCGCGCTCCAGTAGGACGGTGGAGCGCAGGGTGTAGCGGATCAGCGAGGTGAGAGCGGCGGCGGGTGTGCCCCGGCCGCTGACGTCGCCGAGAAAGAACGCCCACCGCCCGGCGCCGAGCGGGAAGACGTCGTAGAAATCGCCGCCGACGTCGTGGACCGAGGCGGTGGTGTAGTGGCATGCGGCCTCCAGGCCCGGCACTTCCGGGAGCGCCGGGGGCAGCAGGGTGCGCTGCAGGGTGGAGGCGTACGCGGCGATCTTTGACCGGTCCCGCTCGGCGCGCTCCCGTGCCGCGTGCTCGACCTCCACCAGTTCCCGTTCGACGCGGAGCATGCGCAGTGCGGACAGCCGCAGTTCGAGTTCGTCCATGACGAGCGCGGCCAGGTCGGTCAGGGCGGTGGCCTGGTCCGGTGTGATCCGGCGCGGCTTGGTGTCCAGGACGTCCACGGTGCCCAGGCGGTGACCGTCGCTGGTGGTGATCGGGGCGGCGGCGTAGAAGCGCACCCGGGCCGGGCCGGTCACCAGGGAGTGGGCGCGGGCGAGGGGGTCGTCGAGAGTGTCGGGGACGACCAGCGGACTGCCGGTGAGGATCGCCGAGGTGCACAGCCCCGGGTCCCGGCCGATCTGCGTGACCCCCGCCAGTCCGTACGCGGCCTTGAACCAGACCCGGTCGGTGTCCACGATCGTCACCGTGGCGGACGGAGCGTCGAACAGGCGGGCAGCGAGTGCTGCGATCCGGTCGAATGCCCCGTCGGGCGGGGTGTCCAGGATGTCGTACCGCCGTACCGCCGCGATCCGCCGCGCCTCCTGCTCCGGCGACAGCTCCACGCGCTCCTCCACACCTCCGCACACGCTGGGTCCAGCCGATGCGGGCGGCTATTCGGGCCGTTGGGTCCGGTCGTTGTGGGCGAGGCCGTCCGGATGTTCCTCCGTGCGCTCACCAAGAGGAAGAACCAGTACGCGGAAGGTCGTTGGGCCGGGCAGGCGCTGGATCCGCCCCACTTCCTGCCAGCCCCAGTCCTTGAAGACGGCACAGGCCGAACCGGCGGACTGATCCAACAAAGTGACGCCGAGCGAAGCCTGATGGTCGGTGAGCAGGCGCTCCTGGAGCCGGCGGGCGAGCCCGCGGGCGTACTGGTGGGGATGGACTACGGTTTCAAGGATCGCGAACACGTGTCCGGACGCGGTCAGTTGCTCCAGGTTCTGCGGCAGTGGTCCGTCGAACCCCTGCCACCAGGAGCCGTCGCGCGGCACGGAGAAGCCGCAGACGCACCCCGTCAGGGCCTCCGCCTCGGCGACCAGCATGTCGAATCCCGGCAGTTTCACGTCGTCTGCCAGACGGTGCAGGAACTTCTGCCGGTCGTGGAACTCCTCGCCCGGCTCGGCGGCGGAAGACTCCACGTACAGATCCGCCAGATCCTCCCGCAGGCCCTCGGCCTGCCAGCGGTTCAGCCGGCGCAGCCGCACCGTGTCCAGGTCGAGACGCTCTGAGCCTTCGGGTTCGTGCGGTTGCCGCGGGGTGCGCATGAGGCGCCTCGGTTCAGGAGACCGGGAGAGGTACGGGACTGCCATCGTGGCCGATGGGCGGTGCGGCGCCTGGGTCTGGGACGTCTGTACAGCAGCATAGCCTCGGATCGGCGCCGCGTCGGGGCCCGTTGGGCGCACGGGGCCAGAGGGGCGCCGATGGAGGAACGGTGAATGCGTCGGCCGCAACCATCCGTGGGCAGCGGCGGTCGGACGGTGGAAACCCTGTTGAACGCGGGCTGTTCGGGAAGCCGTCCGGTGTGCTTCGGACCGGAGGCACGCCCGTGCGAGCAGCTTTCGCTGCTCCCTTGCGTGCTGCGGTCTGGCAGCTCCCACGGTGAGTGATGTCACCGATCGGGGAGACACGTGCCCATGCCGGACGTGCGCACGCAGAGCCCACGAAGCACACGCCCCCACGACCACGACGACGCGCCGGACACCTACGCCGCGTTCCGCCGTATCGCCGCCCTGCGGACGGCCCGGAGAGCTGCAGCGCATGCGTGACGACGTCCCGGGTGCACGGGCGGCGCCTGCGAACGGCCCTGTTCCGCTTCGCCTGTATCTGCTCTACCCCCGACGTAGGGAAGACGGGACTGCGACCGTGTCAGGTACCAGCAAGTCTCCCCACCCAGGCTCCCAGCCCCCGAGTCGGAAACGAGGCCGTCCGGACCGCGAACCCCGGCGCAGGGGCCGCGGTGGGTGGCGCGCCGGCTGTGGCGCGGAGTGGGTCAGGACCCCAGACCGGGGAGGGGTTCGGAGTCGTCGATGAAGGCGCGGGCCAGATCGGACAGGCGCCGGTTGTGTGCGCGGGCGTAGCCGCGCAGGGTGGTGAAGGCCTGTTCCATGTCGATGCCTCGGCGTTCGGCGAGTTTGCCTTTGGCCTGTTCGATCAGTACGCGGCTGTTCAACGCGGTCTGCAGTTGCTCGTTGAGGATCGTGCTGCGGTGGGTGGAGCGTTGTTGCAGGAGGCTGATGGTGGCGACGTCGGCCAGGGCCTGGGCGATGAGTGTGCCTGCCGGGTCGAAGGGGCCGGGGGCGGCACGGAAGAGATTCAGGGCGCCGACGACCTCGTCCCGCAGGCGCATGGGCAGCGCCTGGACCGCCCCGAACCCGCTGCGGTGGGCCGCCGTGACGAAGCGCGGCCAGCGGCCGACCTCCAGGGTCAGGTCGGCGACGATCACGGGTGTGCCGGTGCGACAGCACTCCAGGCAAGGGCCTTCATCACTCTGGAGCTGGAAGAGTTCCAGCAGCCGTACCTGTTCGTCGGAGGCGGCCATCACCCGTAGTTCGCCGTCGCGGTCCGCGAGCAGCACCCCGGCCGCGTCGGCGCCGAGGATCCCTACGCAGCGGTCGGTGAGCAGCCGCAGGAAGTCGATCAGGTCGAAGTCGGCGACCAGGTTGTCCGCCAGCTCGACGAAGGTCTTGGCCAGGAGCTGCTGATTCATCGTGTCACCCTCGATTGAGACTATTCCCGCCGGGAGGGGGCGGGAAGTCCAGCCAGTTCACCGGTCGGCGCTGGTGCGTCAGGTTTCCTCGTCGGCCTGGTCCGGCTCCGCATGCGGGGAGAAGCGGAGCCGGTGGGCCACCACGTCGGCGGCCACGTCGGCGAGCCGGCGTCCCTGCATGTAGGCGTGGGCGCGGAGCCGTACGAAGGCTTCGTCGATGCCGACGCCGAGCTGGACGGCGAGGATGCCGGTGGACTGGTCGATCTCCGCCCGGTATGCGCCCAGGTCCTCGAAGCCGCGGTCCGGCGACGGCCCGTCGGCCGGCGCGCCCGTCTCCTCGATCCGGGCGTCGAGCAGGAGCAGCGTCGCGAGATCGGCGAACGCCAGCGCATCGGCCAACTCCTCCGCATCCAGCGCCGTCGGCACGTCGGCGTACAGGTCCAGGACTCCCGGGCTGATCGCCCCCATCTGCAGGGGAAGCGCGAACACCGCGCGTGCCCCGGCCTCCAGGGCCGCATCCGCGAACACGGTCCAGCGGTCCTGCAGCGCACCGGTCAGCAGATCGGGTGTCAGGACGGCCGAACCGTGCAGGAAGGCATCCACGCGGGGCCCTTCGCCCAGGGTGAGCTGCAGCTCTTCCAGTTGTTCGCTGATGTCGTCGGTGCCGCACAGCGCATGGCTCGCCGCGGTCCGGGACATTGCCGACAGCCCGGCCCCGCCGACCGGGAGCGCGGTCACGGCCGCGGTGCACACGTCCACCACACCGACCCGGGCACCGCGTCGCGCCGCCTGCTCGGCGACCAGCACCTGGATGCGGGCCGACCGGCTGTCGGACCTCATCCGGGCCACCGCGTCCAGGCATCGTGCCCAAGTTCCCCCAGCCGCGCCGCAGTTCGTTCGCCGACGGGAAGCGCCAGCACCCGGAGCGGCGCGGCGCTGATCGGCTTCCAGATCTCTCCCACGTCCAGCCATCCCCCGGAACGGAGCGCGGTGAGGGTCGGGTGATCGGCCCGGTCCACCGGGGTGGCGCCGAGTGACGCCTGGCGGTCGGCCGGCAGCCGCTCCTGTAACCGGCGGGCCACGTGCGCGTCCTGCGGGTGCGGGCGGACCAGGATGTCGGTGATCGCGAAGACGCCGCTGGACGCGGTGAGTTGCTCGATGCCGCGCGGGACTGCCCCGTCGAACCCGAGCCACCAGAAGCCGTCGCTGCGCACCGGGAATCCGAAAGCGCATCCCACCAGGCCATCCGTCTCCGCGATCACCATGGCGAAGCCGGGCCGCCGGATGTCGGCGTTGAGACGGTTCAGAAAGTGCTGACGGCTGGGACGGCGGTACGCCTCAGGAGGTGACGTCTCGCGGGAGTCCATGTACAGATCCGTCAGCTTCCCGCTCAGACCCTGTGCCAGCCGGCGGTTCACCCGACGTAACCGGACCGCATCCAGGGTGGACGACTCGCTGCCACGGGGCTTTCGTGGCTGCCCCCGCCCCGACCGGGCCGTCACCGCGCATCCCCCGAGAGCACAGAGGCAAGCGGAACAGTCCGGTGCGGCGGGGTTTGGACGGTCGGGGCCGGGACACCCCCGAGAGAAGGTGACAGATGCCCGAACGGAACGCCGAGAAGCAGGACCCCGGAGCCGGTGAGGTCGAGTATCAGGCCCAGTGTCGGTGGCGGGTGGTGCAGTCGCAGGGTCCCGCCGGCCTCGGTGGTCTTTTGCGCGGCGTGGAGGAAGGCGTTGAGGCCGCTGCAGTCGCAGAAGGTGACAGGGGTGAGGTCGATGTCGATGGTACGGATACCGTCGCTCAGACAACGCGCCAGTGCCGTGCGTACCAGCGGGGCCGATTCCAGGTCGATCTCACCGGCCAGGGTGATCAGCGCCCGTTTCCTTCTGTCATGGCGGTGGACGGTGAGCTGCGGGAGGGGCATGACGCCTCGGTTCGGAAGACCATCCGGCAGCGGACGCGGTGACGCCGGGAATCCCGGCGCCCATGGCGCGCTGCCGGCAGGGCGTACGTTCGGCGGAGGGTAGACCAACGGCCGGTCCGACAGCCTGTGCGACAGGACAGCGGACCCACCCAGATCCCTCCAGGGATGCGCCGGGTGACGGACGAAGAGTCCGCTCCCCGCAGCCATCTGTGTCGAGCAACGACAAGCCGCCGGGGTCTGGGACGTCCGTACAGCAGCATAGTCCTCGACCCGGTCCGGCGGACGGCCGGAAGCCGTCCGTTCCTCGTACCCGGGCGACGCCTGGACGTGATGCCGCGCGGGTATATCCGGTGCCCTGCACGGTACTTGGGCAGGCAGCGCGCAACACGGTGACCGACGGCCGCCCGGGTACGAGAGACGCTGTTGGGCGCTGGGGGTCAGTCCCGTCCGTAGTCGTTGGCAAGGGCGCGGCCCTTCTCCGGGGCCTTGGTGAGGAGAGAGCCGCCGGGGACGAGGACCATGCCTTCGTCGGGTACTCGGTTCATGGCGGCCGGGTGCCCGGGGCCTGCGCACAGCTGTCGGCCGACCCTCCCCGATTTTCCGACACGTGTCGGGTGACCTGCGATGATGCGAGGTGGCAGGGTGAGGTGCAGGGCGCGACGGAGCGTCCGATCGGAGGACTGGACGCATGACGACCTACTCGCTGGACCCCGAGCTCGCCGCCGGACTGGCCATGATCCCCGGGGCCGACACATCCGATCTCACTGAGGCCCGGGCCGAGTTGACCGAAGGCGTCACCCTCATGAACGCCGAGGTGAACACCGAGGGCGTGGAGATCCAGGAGTATCGGGTGACGGGCCCCGAGGGCGCGCCGGAGGTGCGGCTGATGGCGTACCGCCCCACCGGCGTGGCGGGCCCGCTCCCCGTGGTCTACGACATCCACGGCGGCGGCTTCGTCCTGGGCACGCCGGAGCTGGACCACGGGCACAACGTCGTCATCAGCCGGGAACTGAAGGCCGTCGTCTTCAGCGTCGACTACCGCCTCGCCCCCGAACACCCCTACCCGGCCGGCCTGGAGGACTGCTACGCCGGTCTGGTGTGGGTCGCCAAGAACGCCGCCGAACTGGACCTCGACGGCGACCGCATCGTCGTGCACGGGGCGAGCGCGGGCGGCGGTCTGGCCGCCGGGCTCGCCCTGCTGACCCGCGACCGCGGCGGACCGGCGCTGCACTTCCAGTACCTGGGCATCCCCGAACTCGACGACCGGCTGACCACCCCGAGCATGCGGGCGTTCACCGACACCCCGCTGTGGAACCGCCCCAACGCTGTCCTCAGCTGGGACGCCTACCTCGGTGCCGGTGTGCCGGGCGGCGACGACGTTCCGATCCACGCGGCTCCGGCCCGCGCGAGCGCCGGCGACCTGTCGGGGCTGCCGCCCGCGTACATCTCGGTGATGGAGTTCGACCCGCTGCGCGACGAGGGCATCGCCTACGCGCAGGCTCTGCTGGCGGCCGGGGTGAGCGTCGAACTGCATCTGTTCCCCGGCACGTTCCACGGTTCGTCCATGATCCACACCGCTGAGATCTCGCAGCGCGAGACGGCCGAGGCGCTGGCCGTGCTGGGCCGCGCCCTGCGCTGAGTCCGGCGGTCGAACTCGGCGGTGGGGCCTCGCTTTCCGTGTCCCGGCGGGTCCCCGCCGTCGTCAGCCCCGGTCCTGTCCGGTCCGGGCCAGCCGCAGCGCGTAGAGCGCGAACTGCGCCCGGAACCGGTCTCCCGGGGCTGCCAGGCGCAGGCCCAGCGCGGCCTCGGCCTGGGTGAGCCGGGCGGCCACCGAGCTGTGGTGCAGATGGAGGTCGGCGGCGGCCTGGCGCAGGGTGCCGGTCCGGCAGAAGGCGGCCAGCGCGTTGAGGACGGGCTCGGCCAGCTGTTCCAGGGCGACCACGTCGGGCTGGGTCCGCAGACGCTCCGCCGGGAGTTCCGCGAGCAGGGCGAGCGGACCGAGCCGGTCGTGGTCCACCACCGCCTCCGCGCGTGATCCGGCCACCGCGAACCGAAGGGCCAGCCGGGCCTGCACCCAGGAATCCGCCGCGGACAGCGCGGGTGCGCCGCCGCCGACCCCGATGCGTACACCCTCGGCGCCGTCCCGGGCGACCATGTCCCGCAGGTCCGATGCCGGTGACTCGGCTCCCGGCACCAGGGCCACGACCAAGGAGCCCACGCCGGCCGCCCTGACGCCCGGACGCAGGTCGTGCCGACCGAGCGCGGCGACCGCGGCCGGCCCGTCGACGGCGACCACGCGCAGCGGACCGGCGGGGTCGAGGCCCAGCAGCCGCAGGGCCCGGGCCCGGTCCTCGACGGCCTCGCGTTCGGACAGGGCGCGTTCGACCAGGGCCGGGTCGGCCACGTGCTGGGAGGGAGCGAGGGCACGGTGCCCCGCCACCACGGCGGCGGCGATGGCCATCCACTCCAGGACGAGTTCGTCGAGCGGCCCCGGTTCACCGTCGCGCTCCAGCCACACCCGGCCGCCGGGCGCGAACTCCACGCCGTCGGTCTTCTCGGGCGGCTCGCCCGCCGACGCCGCCCCGTCCGCGCCGAACCGCACGATGCGGCCGTCCAGCACCAGGCCCGCGGGACACTCGGCGAGACCGGCCGTGGACCGCACCAGCGACTGAGCGTCGAGACGCCCGCCGCCGAGGAGGCCTTCGTAGTGAGCGATCACGCGGAGTGCGGCGGCCGCGTCGGCGTCCAGGGCGGAAAGCCGCAGCAGCAGACCCTTCATGCCCCGAGTGTAGAAGCGGCCCGGCGGGTCGGACCCCCTGCTGCCTGCACAGTTGTCCCACGAGCTCCAGGTGGCGCTGGAGCCTCGGGCTGATGCGGTGCCGACATGCCCGACCGACCAGTCAGCAGGGCGTCCGTCGCCGGGGTCAGGAGGTTTCTGCCGTCGGGCACCGCCCCCAGGCCGACGACCGGAGCGAGGCAGATGTCGCGGCCTCGGCGGGGTCGACGCCGGTGGGGGTGGCCGCCTCGGCGAACCGGGCGATCAGCAGGCGGCGCAGGTCGCCGGTGAACGCCTGGCGGATGTCGCCGAACAATCGCTGACCGGGACACGCCCCTGGCGGAGGCGATGCCGTCCATCGCCGTGCGCCGTACGCCGTACCTGGGCAGGCAGTCGTAGGCGGCGTCGAGGACCTCGTCGAGCCGGTCCGTGGCCCTCGCTCGGGCCGGCTTCTTCGCTCAGGCCAGCTTCTTCAGCAGCTCGGCGGCGAGCGGGGCCGAGGACGCCGGGTTCTGCCCGGTCACCAGATTGCGGTCGACGACCACCTTGGGGGCCCAGGGCTCGCCCTCCTGGAAGTCGACGCCCGCCTCGACGAGCCGGTCCTGGAGCAGCCACTTCGCCTGGTCGGCGAGTCCGGCCTGCGTCTCCTCGGTGTTGGTGAACCCCGAGACCCGATAGCCCGCGAAGGCGTTGCCGCCGTCGTCCTTCGTCGCGGCGAGCAGCGCGGCCGGGCCGTGGCACACCACACCGAGCGGCTTGCCCGACTCCAGCGCGAGGGTGAGCAGCCGGCCGGAGTCGGCGTTGACCGCGAGGTCCTCCATCGGGCCGTGGCCGCCGGGGTAGAAAACGGCCGCGTAGTCGTCGAGGTTCACCTCCTCCAGCTTGATCGGCTGCCGCAGTTCGGTGATCGACGCGAGGACGTTCGCGATCCGGTCGGCGCCTTCCTGCCCGCCGTTGAACTCGGGGGCAAGGCTCCCCTTGTCCACAGTCGGCACGACGCCGCCCGGGGTGGCGACGACGACCTCGTGACCTGCGGCCTTGAAGGCCTCGTACGGGGCGACGGCCTCCTCGGCCCAGAAGCCGGTCGGGTGCCGGGTGCCGTCGGCGAGCGTCCAGTGGTCGACACCGGTCAGCACGAAAAGGATCTTCGACATGGTGCGGTTCTCCGGGGGGTGCGGGCCCTGACGGACCTGTGAGGTTTTTCGGTCGTACGCCCTGACACTCCGGACTCGGATCGTCAGGGCGGTGATGTCCTCGACGCTATGCGGGTCGGGCGTAGGTGACCAATAGGGAACCCCTTCGCAGGCATAGGGCATCCAATGGCGCCCCGGGAATACGCGGGCGGCGCCGGAACTCCGGAACTATCGCGGTACGGAGGCGCGCCGCTCCAGGATGCGCAGGGCCCGTTCGGCCCAGCGGATGCTCTCCCGCTCGAAGGCGAGTCCGCGCATCAGGGTGAGATACGGGCCCACACGCTCGGTGTCGGTCAGGTACTCGTCCTCGGTGCGCCCGTCGAGGAGCCGGGCACGGATCCGGTCGTAGTGGGCCAGCTTGCCGCGAGCCCACTCCAGTCGCTCGGTGATCGCCGCCCGTACTGCCTGGTCGTCCCCGTCGTCGACGGCGTAGACCTTGACCATCAGCTCGTCGCGGATGGCCGTGGGCTTCGACGGCTCGGCCGTGAAATCGCGCAGAGCGCCGCGGCCCGCCTCGGTCAGGGAGAACACCCGCTTGTTCGGCCGGCGCTCCTGCCGCACGAGCCGGGCCTCGATGAGCCCCTCGGACTCCATCCGGTCGAGCTCCCGGTACAGCTGCTGCGGGGTCGCCATCCAGAAGTTGGCCACCGAGGCGTCGAAGCCCTTGGCCAGGTCGTACCCCGACGCCTCGCCCTCCAGAAGTGCGGCCAGGACCGCGTTGCGCAATGCCATCGCCCCAGGCTAGACGCCTGTCATCCCTGCGACTAATCTCATCCGCACCTAGTCAATTAGTTGAGTAGTAATTCGACCTATGAGAGGTGGGCGTGATGCACTCCTTCCGCAAGGCCGTGGAAGCCGGGGACTTCGCCGCGATCGAGGACATGCTGGCCGACGACGTCGTGTTCACCAGCCCCGTCGCCTTCAAGCCCTACCCGGGCAAGGCGATCACCGCGGCCATCCTGCGCGGCGTCTCCCGCGTCTTCACCGACTTCCGCTACGTACGCGAGATCGTCGGTGCCGACGGCCGCGACCACGCGCTGGTCTTCGAGGCAAAGGTGGGCGACAAGCAGATCAACGGCTGCGACTTCCTGCACTTCGGCGAGGACGGCAGGATCGACGAACTCATGGTCATGGTCCGCCCGCTGTCGGCGGCTCAGGCGCTCTCCGAGGCGATGGGGGCGCAGTTCGAGCGGATCTCTCGCGAGGCGGCAGAGGCGGCAGGGGCGGCATAGGTGGCAGTGGCGGCAGAGGTGGCAGCGGCGTCGGGGGGCGTGAGCGACGTCCCTGCGACGCTCCACGGCTGACGCGAAGGCGTCGGTCCGACGGCGCCCGGGGCCGTCTGCGCCCGGACATTCCAGCGCCCCGAGCGGCCGCTGAACTCCGCCACTCGCTCAAGCCTTCACCGGGGGCCGGACAGGTGATGCGCGACACCCCGAAGACGGTCGCCGCCCGCACCGCCATTCCCAATTTCTGAAACACGTTCTACGGTGTGCGCCGTCAGGTCCGGCCTTGGGGAGCCAGGAGGCGTCGTGCATCTCGAATACACGCCAGAGCAACAGCGGCTGCGCACCGAACTTCGCGCCTACTTCGCCGAGTTGGTGCCGGATCACGCCCACGCCCGGCACGGCGACCCGGCGGCGCAGAAGCGCTTCTACCGGGACACCATCCGCAGGCTCGGCTCCGACGGCTGGCTCGGCGTGGGCTGGCCCAAGGAGTACGGCGGGCGCGGGCTGACCCCGATGGAGCAGTTCATCTTCTTCGACGAGGCCGCCCAGGCGGGCGTACCGCTTCCTCTCATGGCGCTGAACACGGTGGGCCCGACGATCATGCAGTTCGGCACCGAGGAGCAGAAGGGATATTTCCTGCCCAAGGTCCTTTCCGGCGAGATCGATTTCGCCATCGGCTACAGCGAGCCCGACGCGGGCACGGACCTGGCCGCGCTCAGGACCAAGGCGGTCAGGGAAGGTGACGAGGCCACCGGCCACTACACGGTCAACGGGCAGAAGATCTGGACGACCAACGGCGACACCGCCGACTGGGTGTGGCTCGCCGTCCGCACGGACCCGGACGCCCCGCCCCACAAGGGCATCACCATGCTCCTCGTGCCGACCTCCGACCCCGGCTACTCGTGCACCCTCATCAACACCCTCGCCTCGCACGACACCACCGCGAGCTACTACGAGAACATCCGCGTCCCCGTCTCCCGCCGGGTCGGCGAGGAGAACAAGGGCTGGCGGCTGATCACCAACCAGCTCAACCACGAACGCGTCACGCTCGCCGCCCACGGCACCATGGCGATCCGCGCCCTGCACGACGTCCAGCGCTGGGCGACGGAGACCAAGCTCGCCGACGGCCGCCGGGTGATCGACCTTCCCTGGGTGCGCCGCCGCCTCGCCCAGACCCACACCAGGCTCGACGCCATGAAACTCCTCAACTGGCAGATGGTGAACGCCGTCCAGGAGGGCACCCTCACCCCGCAGGACGCCTCCGCCGTCAAGGTGTACGGCTCCGAGGCGCGCCGCGACGCGTACGCCTGGCTCATGGAGATCGTCGCCGTGCCGAGTGTCCTCAAGGAGGGCTCGGCGGGCGCGGTCCTGCACGGTGAGCTGGAACGCGGCTACCGGTCGGCGGTGATCTTCACCTTCGGTGGCGGGAACAACGAGATCCAGCGGGAGATCATCTCGTGGATCGGGCTGGGGATGCCGCGGGTACGGCGTTAGCCTGCTGTGACGAGGAATTTTAGTTGGCACAAAAGAGGGATAGTTGGCATCAAGATCACCGTCCCTTCTCAGAGGTGACGGCGCATTACTTCAATGCATGCCGCGCGGGCGGCTGTTGATCGGTCACGGGGGTAGGCCGCGCCGAGGTTCATCCCCTCGTCGGTCCTGATGGGCGGCTGCTGCCAGGCAAGACTCATTTGCGCGCCGGCTTCCGCGCGGGCCGTGGCGACGAGATTCGAGTACGGCCCTGCGACGGACGACGCTTCGATCTGGAGCCATGCCTGGTGGAACGCCATGCGCGCCAGCAGACTGCTCACCTCGTCCGTGAGCTGCTGTCGCATGGAGGCCGAGGACTCCGGACGGCGCCGTATGCGGTACGGCATCTCCAGGTACTCCTCGACCGCTGTCAGGGCTTCGGCGAACGTCTTCGCCTGGTGCTCCCGTCTCGCCGCCCGCTGGTTGAGGGCGTACGTGAGGAAGGCGCCGAACACGGCGATGAACGGGACGATCAGCGCGGTGGTCTGGGACCAGGTCCACCCGCCGCTCGTCGCCGCTGTCGCCGCGATGACCTCCATGCACCACTCCCCGGCATGCTGTGCGGGGCGTCCTCAATCAGCCACTGACCGTCGTGCTCACCACCGGTGAGCCGCCAGTAGTGTTCGAGGAACAAGTGTGTGCGAACAATCTCGATGAGGTCCAGGAGTCCCTTCGAACTCGTCCACCGTCGCTCTTCCGAATCGAGCGGGTGCCAGAGGCAGAGGGCGTCGTCGCCCGAGTACCGGTGCTTCGAGGGTGCCCCCGGTTTGGCGTGGACGCGCGGGAAATCCTGGGGCTTCTGGCCAAAGGTCGGGTAGAGCGGGTTTTCGTAGAACGTGATGCCTACGTCGATCGGTTCGTGCTCGCCGATGACGTCGAGTCCCGTGAGTTCGTATGTCAGTGAGCCAGGGCGGTACGTATGCCGGAGGGCGGAGCCGAAGCGCCGCCGAGCGTCGCGTTCGAGTGGGGCCCACCAGACAGGCTGGGCCCCATACCAGGTCGGCATGGCTCAGTTTCCCCAGGCCCGGGTGGGCGTGACGAGTCCGACGGCGAGCCCGAGGCCGGTGGCGGCCGTACCGCCCGAGCGGACTGTCGATGTCAGTCGGGCTGCTTCCTCCTGCGTGGCGTCCGCGTCTGGGACGAGTTCGGGGAGGACCTGGTGGAGGGCGTGCTGGGCACTGAGCGCGCGTCCGGCTGTTTCGTGCTCGATCGCGAGGTCGACGTAGTCACGCGCGGTGCACAGCCGCTTGTGGACCTCGCGGCGCGTCATGTTCAGGGGAATGGGGCCGGCCACGTGCGCCGGGTCCGGTGTCGGGCCCTTCTCGATCTCGTCCGCCGCGTAGGTGAAGAAGACCTGGAGCGCGTTGATCAGCGGCATGGGCTCGTCGAGGCACCCGAGGCAGAGGGCCTTGATGTTCCAGGAGCACATGGGCTTGCTGTGCGTGCAGTTCCAGTGCTTCAGCAGCCGGACCGTACGGGCGAACACGACCTTCGTGTCCGTGATGGCCTTGAGTACCATCTGGGTGTGCGTGATCGGGTCGGCGCGGTCCCACTGGTCCGCGATCTTCGTGTTCGGGATGTACAGCCCACGGTCCGAGGGGTGCGGGAGCGCGGTCATGACGTCCGCGGTGAAGTCGTCCTGGCCCTGTGTGACGGGGTCGCCGAAGCGCACGAGGACGGCACGGCGGCGGCCCACGACCTCGACGGTCAGCTTCGGGAACTCCGCGTCAAGGTCTTCATGGATCGCCTCACGGGCGATCTCCATGAGGGCCAGGGCGCTCTTCTTGCCCGGACCGTACGGCTCGGTGTCCTTCTTGGTGAGGACGACCCCGAGGTCGACGTCGGTCAGGGGCGTGTTCGCATCGCCGTGCGCGACGCTGCCGTTGAAGTACGTGGTAGATCCGGGGAAAGCCCGGCGTGCGGACGCGGCCAGGAGTCGGCGGCGTCGCTTGGCCTCGGCGACCTCCTCGTCGGTCACCTGGATCTTGCGGCGTCCTTCATCGAGGAGCTGCGCAAGGGATTCTTTGCGAACCATCGGTACCTCCTTTCTGCTGGTGGGAGACGAGGGGGTCGTCTCCCACCAGCACGAGACGTGTTACTTCTCGCGGCGGACGCCCTTGAATGACGCGCCGCCTGCCTTCCCGCCCATGAAGCGGCCCTTCTCACCGCGCTTCGTTCACGTGCCGGTCCGGGTATTGAGGACCTGACTCCGTCGGGAGACGCTGCCGCGACGGAAACCCTTACCGGTGTTCGTAGCCATGTCGCCACCATCAATCGCCGGAGACCTTCTGATTGCGAGATCGGTATCGCTATCGATCTTGCAATCGGAAGGGTAGGTCCTGGCTTCGACTTTCGCAAGTGGTACCTGATGTGGAAGCATGCGGGTGAGAGGAGGAGATCATGAGCGAGCGGAATGCAGCAGGACGGTTTGACGCGGTCGCGTTTCACACGGCCCTGGATCACACGCGTCAGGAGCGGGGTCTTCTCTGGAAGGACGTAGCTCAGGAAGCAGGCGTCAGCGCATCGACGTTGACGCGGCTGGCCCAAGGGCGCAGGCCGGACGTGGACGGACTCGCAGCCCTTGTCACCTGGGCGAATCTGAGCGCGGATGACTTTGTTCGCCGGACCGATGAGCCCCGTAGTCAGGACACGCTGACCAAGGTGGCTACGCATCTGCGGGGCGACCGCAACCTCACGCCTGAGGCTGCGGAAGCTCTCGAAGCCCTGATCGCCGTCGCCTACAAACAGTTGGTGACTGATCAGCCGGAGTAGGGGAGCTCCCTATGTCGTTGCGTCACGGCTTCAAGGCTGAAGCCAATCGCCTGGCGGTGCAGATGCGGAGAGAGCTGGGGCTTCACCCCGCCGCGCCGCTTGCACCTGCACGGCTCGCTGAACACTTGGCGATCCCGGTCAAGAAATTCAGCTCCGCGATAGCGGACGACGCCCGGATCGAGCGACTTCTCACCACCGAGCAGGAAGCTGTGAGCGCACTCACCGTGCATGCAGGGACACGGCGACAGATCTGGGTGAACGACTCCCACGACCCGGGCCGTCAAAACAGCTCGGCCGACCACGAAATCGCCCATGCGCTCCTGATGCATCCGCCCGGTCCGGCGCTCGATGTCCGCGGTTGTCGGCACTGGGACGGAGAGATCGAAGAAGAAGCGGACTGGCTGGCCGGCAACCTGCTGATCACCAACGAGGCGGCGTGGTCCATCGCCAGAAGAGGGCTCAGTCCTGAGGCGGCGATGCTTCGGTACGGAGTCAGTAGGAAGATGTTGACCTGGCGCATGAACAAGAGTGGCGCCAGCGGCCGCAGGGTTCGATCGGCCAGCTGAAGGTGCTTCGTCGAGGCGCTGGGCGACCGGTCTGCTGGGAGGTAGCGGGTCGATTTCCGGGTCGGTCGCCTCAGCTCGCAGGATTCTCGAGAGCGTCAGATCGGCTGGCAGCCCGCTGATTCTGATTGCCCCTCGGCAGTAGCTCCCAGTGCAGATCTCCTGAGGTGAGCGCCATGCTCCAGGAGGTCAGGGATGGCAATTGATCGAGTGCAGGGAACAAAGCCTCGGGGCCGAGTCCACACTCGTGTGCGATCCGGTCCATGTCGGCACACCCGTGACCGGTTGAGGAGTCGGTGTGCGTCGCAAGACAGAGGGTGATCAGCCGGAGAGACGGGTCACCGGGGCCCACGCGGCCACTTCTCGCCATACGCAACGCCCAGTCGGCAGCGCTCCTGCGGTCTGGACGTGCAGGACGCTGAGCAAACAACCCGCCGTCGAGGATTTGGGCGCCCACCGCCCGGTAGGCAGAGCCCAGGGTAGTTGGCGTGCTGCGGAGCCACCGCGCCTGCTCCAACTCGGTCCATGGGAGCGGATTGCGGCCAAGGTGAAGACTGCGTAGGAGTCCAGCCGACATCCGGATCTTCCCTTCGGAGTCCATGCGCAGTGCACACTGCACGGCGAGCAGCCGGGCTGCAGCCCCTGTGTGGCTGGGCAGGGCTGCGGCCAGGTAGCTGAGCATCTCCCGCACTCGGATCTGATCGCCCGGCCCTTTGGGCCGTCGTTTGCGACGCCGCGTGGCGCCGTCCGGCTCCGCCACGGTCACTGGGAGGAAGGTTTCCGGAACCACGGCGGCCTGCGCTGTCACCGACGCGCAGGCTGTACAAGCATCGGCAAGTCGCCAGAGCCGTCCGCTCCGCTCGCGGGCGAGAAGCAGATGGACGGGGCCGGCGCAGCCGCGGTGACGGGGGTGCCAGCGGCAACCTCGCTCGTGGCACTGGCAGGTGCGCAGGTATGACGGCAGGGCGTCGCGCCGGGCATGTCCGGCCAGATGCTCGAGCGCTGCGGAGCGCGCGGATACGGCAGCGAGCAGCACGCCCCGGTGGTCGCACTGCTGACACACAAGCTGCGGCCCGCTAGAGCCTGGCCGAAGCTCCACCGTCCAGGCACGCCGCGTTGCCGGGCGTGTTGTGCAAAGCCTCATAGGGCGTGCTCTTCTCAATCCTGCTTCCGCGCCGTTGCCCGCTCAGGAGAGAGCGACGGCCGCACACGCTAGTGCAGACCTCTGCCCTCGCGCCTGCGCTGCGACCTGGGGAAATAGGGCAGAGGTCTGCACTGACAGGGCAGGTGTCTGCACCGTCGGATGGTCGGGTGACGATCTTTCCGCCCGATCCGGACTTCGAGGCACTCCGCCTGGAGCTCGCACGCCTGCGGGCGGCCCGAGGATGGAGCTATGACGAGCTCGCCGACCGTAGTGGCCTTGCCAGACGGACTCTCATCGAGATTGAGCAGGGCCGAACGATCGGGACGCTGAAAACCTGGCACGCCCTCGCGCACGCCCTGAGCACCCCGCTCGACGAGCTCTTCGCCACCCTGTGCAACGGACACGAGCCTCCCGAGAAGACCGACGGCTGACCGCTTTCGGGACGGCCTTCACCAATCGCCCGAACAGGTGACTCTGTGCGAACGCATGAGCGCATCCTCGAAAACCAGTCTCACCAGATGCGGCACTTCGAGGGACACCTACGGTACTGACACCCACTGGACGGCGTGTCAGCTGACAAGTTCGCCCGCATGCGCTCCACACCCCCTTCTTCACGCCGTTGCGATGGCAGCCCCGTCCATGTCCGCGCGAGGCGTTCCCTACGCGTAAGCCACGACAGCGCCAGTCGTCTACTGCGATGCGGGCAGAGTGACCGCTGCCGGGACTGCGGCAACCGAATCGAGTGGTACCACCGCACCAACTAGCGGCCCATCCGCCTGCACCCTCACGAACTGCCTGCCGAAAGAGTGCCCGCTACCTGCCAATGGCACGTCAGCTGCGGCGTCGCTCACCCGGCGGGCGACGGCAGCAGTTGGTGCCGCCTGCCGCACGCCATGCTCTGCCCTGCCCGTCACGCCCTTCCAGCCGTGCCCGAACTGGGAGGACTGCGCCGCGCTCTGGCGGTCAACACCCGCCGCCTGATCGACAGCGGCGCCTTCGTACCTCCTTCCACCCCGCCGACGACAGAAGCCTCACCGATGGCCGCCTGTCGGCCTGGCCGTCCCGTCGTCCAACTCCTGTACATCCGCTACCTCGCCAACCGCCCGGTGGACGAGATCCAGTGCGTCGCCCAGACCCGACGCCGCCACCGCTGCACAAGTCCCCTGCTCACGCCCAAGACCCAGGCAGGTGTCTGGACTCTCGTACCCCTCGCCACGGAGCCCGGTCAACTTCCTCTGCCCGGAGCAGTCCTGGCCGTCTACGCGCTCACCGGCCTGCCCTATGCCGAGCAACTGCGCTGGAGGGCCCAACGCTGCCCCGAGCACGCCGCCATTCCCACAGCCGCCGACGTGGCGGTAACCGAGTGGGAGCCCTTCGACTCCCTCGTTCACCACGAGCACATCCACACCCGGCTCCCGACACTCACCCGACGGCAGGCTCCTGCCGGCCGGGGCAGGAAGGCGACGCAACCATGACCGCGCACCACGCGATCGAGATCACCCTCACCCGGCCTGCCACCGACTGTGAATTGCGCCGTGCGCGTCGTGTCGTGGCTCTGGCCGGCAACAGCGACGGCACTCGACTGCTGACTCTGCAGCGCGCCAGGACTCCTGGGCGTGCTCTGCGAGCACTTCGGCGTCGACTCGGCGGCGTATTGCCCATCGATGTCCTTACCACCCATTACCCAGACCGGCAGGGCTGTGTCCTGCTGAACTTCGCTCTCAGTCACACCGCCCGCGCCATCATCCGCCAGGCTGCGGAAGCCTGCGGGCAACGGCCCCGGGACTTCCTGAGGCAGGCCGTCATCGACGGCCTGCCGCACAGCACAAGGAAGAGCGCGTCCGCCGGCTGATGACCCGGTTCGAAGGGCTGCTGGTCCAGCACACCCCAGAAGAGCTGCTGGTCTGCGCGGCGAGCACTCTCCTCCGTCATGACAACCGCCTGCCCAGCTCCACCCCTTCTTGAGGAGCCTTTTGTGCCCACCCCGACCGACGAGCAGGTTCAAGCCTCCGACACCTTCCGAGCAGGGCAGCACCTCGTTCTGCAGGCGGGGGCCGGTACCGGTAAGACCAGCACCCTCGCGATGCTCGCCGCCGGCACCAAACGACGCGGCTGTTACCTCGCCTTCAACAAGGACATCGCTCGCGACGCCGCCACACGCTTTCCCCGAACGGTGATGTGCAAGACCGCCCACGCGACCGCGTACGCAGCACTCGGCCACCGCTACGCGGGCCGACTCAACGGCCCCCGTCAGCCCGCCTGGAGGACCGGCCAGGCCCTCGGCATCACCCGGCCCATCCGCATCGGGGATCACGAAATCAGCTACAGGACGCTCTCCCACGCGGTGCTACGCGCTGTTACAGGCTTCTGTTACTCCGCAGACCGTGCCCTGGCTCGCCACCATGTGCCGCACCTGCGACGCCTGGCAACGCGTGCTGAGCACGCCCAACTCGTTGACGAAGTACTACCGTTCGCGGTCAAGGCCTGGGCCGACCTGCAAACGTTCGACCACGGCGCGGTCCGCTTCGAACACGATCACTACCTGAAGATGTGGGCCCTGACCCAGCCAAAGATCGAAGCGGACTTCCTCTTCCTCGACGAAGCCCAGGACACCAACCCCGTCCTGGAACAGGTCTTCAACGCCCAGCGCGACCACGCCCAACTCGTCATGGTCGGCGACTCGGCCCAAGCCATCTACGGATGGCGCGGTGCCCGCGACGTGATGACCGACTTCGACGCCACCGCTCTCACTCTGACCCGCTCCTTCCGCTTCGGCCCCCTCCTCGCCGAACAAGCCAACCGCTGGCTCGAACTCGCGGAGGCACCGATCCGTCTGACCGGAAGCGAGACCATCCCCACCGAAGTCGGCGACGTGCCCAACCCGGACGCGGTGCTGTGCCGCACCAACATCGGCGCCATGGCCGAAGTCATGCGCCTCCTCTCCGAGGGGTGCCGCGTTGCCCTGGCTCGCGGCGGGCACACGCTCACCTCGCTGGCGCTCGCGGCTCGCGACCTCAAGGAAGGACGCCGCACCAGCCACCCCGAACTCGTTCTCTTCGTCTCCTGGGGCGAAGTGCAGGACTACGCGACTTACGATCCGGCAGGCGGCGACCTCCAGCCCTTCGTCGACCTCGTCGACACGCACGGCCCCGACGCCATCCTGGCTGCAGTCGACAAGCTCACCGACGAGGAGCATGCGGACGTGACCGTGTCCACGGCTCACAAGGCCAAGGGGCGTGAATGGCCAACCGTCCGGATTGGCGACGACTTCCCACCTCCCAAAGAAACCGACCAACACGACGCCGAGGGCCGTTCCATCCCGGAACCCGTCAACGACACTGACGCCCGCCTCGCATACGTCGCCGTCACGCGTGCACGCCGCCGACTCGACCCAGGGGGGTTGTCCTGGATCGACACACATCCCACGGCTTCACGTCCCATTGCGGTTGCGGAACCCAACCCAGCGCACCGCCTCCAGCAACCACCCCGCACGCCGACGTACCCCAGGAAACGGAACTCTCCTGCAGACGGCCGATAGGCGACGAGTCCATGGGCGGCGTCGCCCCACACTGCATTGCCAGCAGATTCTTCGTCTGCTGTTGGTACAGCATCTGTACGGCCCTGACCCGCGTAAATGAGAGGGTTGGAGGCAGGTTGGTAGGCGCTGGCCCGCACGTGGTCCGGATCTTGGACGAGGGCGAGGGCGCTACGGCAATCACGAGGCTTGCTGGTCCTGGGGCCTTCCCGTATGCATGCATCTGCCCCCTGGGTAGTCGCCTGCTGGCCTGTCCGTGCGGCTGCGGCATGAGCACCTGCGTCGCCTTGTACGCCCACACCGCCCTGGGCGTCAGCTACTACCACGAGTACGCGGTTTGCCCGCTTTTCTAACCCATTCACGCGCGATCGTCGAGGCGGGCGTCAAGGAGGGGTGCTTCACCGTCGCCTCCCCCCGGTTGGTCTCCTATGCCGTTCTCGACCTCGGCATTGGGGATCGCGGCCTGGTACCGCGAGGACGGCGAACTCACCGAGGATACGATCGTCTGGTAGTACGGCGACTTCGCCCTGCGCCTCGCGGGCGTGAGCCCTGAAAACTAGTCACTTCAGACCGAGTGCTGCCGCGCTGTAGATCACCGTGGTGGGGTTCAGTCGGGTGGGGTGCGACTCGAGCATGTGCTCGATGAACTGCGCAGCGGTCGGCTCTCCTTCGAGAACGCGGTCCGCGTCCTTGATGTAGGCGATCGTGTCGGCGAGTATCCGGGCGTTGTCCGGCGCGTCCGGGCGCTGGTGGGCGGCCACGACGATGTCCGGCTTCAGGTCCTGGATCTCGGACAACGTCTGGATCCACGCCAGCCGCTTCTGGTGATCGCTGGTGACGAGCGTGGGGTGGACATCGTTGTACGCGATGTCTCCGACCATGACGGCGGAGAGGCTGGGAACGTACACGTACGAGGAGTCGTCGACGTCGGACCGGCCGGTTGCCACGGCGAGCACCTCGTGACCTTCCAGGTCGAGGTGGTGGTCCGTGAGGGCCTCCGGCACGATGACGGTCGAGCCGATCCGGTCGACGAACAGCTGGCCGTACAGCTTGAGGTCATGTCCGGATTCGGCTTCCGCCTCGATGAGGCGCACCGTCGCCTCGGTGGCTACCACGCGGGCCTGGGGGAACCGGTCGAGCAGCGTCGACGAGCCGAGGAAATGGTCGAAGTGGCCATGGGTGATGTAGATGGTGGTGAGTTCCTTGCCGCTGGCTTCGATCCAGTCCGCCAG
This sequence comes from Streptomyces sp. SD15, assembly GCF_054462255.1. Taxonomy (NCBI): domain Bacteria; kingdom Bacillati; phylum Actinomycetota; class Actinomycetes; order Kitasatosporales; family Streptomycetaceae; genus Streptomyces; species Streptomyces sp. SD15. The sequence goes on along the minus strand of NZ_JBTLMO010000083.1, from coordinate 1,103 downwards.
CTTCTGTGCGTCCTCCACGGTGGGCACCGTGTCGACGAGAATGGCTTCCCGCTCACCGGCGATGAGGGTCGCCGCCGTCGGTGGCCAGGTCCAGCCACCGTCGGGCGGAGCCACAGGCAGAGGGGCGTGCACCGGACGTGCAGGCGCAGTGAAGACGCTCAGGGTCAGCTGGTCGGTCATGTCGTTGGTTCTCCGATCGCTAATTTTTTACCTGTAGGTACAGAATGAGGGTGTGCCTCTGCCGTCCTCTGGGCGGAAGCCCTCGGGGGAACCGGTCAGAGAAGGTCGACGGTCGCGTCGACCACCCGGCGCAGGCGGTCGGGGCCCGGCTCGATGCGGGCCAGGACGTTCATGCCAGTGACCGTGTTCAGCAGCATGCTGGCCAGGGCGGCGGCGTCATGGCCGGGAGGGAACTCCCCGGTGCGCTGACCTTCCTCGAACAGTGCCTGGACTGCGCTTTCGATGCGGTCGAACAGGTTTCTCACCTGCGCCGCCACGGCTTCGTCCGCGCGCCCGAACTCCACCGCGCTGTTCGTCGCCAGGCAGCCCCGGCGGTCCGGACCGGTGAAGTACGAGTCGACGAGGAAGTGCAGCGCCGTGCGCAGTCGCTCCTTCGCCGGCCCGGGGCCCTCCAGGCGCGTGGTCACGGCTGCCAGCCGCAGGTCCAGGTAGCGGCGCAGTGCCAGGTCGAACAACTGGCGTTTGCCGCCGAAGGCGTTGTACAGACTGCCCTTGCCGATCTGCAGGCTGTCGACCAGTTGCTGAGGGGTCGTGGCGCCGTATCCCTGGCGCCAGAACACTGTCATCGCCTGCTCGATCGCCGCATCCGGATCGAAGTTCTTGGGCCTTGCCATGGGGGTACTGTAGCAGCCATTCTTGACCTAGAGGTACATAATGGCGCCCGCTTCGAAGCGCGCAGGTGCTGCTGGCGGGCCGTGGTGCCGACTGTCGCGGGCGTTGCGGCCGACCTCGTGCACCGTGATCGCCAAGTCGTGTTGTCAAAGCTATACATTTCCAATAGTCGCTGCTACTGAACTTGATCGGGTGATGTCGGGCTATCGGCCTGGCAGTTGAGCGTCAGGTCCGGTAGTTCTGGCTGGGTG
>NZ_JBTLMO010000082.1:0-26370 GCF_054462255.1 Streptomyces sp. SD15 | reverse complement strand
TCCACGAAGCCTTCCTCACCCTCGGATGCGCACTCATCTGCTGGCGGCGCCTGAAGTCATTCCGATAGGAGTTCTAAGTAGGGTCGCCAAGGTGATCGACGTTCCGGACGAACTGGCCGCCTCACAGCACAAGTACAACGGAGCGGCCGGTCGCGCCTTCATCAGCGCGCTCCCCGGGCGGGCGGCGGATTTCCTGGAGCGCTGGGAGCTGCGCCTCGACGGTCCCGCCCTGCACGGCGTGGCCGCCCTGGTCCTCCCCGTGCTGCGGGCCGACGGGTCCCCGGCCGTGCTCAAACTCCAGCTCCTCGACGAGGAGAGCGCGGGGGAACCGGTCGCGCTGCGCGTCTGGGCCGGCGCCGGGGCCGTACGCCTGCTCGCGCACGACGCGGCCACCTGCACCCTGCTGCTCGAACGGCTCGACCACACCAGGATGTTGACGTCCGTGCCGGACACGCGCGAGGCGGTCCTCGTCATCGCACGGCTGCTGGCCCGCCTGACCGCCGTACCGGCCCCGGTAGAACTGCGGCGGCTCGGGGGCATCGCGGCGGCGATGCTGGAGCAGGTGCCGTGGGCCCTGCGGCAGATCCCCGACCTGGCCGACCGCCGCCCGAGCCCGGTGACCGACTCCTGCACTGGGACCTCCATTACGACAACGTCCTCGCCTCCGACGACCGCGAGGGCTGGATCGCCATCGACCCCAAGCCTCTGGCGGGCGACCCCGGCTTCGATCTCCTGCCCGCGCTGGCCAACCGCTTCGAGCCCGACGAGATCCGCTGGCGCTTCGACGCGATGTCCGACGTCATGGGGCTGGACCGGGAGCGGGCCCGGGCGTGGAGCCTGGGCCGCGTCCTGCAGAACACTCTGTGGGAGATCGAGGACGGGCGCCCCTTGGAGGCGGGCCGGCTGGAGATCGGGCGACGGCTGCGCCGAAAGCGCCGTACGAGCCGTTGATCAGTTGTTGGAGCCCCCTGTCGGATTCGAACCGACGACCTTCGCTTTACAAGTGGGATCGAATCCTTGATCCTCCGTGCGGTGAGTTCCTAGACAGCTCCCACCACACCGGAGGCCTTCGCCACGTTCAAGACCCGACCAGTGTCAACAACGCTCGTGATCAATACACCTAGGCCGCGGTTTCTGTGATGAGGACGGCCGCGGTGACCGGGCCCGGGGTGTCAGTGGTGGCTGCGTCGGCTACGGCGGCCCGGACGGCGCGGGCTACTTCCAGTGGATGGTGTCCGGGGGCGACCGCGAGTTGGACCTCGATGTGTCGGCCGGGTGGATCGTCATGGTCCTCCACCTTGACCGGGCGGCTGCCCAGCACGGCGGTGAGGCGGGCGACGCCCGGAACACCCGTCGCGACGTCCGCCAGCTCCCCGACGGCCCCCCGCATGGATCCTGTTCCGGTCACCGGGGGCGAGCTTCGCGCGGCTGCAGCTTCCGGCGTGGGCCTCGTGGCCCTCGATGCGGTCCGCGACTTCACGCCTGTCTCCGGGCCCGTCTCCGGGCCCTCATGGAGATCCATGACGCGCAGGTCAGCTGTCATTGTGGCCAGGCCGAGCCGTTCAGCGGCCGCGTTGAGCAGCGTGCTCCTCAACTGGTCGGCGGTCTCCGGCAGCGGCTGCCCGAGGGATGCTGTGAAGGCGGCTTCGATCCTGAGCGGGCCAGGCGGTAGCGCGCTGGCCGGCGGACGGACGGCCGGCTCGGACACGGGCTCGAGCGGTGCCGACCCGATGCGCAGGGTCTCCAGCCGGACACCGGTAATCTCAGCGGCCGCGCGCGCGAGGGCCCGGACGGCCGCTTGCTCGGTGATCCATGTCCCGTCGTCGGGCCCGCCGAGCGGGAGCAGCCGGCCCAGGTCGAGCTGGTGCCGTACTGCCTGCGTCCATGCCTCGGTTTTCACCGGCCTCTCACCCCCTTTCTTCCATGGCCGCGGTCCTCTTCCTGCCGCACTGCGCCGGAGTGTCCGCGAGGGCTGCGGGCAGGGGTGCTCAGGCCACTCGGCTGACCATCCCGCCCCATGGTCCTTAATTCGGGCAAAACGTACTAAAACGAATATAATCTGAAAGGTGAGTGCCAGGTGGGCCTCTTAAGGGAGGAATATCCCGATGACTGAGAACACCGGCGTAAGGCACGGCGGTGCGCCCGGTTCTCGAGGCCGGACGACCATCGCCGATGTGGTGGTGGAGAAGATCGCCGGAATGGCGGCACGGGACGTGCGCGGCGTCTATGCCCTGGGCAGCGGATTCGCCCGCTCGATGGGATCCGTGCGGGAGCGGATGCCCGGCGCCGGTAGTGGCAAATCCGCCACGCGCGGGGTCAGTGTCGAGGTCGGAGAGCTGCAGGCGGCCATCGATCTGGAGATCGTCGTCGACTACGGCGTCTCGATCACGGACGTGGCCGGTGCGGTCCGGGAGAACGTCATCTCCGCAGTGGAGCGGATGGCGGGTCGGGAAGTCGTGGAAGTCAACATCACGGTCAGCGACGTGAAGCTGCCCGACGAGGAGGAGGAAGGGGAAGAGCGGCAGCGGATCCAGTAGCCGGGGCGGAGCAGCCCGCTTGAGTGAAGGAGCGCGTGATGAGCAGGGCCGTGGTGGGCTTGATGGCCGGAATGGCGCTGGGTTTCGCCGCGTATTTCGGTGACTTCTGGGCTTTCCTGCTGGTGCTGGTGCTGGGCGTCGTCGGTCTCGTGGTCGGGCGGTTCATGGAAGGTGATCTCGAACCGGGCGACTTCGTCCGCCGCCGAGACCGGCAGGAGCGGATCCGCGATGACCGGCGACAGACGCGGGGAGACTGGCGGCAGTGACCGGTGAAGCCGATCGGCGTCCGGGAGTTCCCCGCGGGGAGCGCGGTGCGACCACCGTCACCGACCGGGTCGTTGCGAAGATCGCTTCCCACGTGGCGCGCGAGGCGCTGAGCCGGTTCACCGAGTCGGCAGGCCACGTACCACCCGGCCGCCGGACGCCACACGTGACCACATCCGCGCGGCGGGCACCGGAGCGGAATACCGCAGGACGAGACGCCGAGTCGGCCGCCAGACGGCAGGCGGTGCTCGGCGAGGCACAGCTGCGCATCACCGTCGAACTCGGCTATCCGTCCGACATCGGGGCGCAGTGCGCCGCAGTGCGCCGGGAGGTCACCGAACGGCTCAGGACATGGGCCGGCATGGAGGTGTCCGACCTCGTGGTGTCGGTCGAGAGGCTGCACTCGGTGCATGCGCGGCACACGAACCAGGAGAGGGTGAGATGAGCGCGAACACCTGGCGGCAGCCGACCGGTGACAGCGACCTTCCCTCCGATTCCGGACAGGCAGCTCCGCACGCCGATGGCACCCCGGGGACGGGCGCGGGCGCGACGGCCGCGATCGATGAATCAGGCCGTTCGGCGCGCCGTTTCTGGTCTGCGCGGCGGATTCCCGCGGCCATGGTGGCCCTGCTGTCCGCCGCGGCCATTGGATTGCTCCTGTACGACGTGGTCTCGGTGCGGGCAGGCCGGTCTGCGATGCGCTGGCGGCGGCGGCTCGCTGAGGAACTGGCCACACGGCCCCTGGATGACATCTGGATGATCGTCGGGGCCGCACTGGCGATGGCCCTCGGCCTGTGGCTTTTCCTGCTGGCGGTGACGCCGGGTCTGCGCAGGCTGCTGCCCATGCGGCAGCCCACCGGTATCCCCGCGACAGAGGAGGTCCGCGCCGGGCTCGACCGCCGCGCGGCCGCCCTGGTTCTGCGCGACCGGGCCATGCAGGTGCCCGGTGTCCAGTCGGCACGGATCGCTGTCGGCCGCCGGAAGGTCAAAGCCCGGGCACGGGCACATTTCCGCGATCTCGAGGAGGTCCGCGCGGACCTGGACGCCACGCTGGGCGAAGCCGTGACGTTCTTGGGTCTCGCCCGGCAACCCAAGCTGACCGTGCACGTCCGGCGCCCGAAGAAGGGCTGAGGTGATCCTGATGCTCAAGACAGTGAACCGGGTGCTGCTGGGGCTTCTCGGCCTTGGATTGTTGGCCCTGGGCGGCGGCGTGCTGCTGGGCGGGCTGGATCTGCAGCGCCGCTGGGGTTTCGGCATGCCGGGTTGGTGGCCCTTCCGTGGGCCGGACGATGTGGTGCTGGGCGCCGAGGGACGCACCCGGTGGCGGGAAGAGGGCTGGTGGTGGCCGACCGTCATCGCGGTGCTCGCCGTGCTGCTGGCCCTGCTGCTGTGGTGGCTCCTTGCACAACGCAGACACCGCCTGGGCCAGGTCCTCGTCGACAGCGAAGACGGCACGGCGGCCCGACTCAACGGCCGCACGCTGGAGGACGTGATCGAGGAAGAGGCGCAGGCTCTGGACGGGGTCTCACGGGCTCATGTCCGGCTGACGGGCCGACGTACTGCTCCCACCGTACGCGTACGGCTGTTGCTGGAGCCTCACGCGGATCCAGCGCGGACTCTGGGGCGACTGAGCCGGGAAACACTCGCACACGCACGGGACTCGGCCGGCCTGGACCGCCTCCCGTCGAAGGTCCGACTCCGGGAAGTCCGCCACCGCGCCCAACGCACCGCCTAGAAATGGGCAGCGCCTGGGTGGAGACCAGCCGCGTTCTCACACGGGAGAACGGGCGAGTGGCTGCACCCCGCCAACGTCACACGCCGGTTCATAGAGTTGTTCGAAGAGATCGGCCTCCCGCCGATCCGGCTGCACGACCTGCGCCACGGAGCCGCGACACTCGCTCACGCGGCTGGGGCCGATCTGAAGGACATCCAGGAGATGCTCGGCCACTCCTCCATCACCATCACGGCCGACACGTACACGAGCCTGCTTCCGGAGACCGATCTGGCGATCGCCGAGGCCGCAGCCCGGATCGTCCCGCGAGCACGGCGGCCGCACGACGCCGGCGAGCCCGCGGTTGAGACGGGGCCCGACGACGTCGAGGAGGCCGGAGGCGAGCAGGTGCCGGAAGGTGCCGAAGAATCCGCAGCTGAGCCAGGTGCTGGTGACGCATCCGCTCACGCAAACGGCCCCGGACGAGGAGTCCAAGGCCGAACAGGGCGCCTCCCCGGGGAAGAAAACCCAGGTCAGCGCGGTATTGAGCGGGGTTGACCAGAGCCCCCTGTCGGATTCGAACCGACGACCTTCGCTTTACAAGAGCGGCGCTCTGACCAGCTGAGCTAAGGAGGCCTGCACGCGCGTGCCACGTACGTGCCCGTGCAGTGTACCCACGTCACAGCCGCGCCCTCTCGAAAATTTCCGCGAAGTTCACAGCGTCCCAGGTACTGACAGACCAGGTGAACGCCAGGTACCGTCCTGACCCAGTTCACCCGTGTGGACTACACCACCACCTTTACAACGGATCGTCCGGCACGTTCCTGCCGGTGAAGGGGGCCCTCACCATGGCCACTGTCTCGTTCGACAAGGCGACCCGGATCTACCCGGGCACCGAGAAGCCCGCCGTCGATGCTCTGGAGATCGACATCGAGGACGGCGAGTTCCTCGTCCTCGTCGGTCCCTCCGGCTGCGGCAAGTCCACCTCGCTCCGCATGCTCGCGGGGCTCGAGGACGTGAACGCCGGCGCCATCCGCATCGGTGACCGCGACGTCACGCACCTGCCGCCGAAGGACCGGGACATCGCGATGGTGTTCCAGAACTACGCGCTCTACCCGCACATGACGGTCGCCGACAACATGGGCTTCGCGCTCAAGATCGCCGGCGTCAACAAGGCCGAGATCCGCCAGAAGGTCGAGGACGCGGCGAAGATCCTCGACCTCAGCGACTACCTCGGCCGCAAGCCGAAGGCCCTCTCCGGCGGTCAGCGCCAGCGCGTCGCCATGGGCCGCGCCATCGTGCGTGAGCCCCAGGTCTTCCTCATGGACGAGCCGCTGTCCAACCTCGACGCCAAGCTCCGCGTCTCGACCCGTACGCAGATCGCGTCGCTGCAGCGCCGCCTCGGCATCACCACGGTGTACGTGACCCACGACCAGGTCGAGGCCATGACCATGGGCGACCGGGTGGCCGTGCTCAAGGATGGTCTGCTCCAGCAGGTCGACTCGCCGCGCAACATGTACGACCGCCCCGCGAACCTGTTCGTCGCCGGGTTCATCGGCTCCCCGGCCATGAACCTCGTCGAGGTCCCGATCACGGACGGCGGCGTGAAGTTCGGCAACAGCGTCGTGCCGGTGAACCGCGAGGCCCTGAAGGCCGCCGCGGACAAGGGCGACCGCACCGTCACGGTCGGCGTCCGCCCCGAGCACTTCGACATCGTCGAGCAGAGCGACGGCGCCGCGAAGTCCCTCGCCAAGGAGAGCGAGGACGCCCCGGCCGGCCTCGCCGTCACGGTGAACGTCGTCGAGGAACTCGGCGCCGACGGCTACGTCTACGGCAGCGCCAAGGTCGACGACAGGGTCACGGACCTGGTCGTCCGTGTCAGCGGCCGCGCGGTCCCGGACAAGGGCGCCACGCTGCACGTCGTGCCGCGGCCGGGCGAGACCCACGTGTTCTCGACCTCCACCGGCGAGCGCCTCTCCGACTGACACGCCTGACGCGCCTGGCGCTGCCGCGCCTCGCGCAAGTCGGGGGGACGGAAACCGCGACACGGTCGAATTCACCCAAGTTGACGAAGAGGGCCCCGCAGCGTGCTGCGGGGCCCTCTTCGTTGTCGACAAATACCCCGGCAGACCGGTCATTTCGATATGTGTGCGTCAACGCGTTACCCAAAATCCGGGGCTTTCTTGTCCCCCGAACCGGTGACTAAATGTCGCCAAATCATCACCCCGCGCTACCCTCACTCGCGTGAAGCACTCCACCACTAACCAGCGGACCCGGCTCGGCCGTGGCCCCGCCCGCCGGATCGGCCGCACCCTCGCCCTCGTTCTTCCTGTCGTCCTGGTGCTCTCCGGGACCCTCGCGGTCACCCGAGTCAACTGGTCGGGGAACCCCTCGGACTCGGTGCTCACCGCCTCCTCGACGGATGTCTCCTCCCGCGCCGCCTCCCGCGCCCCGCAGGACGTCCTGCGCGACCGACTCCTGCTGGAGCTCCAGGAGAAGAACCCGGGCGTCGCCCTCACCCACCTCCAGGAGGCGGTGAACGGCCGCCCGTCGCTCGCGAAGCACTGCGTCTCCATCGCCCGCGCCCTCGGCCGCGCCGCGGTCCGCGTGTACGGCCCGACGCGCGCCCAGTCCTTCGCGCGCCCCGTCTGCGACACATCCTTCGCATCGGGGGTCGCGGCCACACACCTCTGAGCCGTCACCTCTGAGCCGCCATCCGGGAACGGTTGCCGCCGGAAACCGCCGACGGGGCGCCACGTACAGTTCGGGCATGACCGATCCGAACGCCGCGTCGCGCCCCGTTCAAGCCGTTGTCCTGGCCGGTGGACAGGGCTCCCGGCTGCGTCCCTACACCGACGACCGGCCCAAGCCGATGGTCGAGATCCCGGGCACCGGGACCCCGATCATCGGCCATCAGCTGACGTGGCTCGCCGAAGAGGGCGTGACCGACGTCGTCGTGTCGTGCGGTCACCTCGCCGGCGTCCTCCAGAACTGGCTGGAGACGGCCGATCTGCCGGTCAACGTGACGACGGTCGTCGAGACGGAACCCCTCGGCCGGGGCGGCGGCCTCAAGTACGCGGCCGCGCACCTCCCCCACCCGGACCAGGCCTGGTACGCGACCAACGGCGACATCTGGACCCGTTTCTCGCTGCGCGACATGGCGGACTTCCACACCGAGCGCGACGCCGTCGCGACGCTCGCCCTCGCCCGCCCGCGCATCCCGTGGGGCGCCGTGCAGACGGACGGCTTCGGCCACATCACGGACTTCATCGAGGCCCCGCCGACCACGTACGAGATCAACGCGGGCGTCTACGTCTTCTCCCCCGAGTTCGCCGCCCTGCTCCCCGAGCGCGGCGACCACGAGCGCACCACGTTCCCGCACCTGGCCCGCGAACGCCGCCTGGCCGGCTTCCCGCTCCCGCAGGGCGCGTACTGGCGCGCCATCGACACCGCGAAGGACCTCACGGAGGCAGCCAAGGAGCTCGCGGCCCTGGGGCGTTGAGCGAGCTTGTCGACGGTACGACGACGGGGCCCCGCACCGTGTAGGTGCGGGGCCCCGTCGTCGTACCGTGTGCCGCCCTGGAGCCGGCTACCCCAGGAGACCGCCGACGAGCTGGTCCGAGCCGCCGGAGCCTGAGCCGGATCCGCCGGCGCCGCCGCTCGAACCGCCCGTGGAGCCGGTGCCGCCCGAAGCCGCGCCCCCGGATCCGGTGCCGCCGCTGGACGTCGGGCCCACGCTCGTGCTCGGGGCCTGCTCCACCGGTGCGGACTGCTGGGGCGGGGCCTGGCCGGCGCCGCCGCCCTGGGTCTGGGTGGGTCCGCTGGTGACCGTGCCGCCCGTCTCGCGGACCTCCTCGGGCGTGGTGGCCGGGTCCGACGGCGACGAGGAACTGCCCTGGGTGGGCGCCTCGGCGGAGGCCGACGGCGGGGTGGACTTCTGCCGGCTCTCGTCGGGCGTCTCGGGAAGCGCCGAGCCGGGCAGTTCGTTGCGCGGGGCCTCGCCGGGGCCGGGCACGACCACGCGGTCGGCGTCGCGGACGGCACCGCCGAGGAGCGAACCGACGAGCAGCGTGAGCCCGACGACGACGGTCGTGACGAGCGCGCCGCGGCGCAGTACGCGCCTCCGCAGCTCCCAGATGTCGACGCGCGGCCCGAGCGTGCGCCAGGCCTCGCCGGCGAGACGGCCGTCGGCGGAGTAGACGGGGGCGCCCGCGATGATCAGCGGGGACCAGGCGGCGAGGTAGATGATGTCGGGCGCGTCGTACGCGGGCACCGTCTTCCAGCTGACGGTGACGATGAGCGCGGCCGACAGCATCGCGCCGACGCCCGCGGCGACCCGCTGCCACAGGCCGAGCACGGTGAGGACGCCGACGATGACCTGGAGGAAGGCGATGACCAGCCCGGAGCCGACGGGGTGCTGGAGCGCGAACTGCCGCAGCGGCTCGGCGACGTCCCAGGGGTGCAGCGTGTTCAGCCACATCACCATGGAGCCGCGCTTGCCGCCGTCGAAGTAGAGGGGGTCGCAGAGCTTGCCCATGCCGGCGTAGATGGAGATGCACCCGAGGAAGACACGCAGGGGGAGCAGCACCACCCCGAGGTTCATGCGGCGGCCGGGGTAGTAGGCGTGGCGGACCGAGTCGGAGGCGTGCCGCCTGCTCGGCACATCACCTTCGTCGCCCTCGTCGCCCGCGTACTCGCCGCTCGCGTACTCGTCGGCCGCGAACTGGTCGTCCGCGTACCTCGGTTCGTCGTACGCGCTGTCCACGCTGCGCATGTTCGGCAGCAGACGGGTCTCGCCGGGAGCGTGGGTCCGCTGGCTGCCGACGAGGGGCGCCCCCACCGTGTCGACGGTCATGTCGCCGGTCGTGTCGGCGTCGTAGCCGTCGTGTTCGTCGATGCGTGGGATGACCTGGGTCGCGCCGGCGTCGCCCGCCGGGGCCGCGGCACCGTGGCGCAGGCTGGTGCTTCGCACGGCCTGCAGCAGCCGGTGGGCACCCGTGTCGTCCGGCGCGGACTTCCCGCTCCAGACGACGGGCGCGCGGCGGCGGCCGGCCGCGCCCGCTCTACCCGTCGTACCGACGACGGGGATCCGCGCGGTGTCGGCGGCACCACTCAAGTGCCGTGCGATGCGGGGGGATTGACTCCGCGTCGCAGCGCCCAGCTGCACGCGGAAGCTCGCATGATTGACGATGACCTGCGCCGGATCGCTCGGCACCTTCACCATGCTCAGCGCGGGAGCGTCGTCGAATCCCGACGAGCGGTCCCCCGTGGGTGTGCGGGGTGTTCTGGTGTCCACACTCATCTAACCGAATGACGTGTGTTTAGGACACTGCCTTGACCGCGTCGATCTGTCCGGACCGCGTCAAGGTCATCCAGAACGTCCGGAACACCCCACTGCGACGGATTTCAGGCCCGTCGCAGTGGGGTGTCGTGACGGATTTCAGGCCCGACGTCGAGCCGCCTCGTACAGCACAACTCCCGCCGCCACACCCGCGTTCAGCGACTCCGCGCCACCCGGCATCGGAATCCGCACCCGGTAGTCGCAGGTCTCCCCGACCAGCCGGGACAGGCCCTTGCCCTCGCTCCCGACGACGATGACAACGGGGCCTTCCAGTGCCGCCAGCTCGCCGACCTCGGCCTCGCCGTCCGCGGCGAGACCGACGACCACGATGCCCGCCTTCTTGTACGCCTCCAGGGCGCGCGTCAGGTTGGTGGCACGGGCGACGGGCGTACGGGCCGCGGCGCCGGCGGACGTCTTCCAGGCGCCGGCGGTCATACCGGCCGCGCGCCGCTCGGGCACGATGACACCGTGGCCGCCGAAGGCGGAGACGGACCGGACCACGGCACCGAGGTTGCGGGGGTCCGTGACGCCGTCCAGCGCGACGATCAGCGGATCCTGGCCCTCGTCGTACGCGGCGGCCACGAGGTCCTCCGGGTGCGCGTACTCGTACGGCGGGACCTGGAGGACGAGACCCTGGTGGTTGAGTCCGTTGGTCATGCGGTCGAGCTCGGGACGCGGGGCCTCCATCAGGTGGATGCCGCCGCGCTCCGCGACCAGCTGGAGCGCCTCGCGCACCCGCTCGTCGTTGTCGATGAACTGCTGCACGTACAGCGTCGTCGCGGGCACGCCCTCGCGCAGCGCCTCCACGACGGGGTTGCGGCCGACGACCATCTCGGACGTGCCCTTGCCGCCCCGGCCGCGCTGCACGGGACGGCGCACGGCCTGCTTCGCCTTGGCGTTGGCGACGCGGTTCTTCTTGTGCCCCTTGCGCATCTCGGCGGGCGGGGTCGGGCCCTTGCCTTCCAGGCCCCGGCGTCGCTGGCCGCCACTGCCGACCTGCGCGCCCTTCTTGCCGGACATGCGGCGGTTGTTAGCGGCCATGACCTACCTGTCTGTCTGTGTGAAGCGTGCGTATGTACGTATAAGCAGTGTGCCGCCCGGAGGCCCGGGCGGCACACTCAGGGAGCTGCTAGCGCGGCCCGAGCGTCCAGCGCGGCCCCTGCGGGCTGTCCTCGATGACAAGGCCGGACTGGTTGAGCTGGTCGCGGATGGCGTCGGCGGTGGCCCAGTCCTTGCGGGTCCGGGCGGCCTCCCGCTGGTCGAGGACCATGCGTACGAGGGTGTCGACGACCCCGTGCAGGTCTTCGCCGCGGTCCGCCTCACCGGCCCAGTGGGCGTCCAGCGGGTCGAGGCCGAGGACGCCGAGCATGGCCCGGACCTCGGCGAGGCGGGCGACGGCGGCTTCCTTGTCGTCGGCGGCGAGGGCGGAGTTCCCCTGCCGCACGGTCGTGTGCACGATGGCGAGGGCCTGCGGGACGCCCAGGTCGTCGTCCATGGCCTCGGCGAAGGCGGGCGGTACCTCGGCGGCGGGCTCGACGACTCCCCCGGCCTTCTCCATCACCCGCTGCACGAAGCCCTCGATGCGTGCGAACGCCGACTCGGCCTCGCGCAGCGCCTCTTCGCTGTACTCGATCATCGAGCGGTAGTGCGGGGTGCCGAGGTAGTAGCGGAGCACGATCGGCCGCCACTGCTTGACCATCTCGCTCACGAGCACCGAGTTCCCGAGCGACTTCGACATCTTCTCGCCGCTCATGGTGACCCAGGCGTTGTGCACCCAGTACTTGGCGAACTCGTCGCCGAAGGCCTTGGCCTGCGCGATCTCGTTCTCATGGTGCGGGAAGATGAGATCGAGCCCGCCGCCGTGAATGTCGAACGCGCTGCCCAAGTACTTGTGAGCCATGGCCGAGCACTCCAGGTGCCAGCCCGGACGCCCCCGCCCCCACGGCGTCTCCCAGGTCGGCTCGTCGGGCTTGGCGGCCTTCCACATGGCGAAGTCGCGCGGGTCCCGCTTGCCGGTCTCGCCCTCGCCGGAGGGCTGGAGCAGGTTGTCCAGTTCCTGGTTGGACAGCTGCAGATACCCGTCGTACGAGCGCACGTCGAAGTAGACGTTGCCGTCGGCCTCGTACGCGTGACCGCGCTCGATGAGGCCGCGCATCATCTCGACCATCTCGGTGATGTGCCCGGTGGCACGCGGCTCGTACGTCGGCGGCAGGCAACCGAGCACGTCGTAACCGTCGTTGAACGCGCGCTCGTTCTCGTACCCGATCGCCCACCAAGGGCGGTCCTGATCGGCCGACTTGGTGATGATCTTGTCGTCGATGTCCGTCACGTTCCGGATGAACGTCACGTCATATCCGCGGTACTCGAACCAGCGGCGCATGATGTCGAAGTTGAGGCCCGACCGGATGTGCCCGATGTGCGGTGCGGCCTGCACGGTGGCACCACACAGGTAGATCGAGACACAACCCGGCTTGAGCGGGGAGAAGTCACGGATCTGCCGGGCACTGGTGTCGTACAGGCGAATAGTCACCACTCCAGGGTAGTGGCCCCCGGGTAGTGCCCCGCGACCCTTCCGACGCAAGGCACACGTATTCGTGACATACGGGGGCCGAAGGTTTTCAGCGCATACGCGGCGGCAGCCTTTCCGCTCGGGCGAAGGCGGGGGTCCAGGGGGCGCAGCGCCCCTGGCGGGGGTTTGGGGGCGGAGCCCCCAAGGGCTCCCTCACCCCACCCGCACCACCAACGCCGTAGCCACCGCCATCAGCCCTTCCCCCCGCCCCGGAAACCCAAGACCGTCCGTGGTGGCCCCGGAGACCGACACCGGCGCCCCCACCGCCTCCGACAGAATCTTCTGCGCCTCGTCCCGCCGCTTTCCGATCTTCGGCCGAGGCCCGACGACCTGAACCGCGACGTTACCGACGGCAAACCCCGCCGCACGCACGATCCGCGCGGCCTCCGTCAACAGCGCGACCCCCGACGCCCCGGCCCACTCGGGCCGCCCCGTGCCGAAGTGAGCGCCGAGGTCCCCCAGCCCCGCCGCCGAGAACAGCGCGTTGCACGCCGCGTGCGCGACGACGTCCGCGTCGGAGTGCCCGGCGAGCCCCGGCCCCTCCCCCTCCCACAGCAGCCCGGCACACCACAGCTCCCGCCCGTCCTCGAAGGCGTGAATGTCGGTACCGATACCCACCTGCGGCAGCGGAGGCGTCGGCAGAGGTGCGTCAGAAGCCATCGTTCGCCCTCCTGCGCGCGAGAACCGCCTCGGCAAGGACGAGGTCGAGCGGCCGGGTCACCTTGAAGGCCTCCTCGTGCCCCGGCACGACCACGACCCGCGCCCCGAGCTGCTCGACCATGCTCGCGTCGTCGGTCACGTTGTCGGTGACGGTCTCGTGGGCCCGTACGAGGGTCGCGCGGTCAAAGCCCTGCGGCGTCTGCACGGCACGCAACCGGGCCCGCTCGGGCGTGGCCACGACCGGCTCGGGCGCACCCGGAACGCTCGCCGGCTCGACCTGCTTGACGGTGTCCGCGAGGGGCAGCGCCGGTACGACGGCCGGGGCGCCGTCGCGTACGGCCTCGATGACCGCGTCGACCGTGTCCACCGGCACCAGCGGCCGGGCCGCGTCGTGCACCAGCACGATGTCGATGCCGGGCGGCAGCGCGTCGAGCCCGTACTTCACGGACTCCTGGCGGCTGTCCCCGCCGGGGACGACCAGGAAGTCGGTGCGCTCGGGCAGCGCGTGGGCGTCGAGCAGGGTCTTCACCTCGGCGGCGCCGTCGGGCGGGGCCACGACGACGACCAGCGAGACGGCACGGGACGCGGCCATGGCGTGCACCGCGTGGATGAGCATGGGCGTGCCATTCAGCGCGCGGAGCGCCTTGGGGGCGCCCGGACCGAGGCGCACGCCCCGTCCGGCGGCCGGAATCACGGCCGCAGTGCGCACCCCGGACAGCGAAGAGCGTGAATCGTCAGACATCGGTTCCTGTCAGGTTTGTGTGCTCGACCTACGTGGGTATGGCCTGGGCGTGCCCCCTGCTCGAGCGCAGTCGAGAGCTTGGGGGTGTGCCGGGCGCGAGCCCTGACCGGACCCTTCCGTGACATCCGGTCGAGCAAGCCGCCCGGGCCCGGCACGCAAAGTATCGGGGACGCAGGTTCCCGAATGGGTGCGGGTACGAAGATTCGGATTGAGCGCCGGTGTGAAGTGTGAACATCCGGGAAATCCGAAGAGGGCGCGGGTACGAACATGCCGCAGCGCCCGGCGACGGCAATTGCATCATCAGCATCAGCAATTACGTCATCGGGCACCGCGGCATTCATTGCGCAGCTGCGTGGGCTGGTGCGTACGTCAAGACGACTGCTGTCTCGGCGACGACTCCCGCTCCCGCGTCAGGACGCGAGAACCTCGTCGAGCAGGGCCTCGGCCTTGTCCTCGTTCGTATTCTCCGCGAGGGCGAGCTCACTCACCAGGATCTGCCGGGCCTTGGCAAGCATCCGCTTCTCACCGGCGGAGAGTCCGCGCTCGCGCTCACGACGCCACAGGTCACGTACGACTTCCGCGACCTTGATGACATCGCCGGAGGCGAGCTTCTCCAGATTTGCCTTGTAACGACGCGACCAGTTCGTGGGCTCCTCGGCGTACGGCGCGCGCAGCACCTCGAAGACCCGGTCCAGCCCGTCCTGACCGACCACATCACGCACGCCGACGAACTCCGCATTGTCCGCTGGCACACGCACCGTCAGGTCGCCCTGGGCGACCTTCAGCACCAAGTAGGTCTTGTCCACGCCTTTGATCTGGCGAGTTTCGATGGCCTCGATCAGCGCGGCCCCGTGATGGGGATAGACCACGGTGTCGCCAACCTTGAACGTCATGTGACAGGTACCCCTTCCGTGGCTATCCAGGGTAACACGGAAACGGCGGCTTCTGAATGGCGTTTTCGCAGGTCAGGGCATATCTCGGGGCTTGACAACCGCAACAGGAACGTGCTGCGGAAGGCGAGCGGAGGAGGGTATTCGCAGGTGGGAGCGGCTGTCCAGGGCAGGAGAAACGCGTACGTTACACACACCGCAAGTTCCTGACCAGGGTCTGAACATCCTGGTTTGTCCGCACCCAAGAGCTCGACTTCCGCTACTCCGTTCGGCGCCTGGAGCCGGGTACGAGACGAATCCGGAATTGATCACGGTCGGCGAGTCTCCTGTCGGCGAGTCCTCCGTCGGCGATCTTGCCGAAGATCCGTTTGATCGATTTTCGGGACCCGCCATGGATTCCCTGGATTCCTTACGGAAAACCGCAAGCGGAGTTCATGGGCACTTATGTGAATGGCGAACGAGTAGCCGATGACGTGTAGCCGATGGGGCGGCCCGAACCACTGTCCCGAACCGCGGCCCCGAACATGGTCCGAATGACGCGCCGGTCGGGGCGTACGGGCGGCGCGACGGGGCCTGAGGGAGCCAAGGGGCGGGTCGGGTGCGGTGGCACGGGAACGGCTCGGTAACCTAAAGCCGCTGACAGACCCTTAGGACGGCTTTACACAGAAGCCGTCCTGCTTCGCCCACGTTCAAGGAGTTGCCGCAGCCGTGAGCAGCAGCCTTCGACGCGGCGCTCTCGCCGCCGCCGCCATCGCGTTCTCGATCGCCTCGCTCGCCGCGTGCGGCGCCGGCAACAACGCACAGACGCTGGAGATCAAGCCGGACAACGCCGCGACCAGCGTCGGCAACATCGCGATCCAGAACGCCCTCGTCATCACCCAGCCCGACACCGAGTCCGCGGGCCCGGCGGTGATCTCCGCGACGCTGTTCAACAACGGCACCACCGACCAGACCCTGGACACGATCAGCGTCGAGGGCGACGGCAGCGCCGAGATCACGCCCGCCGAGGGGAAGGGCAAGCTGACCATCCCGGCCGGCGGCTCCGTCATCCTCGGCGGCGAGAACAACGCCTCCGCCGCGCTGACCGACCCCGGTGAGTCCGTCAAGGACGGCAACGCCCAGAAGGTCACCTTCAGCTTCAGCGAGACCGGTGACGTGAGCCTGCGCGCGTTCGTCGTCCCGGCCGAGAGCTACTTCTCCAAGTGGGGACCGAGCGAGATCCCGGCGGCGCCGGGAGCGACCGCCTCCACGTCGCCGGAGTCGTCGGCCTCGGCGTCCGAGTCGGGCACGCCGAACGGCGAGGCGTCGTCGAACGCGACCGCCACGGCAACGGCCACGGACACCGCCACTGACGCCGCCGGCACGGGGACGGCCTCGGAGTCGGCTTCCGAACACTGACCGACCACGCACGAAGGGCGGGACCCCGAGGGGTGCCGCCCTTTGCCGTAGGTACGTCCTACTCAGTGTCGGTTTACGGCTCGAACTTGTAGCCGAGGCCTCGAACGGTCACCAGATACCTGGGCGCTCCCGGGTCCGGCTCGATCTTCGCGCGCAGGCGCTTGACGTGGACGTCGAGGGTCTTGGTGTCGCCGACGTAGTCGGCGCCCCACACCCGGTCGATGAGCTGCATGCGGGTGAGGACGCGGCCCGCGTTGCGCAGCAGCATCTCCAGCAGGTCGAACTCCTTCAGGGGGAGGTCGACCTTGGAGCCGGACACGGTGACCACGTGGCGGTCGACGTCCATCCGGACCGGACCGGCCTCGAGGGCGGCCGGAGTGACCTCCTCGGGCTCCCCACGACGGCGCAGGACGGCCCGGATACGGGCGACCAGCTCGCGCGAGGAGAACGGCTTGGTGACGTAGTCATCGGCTCCTATTTCGAGGCCCACGACCTTGTCGATCTCGCTGTCCTTGGCGGTGACCATGAT
The DNA here is from genome assembly GCF_054462255.1 of Streptomyces sp. SD15. Lineage (NCBI taxonomy): Bacteria > Bacillati > Actinomycetota > Actinomycetes > Kitasatosporales > Streptomycetaceae > Streptomyces > Streptomyces sp. SD15. The sequence goes on along the minus strand of NZ_JBTLMO010000082.1, from coordinate 9,729 downwards.
CACCGGGACGTTGGAGCGGCCGCGCAGCTGGCGGCAGACCTCCGTGCCGGGCAGCCCCGGCAGCATCAGGTCGAGGAGGACGAGGTCGGCGCCGTTGCGCTCGAACTCGTCGAGTCCGTCGGGCCCGGTGGTCGCGATGGCGACCTCGAAGCCCTCCTTGCGGAGCATGTACGACAGGGCGTCGGAGAAGGACTCCTCGTCCTCGACGACGAGCACACGGGTCACGGAAGGACCTCCGGGGCAGGAAGCGGTTCATACGGGGATGTGACGGTGGTCGTCCCGTCGGGCTGCTCGGTCTCGTCCTCTTCGTCGAGTCCGGGCATGTGGTGGTCGGTCACGCGGTCGCGGGCCATGGCCGCCTCGGGCAGCCGCAGAGTGAAGGTGGAGCCCTGTCCCTCGGAGCTCCACACCGTGACCTCCCCGCTGTGCGAGGCGGCCACGTGCTTGACGATCGCGAGACCGAGGCCCGTACCGCCCGTTTGGCGGGAGCGGGCCGGGTCGACGCGGTAGAAGCGCTCGAAGACGCGCTCTCGGTCCTTCTCGGAGATGCCGATGCCCTGGTCGGTCACGGCGACCTCGATGAGGTCTCCGCCGGGCGCGGTCACCCGGCGCGCGGCTATGCCCACCCGGGTTCGGGCGGGTGAGTAGTTGACGGCGTTCTCGACGAGGTTGCCGAGGGCGGCGGCCAGCTGGCCCCGGTTCCCCCAGATACTCAGGTCGGCGGTGCCACCCGCGGCCATGGTGATCTGCTTGGTGCCGGCCTGATGGCGGCACCGGTCGATGGCTTCGGCGACCAGCTCGTCCACACGTACGGGCTCGGCGTCCTCGAGGGGATCGTCGTTCTGCACTCGCGACAGGTCGATGAGCTCCTGTACGAGGTTGGTGAGCCGGGTGGCCTCTATCTGCATGCGCCCGGCGAAGCGCTCGACGGCCTCGGGGTCGTCGGAGGCGTCCATGACAGCTTCGGAGAGAAGGGAGAGCGCGCCGACGGGAGTCTTGAGCTCGTGGCTGACGTTCGCGACGAAGTCGCGCCGTACGGCCTCTATGCGGCGGGCCTCCGTCAGGTCCTCCACCAGGAGAAGCACGAGCCGGGAGCCGAGGGGCGCCACGCGTGCGGAGACGGCGAGGGCCTCCCCCCGTCCGGTCCCCCTCCTCGGGAGATCGAGCTCCACCTGGCGTATCTCCCCGTCCCGACGGGTGTCACGCGCCATCTGAAGCATCGGCTCGACGGCGAGCTTGCCGCCGCGCACCAGCCCGAGGGCGTACGCGGCGGAGCTGGCCTTGACCACGGCGTCGGCCTCGTCGAGTACGACGGCCGAGGACCGGAGTACGGAGAGAACCGTGTCGACGCCCGGCGGAAGCACCGGGTCGGTATGCAGAGAGGTGCGGGTGGGGCGTTTCTGGTCGCGCTCGCTCCAGCGGAACGCCAGCATGGCGATGACACCGGTAAGTACTCCGGCGATCGCTGCCGCTGCGGCGACTGCCGCGTTCACGTCCATGCCCCCAGGTTAGGCATGTCGCCACGCCAGGCCACAGCCATCGAGGTGCGAGCTCGAACACTCGTCGCCCAGAGTTCACCTAGGAGCTAGAGTTGGTTCATTTGGGGTGACGGAAACGGACGCGTACGACCCCGACCTTGGGAGCGTGGGGTTAACGGGCCCGGCCCGGCGGTAGAGGCAGCCCAGCCCCCAGACCCCCAAACTGACGTATGAGAGGGACAACCAGATGCGTGACGCGTACCACGAGGAACTTGACTCGATCGGCGAGGGCCTGGTCGAGATGGCCCGGCTCGTCGGGTCGGCGATCGGACGCGCCACGACGGCCATCCTCGACGCCGACCTGAAGCTGGCCGAGAGCGTGATCGCGGCCGACGACAAGGTCGACGACCTTCAGCACGAGCTGGAGGCCCGGGCGATAGCTCTGCTGGCCCGCCAGCAGCCGGTCGCGACGGACCTCCGCATAGTCGTCACCTCGCTCCGTATGTCCGCCGACCTGGAGCGCTCCGGCGACCTGGCCCAGCACGTGGCGAAGCTGGCCCGGCTGCGCTTCCCCGAGCGCGCGGTCCCGCAGGACCTGCACGCCACGATCCTGGAGATGGGCCAGCTCGCCCAGCGCCTGATGGCCAAGGCGGCCGAGGTCGTCATCACCAAGGACGTCGACCTCGCCCTCCAGCTGGAGCAGGACGACGACGAGATGGACCTCCTGCACCGCACGCTCTTCCAGCACCTGCTGGACGACCGCTGGGAGCACGGCATAGAGACGGCTGTCGACGTCACCCTCCTCGGCCGCTACTACGAGCGCTTCGCCGACCACGCGGTGTCCGTCGCCAAGCGCGTCGTGTACCTGGTGACGGGCGAGCACGCGGACGAGCTCCAGCAGGACATCCAGCCGGTGACGGGAGTGGAGGGGGCCTGACCTCTCCACTCCGGGAGCGCACGCGAACCTCAATGCGCCGTTGATGCGCCGTTGATGAGCCCGGCGGGGCGGGCATGCAATGGGAGGCAGGCACCAGCCTCGATGCCTCATTGCCGCTTCTTGCCTCTTCGAGGCCTCATTGAGGGAGGACCTCATGGCCGATTCCCCCGCCACGCCCGACCCGACCCGGGACCGCGACACCGAACAGCCCGCCGAGGTCAAGAGCCTCCCCCTGTTCGGCGCCTGCGGCTGCGGCTCCGGCTGCCAGTGCGGATGCCAGTCCGGCAATCCGTGTCAGTGCGGCTGATCACGTACGTACGCGCAGAAGGGCCCCGTCACCTGACGGGGCCCTTCTGCTTACGTTCGCCCCCTACCGCCGTGCAGGCGCAGCATGGAAGAGAAGGAAGGAGGAGGAAGAAAGAGAAGGAGTGGAAGCGAGGGAGCGGGCAAGCACACTCGAAAAGGGAGGTACGAGGCCATGGCTCAGTACATGGACGTACACCACGGGATGACCGGCATCACGGCCGACCAACTACGAGCAGCCCACAAGGCCGACCTCGCCATAGAGAAGGACGAGGGCGTGCACTTCGAGAGGGCATGGGCGGACCCGAAGTCCGGCACCGTCTACTGCCTCTCCGACGCCCCGTCGGCCGAAGCGGTCCAGCGCATCCACGAACGCGCCGGCCACAAGGCGGACGAGATCCATCCGGTACCGCTGTCGATCTGACACCGTTCCTCTGGACTGAGCGGGCGTGCGTCCGCTCAGCCGCACGCCCCGAACGGTCTTGGGCGCTCCCCCACTGCCTCAAGGGCGTGGGAGGTGCCCCAGGGCCCGGGAGGCCGGTTCCCTCCGCGATCTGGCCACATGTCTCCGAACCCTGTCCGGCGACCGCGAATACTTATGCCTGACCGAGAATTCAAAAGACAACCCGCTTGAATCTTCGCCGTACCGGGCCCGGTACGGTTGGATTAATTAATAGAGCCCTCGTTAACGCTTTCGCGTATTACGCTCACTCATTTGGCGCGCATCCGGAGGAGGGGGGCAGCGTTAGCGGAATATGACGAAAGTAAGGCTTCCTGGCTCGCCCCACTCCCGAGTCGCAGCGGAGAATCTGCTCGTGCCCCGTGCTGTGACAGCGGGGCGCTACACCTACACGCCTGCCGCGGCGTACTCATCACCTGACGCCTGCGGCACCTTGCACGGAGGCGGTGCGCGGGTCGAGCTGTGGGCCACCGAGTCGCTGCTCAGTGAGTTTCTGACGCTGCTGGACGCGGCCCAGGAGGAACTCAGCCGGCGGTGGAACGACCAAGGACGCTCCGGCTGCCACGCTTCCCGTACGTGACGGAGGGGCGGATTCCCGTGAATGACGACTACCCGGATCTCTCCTTCACACAAGATGAACGGTATCCCGATACATATCCCCCCGGGTCACGTACCGGCCGGCACAGGAGCCCTGTCGACACCATGCACTCGGGGGCCTCCCTGGATCAGGGCTGGGACCCGGTCGAGGAACTCACGTATCTCCTGCAGGATGCCGCGGCGGCGGAGCAGGCGGGTGTCGTGCCGCCACCTCGCAGCGAGCCGTCATCCGGTGTCGTCCTGACCGGCGACCCGATGGAAAACCTGGCACAGATCACTGCCGAACTGCCGCCCATCCGACGCTCTTCCGCCGGACATCGGAAGGTGAGAGTCCGCAAACTCCGCTTCACGTGGTTGCAGACCGTCAGCTTTGTGATCGCCGCGCTCTCTGCCGTCATCGTGTCGATAGTGAGCGTCTTCGGCGGCATGGTGGCCTACGCACCGCTGCAGCGCATCGCGTCCGGTACGCAGAGCGGCACGCTTCCCTGGTGGCCTCTCCTGGTCTACGGCCCCTGGATGGTGGCCTCGCTCTCCATCCTGCGGACGGCCCTGCACCAACGCCGCGCTCTGCACTCGTGGTTCGTCGTCCTGCTGTTCTCCTCCATGGCGATGATGCTCTGCGTGGCCGAGGCCGACAGGACCTTCACCGGCATCGCCGCAGCAGCCCTACCCGCCCTCGCGTCCCTGGCCTGCTTCCAGCAACTGGTCAGGCAAATCACCCTGACCCGGCCACCACGCCAGAGCATGTCCCGCCACCGGCAGCGCCCCTGCCCCGCACCTCCGGAGCCCTCTGCGTCCAAGAGCGATTCGTCCACCCCGAAAACGGCTCGCTCCTGATTACTGACGGCCAGAGACATCCCCGGCACGACCAACACGCCCCCTACCCACGGTGGAACCGCGGGTAGGGGGCGTGATCGCTCTTCTCGCTTCTTCTTGCGTCGGCCACTGTTGAGCGGCCTCGGACGGCCCACAGACGGCCCGGCGGGGATCAAATCCGTGAGTCCATGAAGGCCGGCAGCCTGCGCACGGGTATGAGTGCCAAGTAGTTGAGCAACCGGGGGGGCAAGTGAGTGGACTTGCGGACCAACTACCGACACTTCTTGGGGTAGTTGTCGGCGGCGTGATGTCGTACGCCGCTGGAGCCATGACTGAGCGAAGTCGGTGGCGTAGACAGCAGGCAACGCGCTGGGACGAGCGTCTGCTTCAGGCTTACAGCGACTACGGTCATGCGGTGAAGGAGTGCGCCAACTACTACCTGCGACTGGCCGCCGGCCGCAACCTGACCGATCACCCGGCACCCCTTGAATCAACCAACGGTGCGCTGGAAGAAGCAGCAACCGCCGAGCGCCGACGATCAGCCATGGTGGAACCCATGAGATTGCTCGCCGACGCAGATACCGCTGATGCGGTGCGAGCACTCAACCGGTGCCTCTGGCACCTCGAATGGCTGGCTCGCGGGCAGATGCCGGGAGACACCACAACTTGGGCCGAAGCTTTCGGCGACTACAGGTCTGCGCGGGCCGCGTTCTACGAGCAGGCCCGGCAGGGTCTGGGGGTCGCCGAGATGACATCTCTACAGGAAGTGCCCTGGCCCCCGAACTGGCGGCCGGTACGGCCACCTTCTGATCCGTAGCTCTGAATGTGGATCGGCCTGGGGAGGTCATAGCGGTCGCTACGAAGGTTCTGGAGGGCGCTGCAGTACATGGGCGGTTGCCCCGGCGAGCGTCTGCGAGGTTGTTGGGAGATCAGGGGTCGGGTTGGGTATCGCCCAGAATCTTCTGGGCGCCGAGTAACTGGCCTTCCTTCCCGGCATCACCGTCCTCGACCTGGACCTGGCGGCCGCCCTGGCCCTCGCCCGGCAGAAGACCTGGGCCGCGGCGCACAGCCAGTACACGGCGCAGCCCACCCAGGACCGTCCCGACGGCGCGATCATCGCCACCACCGCCCCGCACCGGTGGACCGGCGAACCGGTCCGCGTACGGGACCTCACCCCCTGATCACAGCAGCGGCGCGCGTGCTGTAACGCCGCGTGCCCCGGGGCTGGACACACCTGAGGGGCCGGCACATCGTGCCGGCCCCTCAGGTTTCAGTAGCGGGGACAGGATTTGAACCTGCGACCTCTGGGTTATGAGCCCAGCGAGCTACCGAGCTGCTCCACCCCGCGTCGTATTGCTCCATCTTACGCCAACTATCCCGACCCCGAGACCATGATCGACAGCCTTCCGCGAGGTGTCGGCGGTCGTGGCTGCCGCTTCCTCACCGACGGCCGGGCCGTGAGTCCGCCCTGGCCGGTCCGCAGGGCCGCCATGCTGGCCAGATGCGAGGCTCTGAGGCAGTTCTGCCACCGTTGGGAGCCGAGTGGTCCGGGTGTGACGCTGTGGCAGGAGCGCGCTGCCGCCACAGCCGACTGGCAGGAGTAGCCCCGAGCCACCGGTCGAGCGTGGAGCCGACCGCCCCTGCCACAGAGGGTTTTCTCCCACCTTCTGCCCGCTGCACGTAGCGCGCCGACGGGCGCGGCCAGTCGGGGCGCAGACAGGAGGCAGGCCGCGCCGCAGAGGGACGGCCCAGGCCCACCCAAAAGCCCCCTACCAGCGGAGAACCCGCCGGTAGGGGGCTTGATCAGTCCGTCTTACTTCTTCTTGCCCTGGGTCTTGTCGGGGATCTTGGTGAGCTTTCTTTTTCGCTGGTCAGGGGAGTTCTCGTGCGTACCTGAGGGGTCGTCATTGGTCGTTGTTGGTTGCCGCCGACTGGCGTCGGACGGCCCAGGGACGGCCCAGCTTCGATCAGTTCGCGGTCTGCTGGTCGGCTGATGGCGGGCATCTTCGATACGGCCCGTCTGAGCCTCAGCCGACGACAGTCAGCCACGACGGCGGGTCAGCCGACTGACCAGGCGCGCGTATGTCTCGCTGCACCCCTACCGGCCTCAGCCACGTTACTGGTGTCGTCGACCAGAGCAAGTCGCGACGGCCGACCCGTGACGACGGTTTCGGAGCCCTCGCCTTGGGTCGGCTTGGCCTGCGGCGAAGCGGCGCTGGCACCCAGTGGGCCGCCGACTGCATCTCCGTGTTTCCCATGGTTACCCGCGGGATCTGGCATAGGTCGGACATGCCCCCTGCTGAACCTTGATCCTTTTTGGTTTTACCTACCTTGCGACCACCAAAGCGGCACAATGCATCCTGCCAGCACGCACAAACCGCACAGCGGAGGAAACATGGACGTCAGCCCCACTGGTCAAGGAAACCGAATTTTTGTGAGCTACGCACATCTTGATGACGAGCTGCTTAACCAGGCAGTAGAGCACTTCACCAAAGACTTGCGGAGCTTCTATGTCGCCAAGACGGGCGGCGCGCTTGAGATTTTCTTTGACCGAGAAAGCATCGGCTGGGGATCAGATTGGAGGCGCAGAATCGACTCCGAGCTGCGAGGGGCCTCCATTTTCATGCCCATCATCACGATGCAATACTTCAATCGCCCCGCCTGCCGCGAAGAATTGAACGCTTTTCACGGAACCGCGGAACTACTGGGAGCCGGATACCTGATTCTCCCTATCGTAATCCTCGGGGCGAGCGGCATTACCTCGGATAGCCAAATGCCTGAAGTGCGACTGATCGAGTCCCTGCAATTCGAAAACCTGGAAGAAGCTTTTTTGGCTGGCCGTGGGACCAGAGAATGGAGGGAGGCGCTTTCGAGAATCACCGACAAGCTTGTTAGCGTCATCTCGCGCGCAGAGAAAAGCCTTGCAGACGTCGAAGTCGGTGGATCTACCTCTGAGGCGGCGGGCAGCGACGAAGACTTTGACCTTTTTCAACACTTTGACGAATTGAATCAGATCGGAGAACGCCTTACGCCCGAAATGGAGGAGGCCACGCAAGATCTAACTACGTGGTGCACGATCGTTCAGGATGAAATGAAAAAGTTCGGCGTCACTTCGCCAGCGGTTTTGCGGGCACAATCGGTGACAATGGCGAAGGCCGTAGAAGAGCCGTCTCTGAAGCTTCAGAGTAGCGCCGCCACCCTCGCGCAGTCAGTCACCAGCGCAGATGCTCTACTGCGCTCGATGGTAGGCCAACTGGTTGGCGTCAACACTTCACACGGTGCCGAGATCGCAGAAAAGATCATCGGGGATATCACTCAAGGCTCCTCGGACCTTCAAGCCTTCGTGGACGGACTGGCAGAAATTCTGGAGATGTTGAAGACCATGGAAATTATGAGCGTTCCATTGAGGAAGGCAATCAAGCCAGGGAGGATCGGGTTCACTAAGTTGCAGGATGCGATTAAGACGGTTGACGGGTGGCGAAGTTTGTCTGTCCGCTGATGCATTACCCCTTGGCTTCGCGCCGCTCTTTGAACTTATCAAACTGTGCCGAGTAGACGTACAGGTAGTCCATCAACGCTTCTGCGAGTGCAAGGGCATCGGCGGCATCATCTTGAGTCACGAGCTTGTCGCTATAGTGTGCGCCTTCGTTTCCTAGCATTCGGAGAGCTTGACTCCATTCCAGAAGGCGCCCGTCGATCTTGCCGCTTTCTTTCAGCTCTTCCAGCATACGCATCAGCGGCGATCGCCTACTAACGCCTTGATTGATACATACTCCTTCCAATGTTCGACGCACCATGACAACGGTAGCCGTATACGCCTTAACTGAAAAGCAACGATGGGCTTCCTCATGCTGTCGTCTCAGTGATTCAGGGATGAGCCAACTGAGCACTCTTTGGGTGTTGGGCCAAACTGTGACTGAGTCCCCATCCCAGCCGTTCCCATAGTCCTCTTCCAAGGCGAGAAGGCCATCTCCGCATTTAAGGCATCGTGCGAGTTGAAGAAGAGTTGGAAGTCCTTTTTCTTGATTTCTCTCGATCAGCGTTCCTTCCACCACCGCCATGACCACTTGATCACAGGTACCGCACGTGGCAAGGATGTTGATTCCAACGCGGTCGGATGCTTCTGCCATAAGGACATCGTAAGGAGTTGACCGCAACCGAACCGGTGTTCTCGCAGATTAGGGTCCACAGAGGCCCCAGCCACGACGTACCCCTTCTCTGGCAACAGGTGGCGGATTGCTGTGCGCGCGGCACGGGTGCCGGCCGGGCTGGAGCGGGGCGGAGACAGGAGCGCAGGCCCGGCCGGGGGCCGGGCCGCGCGCGGGGAGCGGAGCGAGCCGCCTTGAACCGGTAGAGAAAGTTGTAACTCAGTACTTGGTGCAGGGCTTGAAGTCGTATGCGCAGGTTGGAAGTTCAAGGCTTCGCCGGTGCGCCAGGGGTAGGAAGAGCGCTGGTCGGGCTGTCCAAGTGATGCGTGTGCCGCCTTGGTTGATCGTGACCGTGCAGGGTTCCGAGCACAGGAGAGCCCTTCTCGTCTCGATGCGGCCCTCGTACAGCCAGTCCCAGGCTTCGTCGGAGGCTCTGGGGTCCAGGGCTGGCGTGATGGTGCGCAGTGCGATCGCTATCCAGCGGTCTGCTTGTCCGGCCGAGTGGGCATCGAAGGAGCCGCGGAAGGTCGACTGTCGTGCCTTGGTGAGGTCTTCGGTCCAGCATTCGCACCAGAAGCCGCGGGTGTATCCGTTCACGAGGCGGCTCCCTGCGGGTAGGCCACGAGGACGTAGCGCGTGTTCTCGTCGTGCAGGGTGAGTTGGTAGGCCGTGCCCGTTGTCAGGTAGGCGAGGGCTCGTTCGTGCTCGGTCTCGTTCCGCAGCCAGTAGCGGCCCGGCTGGGCGTATGCCATGTCGAGCTGGTCCGTGACGTTCCTCGCGCGCTCTCGAAGCCATCGCACCGCGAGGCGGGGGCTCGTCGCATCGTGCGATCCCAAGAGGACCGAATTGGTCTCGTGCAGCGGATAGGCCGCGGCCCAGCAGCGGTACGTGCCGTCCTGGCCTGCCGCGGTTAACTGATCGTTTCAGAATGAGGTTCGGAGTCGTCTCAAGCAGATGATGCTGCAGGCGAGTTGGAGTAGGCCGAGGTGG